>JBJHCR010000036.1:13439-31855 GCA_050486105.1 Vulcanimicrobiota bacterium
CAAGGTCGCCCAAGCAAGAGATCGCGCACCGCCCCCCCCACCAAGTAGGTTTTCAATCCCAACCTCGAGGCCTCATTCGAAAACTCCACCACCAGAGGGATGGCCCTCAGCTCTTTCCAGCTTTCCCTACCTCGATTCAGGGATTGAGACCAATCCGAGAGGGCTTTCCATAGCATCCTCTGTGGTTTAGCTCCGAACCTAGTGAACCCTGCACCGAAGGAAGTACAGTCCAAGGGTATCCATGCCATACCTGCACCCAACAAAAAAGAGGCCCCACCCTGAAGTGGAACCCCTTTTTGAGTCCTTTGAGAATCAGATCTACTCTGAGATGTGATACGGGATCTGGGCGGCTTCCTCAGCCAGTTCCTGGTATTTTTGCCCCTTATCGGCCACAACCTTACCAGCCTGTTCGGTCTGACGTCCTTGCTCGGTCTTCTTTTTGCCTTCACCCTCTTTGAGGGCTCCAGCCTGACTGGCATCTTCACCGTGGCGAACAGCTTCGGCACCGGATTTCTCGGACTCAGAGCCGGCAGCTCTGTTGCCAAATCCTTCGGCTTGAGTGTCGATGGCCTGGCCGAGATCTTCGGAAGCCTGCTTGAGGTCCTCGAGAGCATCCTGGCGAACCTCCTGAGAAGCGGTTCCTTCGAGGTGAGCTCCAACCATTCCCAATAGAGATTCGGCCTGAGACTTGAGAGCTTCGGTCTGAGTTGCACCACTGTCGGAAAGACCTGCCAAGGCTTCCTCTCGAGCTTCCAAAGTGTCCGCCGTTTTGGCGTGGAAGTTTTCGAGAGTTCTCACGTTGACTTCCTGTTGCTCGTGCGCTTGACCCTGCTTCTCGGTGGCCTGCGCCAAATCCGACATAGCCTGTTCCAAAGTTGCCGCGCCTTCGTTCTGCTTGGCAGTTCCTTCGGCCAGTCTCTGTTCGCCACGCTCGCGCACTTCGGCGCTGCGCCCCTGCAGATGCTCGGAATCGGCCTTGAACTTCTCAGAGCGCTTAGCATCCCCGGTTCCGAGAACCTCACGGTTGTCGGCCATGGAGGTTTTGCGCTCCGCCTGACTGGTCTCGGCCGAAGCCTGACCTACGAGTTCCCCAGCTTCGGTGGTCAGGGCCTCGGCCATGGAGCCGTAGAACTGTCCACGCTCGGTGTACAGACCGCTTTGAACCTTGGTGAGTTCGGCCTCCAGCCCGGTGCGAACGGCTTCTCCACGGAACAACGGGATCTGAGAGAGGGACTCTGCTGCCCCGGCATCGATGGCGGCCTTGGCAGCCAAGAGCTTGGCGATCGCTTCCTGATTCTGGGCTTCCGCTCCGGCTACGGTACCGAAGGCCTCGGCCACCGCTGCCTGACCCGAGTACTCGGAAGCACTCTCAGTGAACGATTTAGCCTCTTCTCGGAGGTAACCGGCCTCTTCCTGGTGAGCCTGGGCTCTGTCGCCATAGGCTCGTGAGCGAACGTCGGCGGTCTCGGATTGCTCCTTTAAGTCGTCGGCCACTCGAAGGTCGTTGCGGCCTTCTCCGGCTTCCTTGCGACCCTCGGCCTGAACTTCCAGGCCTTGCTTAAACTCTGAGGTTGCCTGTTCTGCAGCCCCGAAAGCCTCCCGCTCAATCGCGAACTCATCACCCAGTCCGGCCTGCACCAGCTCGGAACCAACTCTGACCACCGCTGCAGTACCGAGTGCTCCAGCGTAAGAATTCAGGTGTTCACCCTCGACTTGGTGGGCTTCGGTCTCGGTCTTGAGGCCGGTTTCAAGGTTGGCTCGATGCTCATCGGAAGATTCCCGGGCGGCTTTGCCCTGATCTAGACCCTCGGAGAACTTTGCCGAGCCGGCGCCTTCTTGCTCTCGAGCCTCAGACTCGGCTTCCAAGCCACCGGCGATCTGGGTCTCACCCTGCTGTCGCTGCTCTCGACCTTGCTCGATCTGTTGCGACCCTTCGGTTTTCAACTTGCTTCCCAATTCTTTGAGCTGACGGGCCTGCTCGAGATCGGCGGCTCCTTGCTCCTGCAACACCACACCGTCTTTCTGCAGCTGCTGTCCGCGCTGCTCCTCAGCCTCGCCCTGCTCCTTGAGTTTCTTGGCGAGATCGTTTGCGGTTTTGTCGACGGTTACCTGAGATTGAGTCTTTGTCACCGGGCTTCCGGACTTAGGGGTTACATTCATGAGAAATCTCCAATAATAATTTCACCCGAGTATACCATGGGGAGCCTTAAAATCCCATGAAAGTTGTGAACTTTGCGACAGAGGGAAGTTCGCACCGTGGTCGAGAAACGCAAGATTAACGGAGGTTTTAACATGCCATTCTATGTCAAATCGGGGCAGCTGCCCCACAAACGCCACACTCAATTCCGCCGTCCTGACGGCGAGTTGTACACCGAAGAGGTCATGGGAATGGAAGGGTTCTCCGGGATCCAGTCACTGCTCTACCATCATTTCCCCCCCACTCGAGTCAAACATTTTGACCTGGTGAGCACCGAGAAACCGGAATGGGTCGACTATGGACCCGTCCGAGGGCGACAGTTCAAAACTAAAGATATTCCGTTGGGTGGTGACCCCAACGAAAGTAGAAGGGTTCTCCTCGGCAATGACGACGTGACTTTGGCGATCTCTCGCCCAACCTGCTCGAGCAAGGTCTTTTTTCGCAACGGCCAAGCCTACGAGTGCTGGTTCTGTCACGAAGGTCAGGGAGTCCTGAGAAGCCAGTTTGGCAGACTTCCGTTTCGACCCGGAGACTACATCGTGATCCCGTACGGAGTCACTTGGTCCATGGAGCTCGAAAGCCCAGAGGCCCGTTTTTTCGTCATCGAAGCTCCATCCCAAATCGAGCCACCAAAAAGATATCGCAACAGGTACGGACAACTCTTAGAGCATTCGCCCTACTGCGAACGGGACATCAGCACTCCTGACTATGTGGCTCCAACCATAGAAGAGGGGGAGTTTCCGGTTCACGTCAAGGTGAGAGATGCCGTTCATTTGCATGTGATGACCCATCACCCGTTCGACGTCATTGGCTGGGATGGCTGCCTCTACCCTTGGACTTTCAACATCGAAGACTTCGAACCCATCACCGGCAGAGTGCACCAGCCCCCGCCGGTGCACCAGACTTTCGACGCTCACAACTTCGTGGTCTGCAGCTTTTGCCCGAGACTGTACGACTATCACCCCTTGGCCATCCCCGCCCCCTACAATCATAGCAACGTGAACTCAGATGAAGTGCTGTACTACGTGGACGGGGATTTCATGAGTCGCCGAGGGGTCGACAAATACGACTGGACCCTCCACCCTTCAGGATTGCCTCACGGCCCTCAACCGGGAGCCACAGAAGCTTCCATTGGGAAAGTCAAAACCGAAGAATTGGCCGTCATGGTGGACACTTTCCGTCCTCTAAAGGTCTCTAAAGCCGCCCTCGACTTCGAAGACGATTCCTATCCCACCAGTTGGGTGTGAGTTCGGTACGCTCAAAAAAAGTGCCAATGGTGCTCTTTCGGAGTCAATTCGCCTTAAAGCCCGAAAAATCTAGACTACAGTGCCCTCATCCCATACCCTGGTATGCCCCAAGAATACCTCAAAGTATAAGAAACTTTTCTGATACATTTCCGTATAATAGAAATAGGAAGCTAATGACCTAACTTCCCAACAAACCCAACCTCATAACCCCAACCCGAGGCCGTCGAAAGACGGCCTCCTCTTTTTTGGGAAACCTTCCGTGAGTCACCCAAGCAACAGGCCAGGGTGTTCGGTTGGTCCCGCTATTTGGGAGCGACTCTCAGACCACCCATCTTGCAAACTCGGCGGAATTCCGCCTTGGTGACCGGCTGAACGGAGAGTCGAGAGTTCTTCACCAATACCATGTTTTCCAATTCCGGGACCTCCTTGATGTCCTTAAGAGAAACCTGCCTGGGGAAGCTCTCGACATAGCTCACATCAACGCAGAACCACCGAGGCTCCTCGGGCTTCGACTTGGGGTCGTAATACTTTTCGGAGGAGTCGAATGCGGTGGGGTCGGGATAAGCCGTTCTCGCCACTCGACAGACTCCCACTACCCCGGGCGGAGACGACCTGCTGTGATAAAAAAGACCGAGGTCTCCCACTTTCATAGCCGTGAGATTGTTTCTGGCCTGATAGTTTCTCACCCCATCCCAGCAATCCGTCTCGGCGGTTTTGAGATCCTGTAAGGAATAAACATCTGGTTCGCTCTTCAATAGCCAATACTGCATGCTTGTGGCTTTATGAAAAAGCCGCCGATTCCTGGAGTAGGACACCATCCAACAAAAGGAGAACCGGCCGCCATGGTCACCGCCCAAGAAGTCCTAGAAACCTTAGAGATGATCGAGGAGTTGCACCTCGACATTCGCACCACAACGCTGGCCGTTCAATTGCACGACTGTGCTGCAGAAACCGTCGAGCGAACGGTCTCTAGGACGGTGGAAAAGCTGCTGCGCAGCGCCCAACATCTGGTTCCTACGGTAGAGTCCGTCTCCAAAGACCTGGGGATTCCCATCGTCAATAAACGAATCTCGGTTTCACCCGTCAGTCGACTGATGGCGGCAACTCGGGCCGAAAGCTACCTTCCCATGGCCCTAGCACTCGATCGGGTGGCCCAGGAACTTGGAGTGGATTTTCTCGGCGGCTATTCGGCTCCGGTGCATAAGGGAATGTGCGTTTCCGACCAAGTGCTGATCGAAGGCTTGCCGGAAGCCCTGGGATCCACCGAGCGCATCTGTTCCTCCATCTCGGTGGCCTCAACCAAGGCCGGGATCAATATGGATGCGGTGGCTCTGGTGGCCAAAGCCATCTCCCGGACGGCCCATCGCCATCCCGAGCGTGATGGCTTGGACTGCGGACGTTTAGTCATTTTCTGCAATCAACCCGAAGATAACCCTTTTGTGGCCGGGGCGCTCTGCGGGCCCGGTGAACCCGAGGTGGCCATCAACGTGGGGGTCAGCGGTCCTGGAGTGGTGCGCTCGGTGATCTCCAAGATGCCCAACGCTCCTCTCCACGAGCTAGCCGAAGCCATCAAGCAAACCGCCTTCAAGATCACCCGAGCCGGAGAACTCGCCGGACGAGAGGTCTCTAAACGCCTGGGCGTGCCCTTCGGAATCGTGGACCTTTCCCTGGCTCCCACTCCGGCCCGGGGTGACTCCATCGCCGAGGTTCTCCAAGCTATGGGCCTGGCGCGCTGCGGGGCCCACGGCAGCACCGCGGCCCTGGCTATGCTCAACGATGCCGTCAAGAAGGGTGGGGCCATGGCCTCATCACGGGTAGGGGGGCTTTCGGGCGCTTTCATCCCGGTCACCGAAGACGGAGCCATGGCCCAGGCGGTGGCCGAAGGGGCACTGAGTCTGGCCAAGCTTGAAGCTATGACTTCGGTATGCTCCGTCGGACTGGATATGGTCTGCGTTCCCGGCGACACCAGCCCGGACATCCTGGCGGGCATCATCGCCGACGAAATGGCCATTGGGATGATCAACAATAAGACCACGGCGGTCCGGATCATCCCGGTTCCCGGCAAAGGCCCCGGGGAGTGGGTGGACTACGGCGGGCTGCTAGGTTCCGGACCGGTCATCGCCGTCACCCCAGACTCCTGCTCGGCCTTTATCGCCCGAGGCGGACGAATCCCCGCTCCACTGCAGAGTTTGTCGAATTAGGGTGAACGCCCTAAAACCCCTGAGTCACCGAGTGCATGGCCCTAAAGAGGTCCTCGCGTTGGAGGCGCAGCCGATAACCGAGATTCCGGCTTTCTGCCAGCAGAGTTTCTCGGAGCTTTGTCAGGTCCAAGCTGTCGCAGTGAGTGGAACTGGCAAAGACCAGAACGCCCTTCTCCGTTTCTTCGACCCGCTCCACAGATAGAGGATGGGTTCGGAGCAAACCCAGCACCTCCGCCTGGTTGATGGCAACTTTGTGGTCCGGAAAAAAGGCGATGATAAGTCGGCAGCCTGAAGTCATTGGACCATCTTCACGACCGTGACCCCCCAACCTCCTTCACCGGGCGCTCCATCTCGAATTCCTGCCACCAGCCGATTTTGCTTGAGATGAGCCTGGATAGCCTTGCGAAGAGTGCCTGAGCCTTTTCCGTGCAGGATGGTGACCGATCCCACCTGGGCCAGAAAAGCCCGGTCCAGGAATCGATCCACCTCCAACAGAGCCAAATCCACCGTTTGACCCCGCACATTCAAGCGATTCTCAAAACTCGCCACGTCGGCCTCGGGGCGTCGTTCTCCACGTTCGCGTTTGCTGGGGGCGGGTCTGTCCTGGTTGGCCAGGACCTCCACCTCATCGCGCTCCAGACTCATCTTCAGGATGCCCAGGCGAACGTCCACTCGTTGGCCCTTCTGCTCTACGACTTCCCCTTCTTGACCGAGCTTGGGAGCGAAAATTCTGGTTCCTGGAGCCAACTCTCGGGGCCCCTGAACCACCCCAGGAGCCGCGGGACCCTCGGGACTCGCGCTCCCTCGAGAACTGTTCTTGCCCGGAACCGGGGCTGGCCTGGGCAAATTCTCCCTCAATTCGTCGAGCTCGGCCTCCAGCGTGCGAGACACGGCCCGAGCTCGATGACCTAGGCTGTCGAAAGCTATCTCGGCCTCAGAGACCGGGGTGGAGGCATAGCGATCCAGATTTGAACGCTCGGAATCGTGACCTCGGACCCGCTCGGCCCAGGACCGGGCCAGGCGACGCGCCTGCAGGAGGGCCTCTTTGCGCTCCTCGGCCACCACCTTCAATTCCTGTT
The DNA here is from genome assembly GCA_050486105.1 of Vulcanimicrobiota bacterium. Classification (GTDB taxonomy): domain Bacteria; phylum Vulcanimicrobiota; class Xenobia; order Xenobiales; family JADMJV01; genus JAEXNA01. The sequence continues at coordinate 20,164 of JBJHCR010000036.1, forward strand.
GGAACTCTCTCAGCAGAGCGCGCGTCTTCTCCTGGGTTTGCGCCAGAAGCTCCGATGCCTCGGTTCGGGCCTTCTCAATCTCATCGGCCTTTCTTTCCTCAAGCTTTCGGGCTAGCTCTTCAAACCGGGCCCGCTCTTCGGCTAAGCTGCTGCGCTCGCTCTCCAATCGTTCCTCAGAGCGACGGGCCGCATCGCGTTCGAGTTCGAGGTCGTCGAGGAGTTCCTCCATCTCTCGTTGCCCCCCACCGAGGTAACTTCGAGCCTCCCGAACCAACTCATCGGGCAAACCCAACTGGGAGGCGATGGCCAGGGCATTGGAGCGACCTGGAATGCCCATGAGGATGCGGTAGGTTGGCCTCAAAGTCTGAGTGTCAAACTCCACCGCCGCGTTCTGAAAGCCCGGGGTCGCTTTGGCGTGGGTCTTCAAAGCCGAAAGATGGGTGCTGGCCAGAGTGCGCGCCCCTTTGGCGTGCAGGGCATTCAGCAAGGTCATGCCCAGAGCTCCACCCTCACTGGGGTCGGTTCCCGCCCCGAGTTCGTCTAAGAGGATCAAAGAGCGATGGTCGGCCTGCTCCAAGATCGCCAAGATATGCACCAAATGGGCCGAAAAGGTGGACAGCGATTGGCTCAGGCTCTGCTCATCTCCGATGTCGGCCAGGATCTTGGGAAGCAGAGGCAGAGTGGACTCTTCCGAGGCCGGGATGGGAAATCCACAACTGCCCATCAAAGTCAAAAGCCCGACGATCTTCAGGGCCACCGTCTTTCCCCCGGTGTTCGGACCGGTGACCACTAAGGTTCGATGCTCTCCGGAGAGTTCCAAGTCGATGGGGACTGAACCCTCGTCGATCAAGGGGTGGTGAGCCTTGCGCAACACCAGAGGCAGATCTTCTCCCACTTTGGGCAGAAACGCCCTTTGGGCCAAGGCGTAGCGAGCCACTGCCAAATACCCGTCCAAGAGGGCCAAGCTTCGAGCCGCCCGCTCGAGCCGCAAGCCGTCCTCACCGACCTTAGCACTCAGCTCCACCAGGATCCGATGGATCTCTCGCTCTTCGGCCATCTGCTTTTGCCGAAGCTCGTTGCCTAGGCTCACAGCCAGATAGGGCTCCATGAAGACGGTGGCTCCACTGGAAGACTGGTCTATTACCAAGCCCGGAAAGCGACCCCGGTATTCCGACTTCACCGGAATAACAAAGCGCCCATTCCTTTGGGTGATGATCGGCTCCTGGAAGGTCTTGCTCAACTCCGGGTGGCGCAAAAGAGCGTTCAAGGACCGAGTGAGGCGCTCCTCGGCTTGGCGAAGCTCATCACGGATCCGCCGAAGCGCCATACTGGCTTCGTCGCTCACCCTCCCATCTCGGGACAGCGAGCGCCTGAGGCGTTGCTCCAGACGAGAGAAAGAGTGCACCCCAAGCAAGAGCTCCGAGGTCAGAGGCCAGACCTTTTGGGTCCCCTTAAACTTCTCCCAGACTTCGCGCGAGATGGCGCAGAGTCGCTCTACTGTAAGCAATTGCTCGGGGTCCAAGACCCGCCCTCTCAGAGCCGCCTCCAAAGCCTCCCTAGGATCGTCCAGCCCGCCCAGAGAGCGACCCAGACCCTGGCATTCGATCTCGAGAGCCTCTCTGATCCGAGCCTGCCGGAGCTCGAGTTCCTCCATATCGCTCAACGGCTGCAGGCTCTCGAGAACCTCCCTGCCGCCGGCCCACTGACAGCATGCCAGCAGCCGAGCCTGCACCAGAGGCCATTCGATGACCCTGAGGCTTCGACGATGCAACTCCTCGAAATCGTCGTCTTTGTCATCCGTGTCCATTATGGCCTGCGGTTCGCTCCAAAGCCTCCTGCTCCTCGATCCTCTCCACTTCCGGCCATAAATATTGAACGGGAATCGCAGGAGTTTTTAAATTTATTCAAAAAAGATGGGGTATGACAGCAGCTGATCTCTTCAGCAACCCCTCGAAAAGCGAAGCCCAACTCAGGGGAACACTCCTCCTGGAGCAACCGTTGGTGGTTAACCGTTCCTTGCTCGTTACCGGCGACAGTACGGCGGTCATCGCCTTTGTTGGGGGATCGCTGCGGTTTGAAGGGATCGGTCCTTTCGTCTTCCGAGGAGTCCGTTTTGAAGCCCAAAGAGAATCGGAGGGGAGCCCGGTTCAGGTGGAAAATGCCCAAATATTCTTTGAGGATTGCACTTTCGAGGGTTTCAGCAATGAGGACTCTAAGGTGGTAGCCATTCGGGCCAAGGGTCGCTCCAGGCTGGACTTCACGCAATGTCGGTTCCAGGATAATGATAGCCATCTTCAACTCGAGAGCACCAGTTCGGCCGATCTTCGTCGATGCCACTTGGAAACGGCTACCACCGATGCCGTGCGGTTGCTCGGCTCCAGTGCGCTGAGGGCGGAGCATTGCCGATTCAGCGACAGCGGATGGACGGGGTTGCACTTGGGCGAACGATCGCGTACCCATCTCCACGAATGTCGAATTGAGAGAAACGGGGAGCACGGTGTTCATCTCAGCCAAAAAGCCGAGTTGATCAGCTGTGCCAACACCTTTGCCAAGAATGGTCAGCATGGCCTCTCGCTGGTGGAGCAAAGCACTTTGGTGTCCACCGTCGATCGTTTCACCGAAAACGAACTTTGCGGACTCGATCTCGGAGATGAAAGTCAGGCCTTAATGCGAGAAGGGCAGTCCGAAGGAAACGGCAGTCACGGCTTCCAATTCCGCGACTCCTCCAGCGCCAAGTTGGATCGCCTGCTGAGTTCTGAGAACCGGGGCTCGGGGCTAGCGGTGTTTGCCCTAGCCAGAGTGCAAGCCGAGCAGTACCAGGGAACTTCCAATGGACTCAACGGAGCCCAATGCGGCGGAGAGGGCCGGCTCGGTTTGCTCGACTGCTGCCTGGAGAGCAACCTATCTTCGGGCTTGGCCCTCTTCGGCCAGGGACGAACTCACCTTGAAGACACCCAACTGCTGGGCAACCAAGGCTACGGAGCCCAGGTCATCGAGAGTCATCAGTTGACGGCTCAAAACGGCACTTTCCAGAGCAACAGCAGAGGCGGGCTTCTGTTGTTGGGGAAGAGTCAAGGGCGACTAGATTCCTGCGACCTGAAGAGCAATGGGCTGCATGGGATCGCCGTGGGAGATTTTGCTCGACTCACCCTGTCTCAGAGCCAGGTGCGAGAAAACAGTCGAGACGGGGTGCTCTTGCACAGCAAGGCCGCTAGCGAGCTGATCGGCAATCAGTTCCTCCAGAACGGGCGCTATGGATTCTTTGCTGCTGCGGAAAGTCGCCCCCTGTGGGCCGACAATGAGAGCCGAGACAACCAGGAAGAGCAAACCGTCCTGGAAACGGCCAAAGCCAGGCAAGCCTCCTCCCAGTGCGGTTTCGAGCAGGCTATCGCCCCTATGCCGGAAGGGGTCACCTTGTGCACCGAGAGCGGCCAAGAACTCCATCTTCCGTTCCAGCCCAAGAAGGTGGAAAAAAAGCTCTTAGAAGCCCTCATGCGCCACGGCCGGCTCTCGGAAGCGGCTCTCGGCAAGGCCGCAGAAAGCCGACGGGTGGGAGGAGCCATGGAGAACCTCATCGACCGCCTGAGCCGCGCTGGTCTGCCGCTGATTCGACACGACGGTGACGGTCCCGAAGGAAACGTTTACGCACTGCGCTTGGACCTCTCGCGCCAAAAACTTGAACCGGGCCATCGCCCGCATGAAATAGCCAATCAAGGGAGAAATGTATGCTGAAAACCATCGACCGCGCGGTGGCCACTGGGATCATCAACGCGCTGCGGGCCGGAACCGTGCCATCCGAAGGACTAGAGCACTTTGCCGTGGGCTTAGACCAACAAATGGAGGTCTTGAGAGAGCAGCGGCAATGGGTCTCCTCGGGCCGTTCGGCCTTCAAGTTCATTCGAGGTGGATACGGCTCGGGTAAGACCTTCCTGAGTTCCCTGGCTGCGGCCGAAGCTTTGGAGTCCAACTTTCTGGTGAGCAAAGTGGTGATCTCGGGAACCGACACTCCCCTTTACCGCTTAGCCGCTGTCTATCGAAAAATGTGCGGAAACCTCTCTCTCACCGATCGCAAGGGAGGTTCTCTGCAGACCCTGGTGGATCGATGGCTTTATCGGTTGGAAGACCAGGTGGTGGAAATCGACGGCCTAGAAGAGGACGACCCAGGCTTCCCTGACGCCGTGGCCAAAAAGGTCGAGACCAACTTAGTGCGGGTGGGCGAGAGAGCCGGCAGACTGGCCGTTTGCCTGAAAGCCTACCATAAAGCGAAGTTTGAGAATCGTTTTTCCGACGCCCGGGGCCTTTTGGACTGGATGTCGGGCGATCATAAGGTCGGCTTTGATGTGAAGAAGTTGGCCGATGTCACCGGTCGAGTGGAAAACTGGGACGTTATGCCCTTCTTAAGGGGTTGGTTGGAACTGATGGAAGGCTCGGGCTACTCCGGACTGTTTCTGGTTCTCGACGAGGTGGAAACGGTCTTGCGTCTGCGTCGCCCGGAGCGGCTGAAGTCTCTGGAAATGCTGCGCCAACTCATCGATGCCATCGAAAACAATGAACTCCCCGGGCTCCACCTGGTGCTCACCGGCACCCCGGACTTCTTCGAAGGGCCTCAAGGAGTGCCTTCGCTGCAGCCCCTCAACGAAAGAATCCGAATGACGGGGCACTCTGACGAGCCCATCAACCTTCGACAGCCGCAGATCGTGCTGCCCACTTTGGACTCGGATCGCCTTTTCATGGTAGCCCAAAAGATTCGCTCCTTGTACCCTTCCCAACACCCCGAACTGCTGGAAACCAAGGTGCCCGACGCCTTCATCAAGGCCCTAGTGGATTCCATGACCGCGGGCTTCGGCGGCCGGGTGGAAGTGGTTCCCAGACTCTTTCTGCGGGAATTTGTCCACATTCTAGATCTGGTGGACCAACATTCCGATTACGACCCCCTGAGAAGCTACGTTTTTGAAAAGGATCGCTTGGAGCCAGAATTCATGACCTCCGAAGAGAGAGAAGCTCTCACCGATCAGGCTGTTCCGGTCCTCATCTAGGAAGCCCCAAAGCCCATAAAAAAGAGAGGGTCTCGAGACCCTCTCTTTTTATTCTAACTGTCTGGGGTACCTGGATTCGAACCAGGGATGGAGGCTCCAAAGGCCCCTGCCTTACCGCTTGGCTATACCCCAACGCTACTTGAATCGTGCCTATGTTAGCGAGCCTCGCGGCCCGAGTCAACCTCGAGGAGAAACTTTTTCCAAGCGGCGATCATTCCTCCTGCTCTTCTCCGTTCCATCCCCAGGCCGCACCCCCGGCCCGATAGTCGGCTTCCCCCACATAAGTGCCGCTCTCTGCGTCCTTCACCAACCCCACGGCGTGGCTGCGCATACTTCCCTCAACAACCTTATGGCCCATGTCTTCCAAGCGACGACGGACCTCAGGAGACAGCATCCGCTCCACCGAGAGCTCATCGGGGAGCCACTGATGATGGATCCGGGGAGCATCCAAGCACTGCTTGATATTCAGGCTGTGCTCGAAAAGCCCCACGGCCATCTGAAAAACTGTGGTGGCGATCCTGGGCCCACCGGCTGAAGCCAAACTGGCCACCGGCATTCCATCTTGGACAAAAATCGTAGGAGCCGCGCTGGAAGCCGGACGCTTGCCCGGCTCGACTTGGTTGACCCGAGAGGACACTAGGCCGAAAGCGTCGGGCGTTCCCGGGCTTCTGCTGAAATCGTCCATGACGTTGTTCATCAGAAGGCCAGTTTCCGGCGGCATGAGCATGGAGCCGAGCCAGAGATTGATGGACTCCGTAGCCGCCACGAAGCCCCCGCTGGGGTCGGCCGTGAGGTAGGCCGCAGTCCCCCCCACCCCAGGATGGTTCACTCCGGCTGGAGTCTCCAGGCCCTGCAGAGGGGGAGTCTCCACCAATTCGGTGGCCCGATCGGGATCGATGCTCCGGTGGAGTTCCTCGAGTCTTAGGGTATCGAGCATCTGCAAAGCCGGCACCGGAAAGAAATCAGGATCAGCGACCCAACTGGAACGGTCAGCAAAGGAGAGTCGCATGGCTTCGGCCTGGAGATGATAGCAGCGGGCGGTTCCGAAATCCTCAGAACCTAGCACGAAAGGCTCCAACATTTTCAGCATCTGGAGAACCTGGATGCCGCCGCCGGAAGGTGGCCCAATGGTGTACACATCCACCCCTCGATAGGACTGACTCAAAGGCTGTCGTTCCACCACTTTGTACGCCGCCATATCCTCCATGGTGAAGATCCCCCCGGAATTCCTCACTCCAGCCACGATCTTCTCGGCCGTCTCCCCCAGATAGAACTCTTCAGGACCAAATTCTGACAGTCGGCGGTAGGTGCGGGCCAGGGTGGGGAAAGTCAGCCGTCGCCCAGGCGACGGCACCTCTCCGTCTTGGGTGAGCAGGGCCTGGGCCGCGGTAGGAAACTTCAATAATTCATCGCGACGGGCGGTCAACACTCGACGCAGGTTGGGGTAAGCTTGAAATCCCCGCTCTGCTAGCTCGATCCCGGGCTCCAAGGCACGCTGCCAGGAAATGGTGCCAAACTCTTCCAGCAAGCGGGCCAGACCCGCAACGGAACCCGGTATCCCTGGGGCCAGCCCCCCGCGAACGGAGGTGAGTTCTTCGTCCCCGAACATCTCGGGATGGGAACCTCGAGGGGCGCACTCTCGAAAATCAAAAGATCTGGGGCGGTCCATCCCTGGCAAATACACCAGTGCAAAACCCCCGCCTCCCAGTCCTGTGTAGTGCGGACAAACCACCCCTAGAGTGAGAGAAAGGGTCACTGCAGCATCGACGGCGTTGCCCCCCTGTTGCATCACCTGAGAAGCGGCCCGAGAAGCCAGCCAGTGATCGGACACCGCAATGGCCTTGGTGCCCCATTCGGGGAATGGCGGCTCTAGACTCGTTTGAGTATCGTCCTGAAACAGTCTGGTCATTGGGGCCTCGCCCTTCGGGCGCCCCTACAAAACCCCTGTCGGGTTAGTAATAAGGTGCCGCTCCCGAGCGCGCCTATCTCATGACCGAAAAATCCGCTCCGGTGAGCAGGACCAGGGCTATCCCTATAGGCACCAAAGCCGCCCCCCAGAAGAGTTGGCTGAGAAAGCGTTTTTGAAGGCCATCGAAGACCACTAAGCCAAAGACCGTTAGGAGTCCAAGCCAAAGCCAAGTCACGTTCAAGAATAGAAATGCCGGAGCAAACGAAATAAGCAGGAATAGTCTTGCGGGACTTCGAGACGAGGCCCAGGCCAAGGATCCGAGAAGCAAAAAAACACTCCCATGCCAGCGAACCACCCAAGCGGGGATCTCCAATGGCTGAATTCGTAGACCCAAAGGCAGAATGTAGTTGGGGTGGGTGGGTCCTGCCGCAGTGAACCCTACCTTGGGGTCGACCAAAGTCTGGGCAGGACGTTGATTCATGGAGACATGGTTTCGCACGTATATCGTGCCCTCGTGCACCTTCGCCAGGTGTTGGGCGTATTGAGCCAGCATATGGGGGGTTTTGACCATATCTTTGTATTGTTTAGAACTGAGGTCAGAGCCAGCATCTAGAAGCCGAATTCGACCCTCACCCGGCCGCTCCAGATAAAATTGACATCCGTAGGTCGATCGACTCCTGAGCATCATTCTCCAGGCGAACCAGTGAGATTCGCTGGTCCAATTGGCATCTCCGGGCACAAAGTAATGTCGCAATGGAAACAAAATTTGAAATGAACTGTACAGAACAAGGAACAGGCAAACCAGTACTACCTGGCGCTCTGCCGGTAGAGATACCGCCTTGGGTGGATTCAAGCGACGCTGCAGGGGACCGAGGTTCACAAACAGCACCAGCGTTCCCAACATGAGATATGGGAAGACTCCTATAGAAAAGAGAATGCTGTTGGCCAAATGAAACCCTATCAGGAGAGGGACATAGACCCACCGACCTGGAGGCCACAAGAGGAAAACAGGAGCGAACAAATCCAGGTACATAGCCCCGTGGCTGGCCAAGAAAACCACCGGTTCACTTTCGAACCAAGAGAGGTCCCATCTTCTGGCACGACTGCCAAACCAGACAGAAATAGGTACAGCACCGAACCAGTCCGCGTGCATTTTTGCTACCCCGGCAAAGAGATAGACCACCAGGACTTGAAATCGAAAGATTCCCAGTTTCCAAAAGGGTACCTCCTTACGTTCATTCGTCACGCCTGTCACCAAAAACAGCAGAGCCACCAAGGAGATAAAGTAGTAGTGATTATTGTAGTGCGCCTTCTCTAAAAGCCAAACGTAGGAAAAGCCAAGGAAGACCACCAGAGCCGAAAAGCGAGACCATATGCCGGCTCCCAAGGTGATTCCGGCCAGGATGAGAGCAAGAAAAAGACATCGAAAGCCGGCGTCGGAAAGAGGCTTCAACCAGGAAAAATGGACAAAAAAGAACTGGGCCTCTAAGAATCTAGCCTCTAGTACTCCTGAAGACCACTTTTCCACGAAATAGTAGGCCACTGTCGTTCCAAAAATGATCCGGAAGAGTTGGAGAGCCAGAGGGTCTTTCGGAGCGAAAAGCCACTGCTCCACCTGCCTAAAACGAGAAATAGTGACGTCCTCTCTAGAGTTTTTAGAGCTTTCTCCAGCTTCGGACCTCAAGCCGTGTGGGAGCAGTCGTGTCCATAAGACTAAGAAGGTACTCGGAATCATAAACCAGTTGAGCATTACTAGCGGCGACGTTCACCGCCCCGGCACCCGCGTTTTCCCCGGGAGCTTGACCGTCCTCAGGTGCGCCCCCATAGGCGACTAAAGCACCTCTTAGGTAGAGACTCTCGTCGAGAGTAGCCATGAAATTCCCTTGAGCGTACAGGACCCCGGCAAAAGCCACATCCCCTGGTGAGAGCGACCCGAAAGGAGAAGAGCCGCCGCCGAACAACCAATCGGGCGGTCCAGGGCTATCACCCCCACCACCACCTCCGTCTTCGTCATCGTAGCCTTCGTCTTCGTCATCGCCGCCTCCACCGCCACCGCCACCGCCACTGTAGGCGGATTGAACTTCCAACGGCACCTGTTCGAGGACGATATCGCCTTTGGAGTAGATGGCGACTTTCATGTCGGGGTCGGCTTCGAAGACACTGCTCCCTTGAAAGCGAATATCACCTTCGCTAGTCACCGCCCCCTGACCTAAGAACGTGCCTTCCACCTGTACACTCCCTTGAGCAGTCAAGATTGGAGCGGGGTCGGTCGGACTGAGCGGTATCAGTTCGCTCACCGGACGCAATCCGGTGGCAGCCAGCAGTCCGTCTTCGGGAACGATGGCAAAACCCTGAGCCGAGCCGCTCGGCGAAACATACACATTTCTATTGATGGTCATCCGCATGGTCAGCGGATTCAATTGCACCGCTCCGCTGCCGCCATCTAGGTCCCCACCGGTCAAGAAGGTAGCTGCCGGTGCCCCCGAGGGAGGATTCAGAGGATCGTAGTCCACAGCATAATAATCTAAGCGTGGGGGCAAATCTCTCCAGACATAAGTCCCGGCCGGGATTGAGGCCCCACTGGAGTCAGCCTTGTCTACTTGGTCCCAACCGAGGCGAAGAAAGTTGGCCGAAGAATCTTTCTGGGTTGCAGCCGGATCCGTGGACTCAATGCCGTTGACGGTAAAACTTCCGTACCCTGGACTGACGTAAACTTCCCCATTGTCCATCTCCAGCGGGTCGCTGCCTCCTATGAGGCTCACGTTTTGCAACGTCCGGATCCTAGGGGGTACCCGGTCGTCTTCGCTACTTATGATGAGTTTATTGTTAATGTTGAAATCTATTTCGTCTGCTCCATAGAGAACAGAGTCACCCAACTGAGACAGTTCTCTCGAAAGGATGACCTCCACCGTTCGACGGGTGACTCCCGACCGATCACTCACTTCTTGAAGGTTGCCCTGGTCGATCCCGGCCATCCCGTCTCCGGCCAGTCCCTCCACATACAACGCTGCCGAGTATCGAGGAATGGAGAACGGAGTCGAGGTGGAATCGGTGACCGGGAACGTCCCTCCGGCCTGATTGGCTCGGTAGACGGGGGTGGAGGTTTCGCTATTGAGACTGTTGAGAGAAACATACTGGCTGGGAACAAACATCGGTGCGCTGGGATCTCCCCCTAAACCGTCGTCTGGGCTGCTGGCCCCATTCTGATGATTGAAACGGAGCCGAAACATGCTCGGGGGACCTTGAGCCCCCCAAAGCAAACCCACGACATTCCCCTGATCCTCGCGGATCCAAAGCGAACCGGCCTGATCTACGGTAACCTCGTTGGCGTCCCCTCTCCAACTGGGATCGGCCTGCAAGCGCGACCTAGCATACTCGGCTCCTGCCTGAGCCGCGGCCAGAGCCTCCTGCTCGGCTTCCACGCTGCCGCGCATCAGACTGCCCCCTGAAAGGAGCAATAAGGCGGCCCCCACGATCATCACCGTGAGAACCGTCATGACCAAAGTTGTAAAGAGGGCTGCGCCTTGTTGTGCTCTCATCTCACTCCTAATCATAGCTCAAAAGACCCTATTCTGCAGCCAGTATCTGGCTAATCTCATAACTGTCAACGGTTCATCCCGTAACGAACGATTCCCTAAATCGCCGATCCTTCTATTCGCCTCTTCGATCCGCAAGGCCCGGGTGGCGATCTCGAGCATAGCGCCATCTCTTTCCACTTCGAAGGACAGCATGCCGTCGGCAATGAGGCGCACATCCACCACTCCGGACTCCCCAGAGAGACCCGCTAGGCGGTGGTCTGCCGGTGCGGTCAGGTAAACGTCCACTTCTCCAGGAGTCATCAATTCTTCGGGATCACCTGGGCGATCGATGACCTTGCGGATCAGAAATTTGTGGGGAGCAAAATAGTCTTGGCGAGGGTCGGGATCCACTCCGGGAATCAATCCCCCGGACACCGCCTGGTAATTTGAAGGACGAATGAGGTAGTACAAGACGGTCCGTTGCCATTCGGGCTCAAAGGTCTCCAAATTGTACCGATAACGGAGTTCGGGGTTGGCTTCGAGAGGGTCTTCGGCGGTGAGAAACCACAGGGCGTCGCCGTTCCCGGGTAGGTGAGAAATCCTCTTATGATTCACCGCCTCCGGCGAGGTTTGCTCGAGATCCCTGCGCAACCAAAAATGGGAATTATTCAAGCGCAGTTCAGTGTCTCTCTGGGAATTCATGGTGCGTAAACCTTGCAGACCTTGCAAAAGAACGAGAAATAGGATCGCTCCCAAGACCGAAAAGACCCCCATGCAAACCACCAGTTCCAGGACCGAAGCACCTTGCTGGAAGCGCCTCATCTCAACTCGGCACCTTCATGAAAAATCCTCGACAGCCGAACCCGGAGCTGGCCCATACCTGCTCTGGCATCTTCGGCGTCCTCATTCCACCACCAAACCACAGCGTCGACCTTCACCAGACGATTGTCCTCGAGGCCCTCTCCGATGGGATCTCCTGCAGGCGACTCTACGGGAAGGTAGGAGAGTTCGTAGCGAAACTCGGTTTGAGTCAGCCTTTCTGTTCCTTTAAGAACACCCCCTCCGCTGTTGGAGAACAACTGTTCCTTAGTCAGCTCGGGATGGGCGCATTCCACTTAAGGTGCAGCCCGCAGGCATGAGATAGCAAGAAAAAGGGAAAGCCTCCCTTGGACCATCACGGCTAGGCCGAAACGAGGAGGCTTTCTATGAAATTAAGTTCTGCAAGGTTT
>JBJHCR010000037.1:0-31771 GCA_050486105.1 Vulcanimicrobiota bacterium
CCCATAGACTGTGAGAACAGGGAACTCTCTGGTCTTCGTCAGGCCCAGGGGATTAAACGCCCTCGGGGGCGGTTGACGTGAGTTTCGGCCTGGGCTATACTGCACCACACATCGGGGCGTAGCGCAGCCTGGTAGCGTGCTTCGTTCGGGACGAAGAGGTCGGAGGTTCAAATCCTCTCGCCCCGACCACAAAACTGCCGACTCGAGATCGGCAGATTATCATTTCGGGACTTTGGAGCCCATAAGGGACCCCTCCTCAGATTCTAAGGCGATAGCTTTAAGCTGGGTAAAGTGGTCCTTTTTCTTTCCAGTAGCGGGAGAGGGAAGCGCAGACCAGGGCAAGGGGTTGCCCTGGCGAACAAGCATCAGAACATGGTCGACTTTTCACTCTTGCTGTGTCTGGCGGCCCCGCCAGATCGAGTCTCTCCGGGATTCCATCGACTGGTGGAGGCCAATCATCGCCCCTTGCTGCAGCTGATAAAGCAGTTGGGTCTCCCCTGTGCCTTGGGTATCCCCTGGGGCTTGACTGAACGATGGCTTAGTGAAGGCTATCACGATTGTCTGGATCTGTGTTCGGAACTCTTACAAGAGGGCCGGGTCGAGTTCGTCGCCACTGCAGCTTACTATCCCATTTTGCCGCTATTGCCTCGTCCAGTGATCGAGAGGCAAGTGTCCGACAATATCTCGAATCATCGTCAACTGTTTCCTGGATGGCGCAGCCGGGGGTTCTTTCCGCCTGAGTTGGCTTTCGGACCTGAGCTTCTACCCATCTTAAAGGACAATGGCTTCAGTTGGTGCGTTGTGGATGACACTCCATACAGTTGCCTCAACGATGAGCCCCCCTTCTCGTACGTGCCTGAATGTGGAGAATGCCAGATTCTCTTGCGCTCTTCGTTTTGGAGTCGGGCCCTGGTGGGCAAGGCTCGAGCCGGAGGTTCAGGTCGAGACTTGGCCAATGAGGCGGTGGAAGGCCTGGAGGCCTGGTTCAAAGGAGAAGAGGGCTACGCTTGTCTGGCCGTTGATGCTGAGTGTTTTGGGTTGCACCGCAAAGGGTCTCTCAACGTCCTGAGTACCTTTTTGGCTTGTTTGAGTCAGGGCCAACGGTCTCGGCTTCACACTCCGACTCAGTTGCTAGAAAGGTACCCTGTTCGCTCGGCGGAGGTTCCGCCCGGGTCCTGGAGGACCACCCCGGAGCAGTTTTGGGAAGGAGAGTTCTTTGCCCCTTGGCAAACCAGGTACAGCACAGTCCACGGTCACCTGTGGGAGTTGACTGAACTTGCGGTTGCCGCGGTCAGCAAGCTGCAGCAGAAGCTCGATCGAACACTGCACGCGGGTTTTTACTGGTGGGATGAGGATTCCGAGCGCGGCCTTCCCTCCAGTGCCACCAGAGGGCTGAGGACTCTTCTAGATGTCATCGCAACGGCAGCTCCGGAGGATCTAGACCAAGCACTCCAATTGGTGGCTCGGGTCGATGAGTTGTCATCCTGAGTCGTGGAACGATCCGTCTGGTCTGTCTATAGGGATCAGCCTATTTAGGCGTTGACAGGACGGCAGTGGGTGAATATGATGTGGACTGCGTTCAAGGGAACCTGAGGATCCGCGTGTGCAACAGCCGAAAGGCCATCGAAAAATTTGAAAATCACGAAGGAAAGCGAAGTTGATCTGTCGACTTTGCTTGTTCTGTTGTTCTGAAGGCTCGTCTGGTTTCTGCCCGATAGCCATATCGAAATTGAATATGTTTGCCTAGTAAGCACCGTCGGCGTATTGCACGCCGTGCAGGTGTTAAGAGAGTGAGTCAGGAGGAAGTACTCCATGTCAATGCTGCGTCAAGTGAATCCGGAAACAGGTCGGATCTCGTTTCAAAAGATACCTAAGGTTCTCGATCTTCCCTATTTGATCGATCTTCAGAGAACTTCGTATGAAGAGTTTCTTCGCGAGGGAGTCAAAGAGACTTTTCAAGATATCTCCCCGGTAGAGGATTTTACCGGCAACCTAGTCCTAGAGTTTCTGGAGCACACTCTGGAACCGCCAACTTACAGTGTGAATGAGTGTCGAGATCGGGATGCGACCTACGCTAGGCCGCTCAAGGTTCGGGTTCGGCTCATCACCAAAGAAGGTGGCGACATCAAGGAGGTCAAGGAGCAAGACATCTTCATGGGTGACTTCCCTTGCATGACCGAAAAAGGGACGTTCGTAATCAATGGGGCTGAGCGGGTGATCGTCAGTCAGTTGGTGCGCTCTCCCGGCATCTATTTCGATGCCACCATGGACTTGACCGGTAAGAACGCGTTCTCGGCAACTGTGATTCCCAATCGGGGAGCCTGGCTAGAATTCGTAACTACAGCCGATGACATCATCAATGTTTCCATCGATAAAGCTCGGAAGTTGCCGGCCACCGTCCTGTTGAGGGCTATCGGATACGGATCCGACGATGAGATTCGTGAGCTTTTCAATCACGAGCCGCTCCTCGAGGCGACTCTGGAAAAAGATCCGAGCAGCTCTACCGAAGAGGCTCTCATCGAGATCTATCGTAAGCAGCGGCCTGGAGATCCTCCCTCAGTGGAGAGTGCCAACGCTCTGTTGAATAACCTGTTCTTTAGCCCTAAGCGCTATAATCAGGCTAAGGTTGGTCGTTATAAGTTGGCTCGCAAGATCGGACGTCTGATCACCTGTGAGATGACGGGTGTGGTCGTCCGACCTGGGGTTATTGAAGATCCCGAGACCGGGGCTGTTATTCGCTACCCTCAGGTTCTTGATAAAGAAGATCTGGTGTCCACCGTTCGTTACCTTCTGGCGCTGATGAAGAAGCAGTTGCTTGAGCGTCCTCCTGTTGAGGGAGTCCCCGAAGGTGGGATAGAGTTGTTTGAGGATCGGGGGCTCACTTATCTCAAGCCGGTCAGCGAAGAGCATTATCCTGTGCCGGTTCGAGTAGATGACATCGACCATCTCGGAAATCGAAGGATTCGAGCAGTGGGAGAGCTTCTCCGAAATCAATTCCGAGTCGGGCTCTTGAGGCTCGAAAGGGTGGTTCGGGAAAGAATGACCGTCCAAGACCTTGAGACGGTGACCCCCCAGGCACTGATCAACATACGGCCTGTGGTAGCTGCCATCAAGGAATTTTTCGGTTCCTCCCAATTGTCTCAATTTATGGATCAAACTAACAGTTTGGCTGAATTGACCCATAAGCGAAGGATCTCAGCCTTGGGACCCGGGGGTCTTTCGCGAGAGCGAGCGGGCTTTGAGGTTCGGGACGTTCACTACTCCCACTATGGCCGCATTTGTCCCATCGAGACACCGGAAGGTCCCAATATTGGTCTGATCGGAGCCTTGGCGACCTATTCTCGGGTCAATCACTTCGGCTTTATGGAGACCCCGTATCGGCGAGTCATAGTGCGTGCCATGGGGGAGATCAAGCACGACGGACAGACCTACAAAAAGGGTGAAGTTCTCGAGCGCAACGTGGTGAACGAGTTGGTGTTGCACCACAACGATTTGCCTCTTCAAGTTGAAGTGACCGACCAATTGGATTACCTGTCCGCAGACGAAGAAGATCGACACGTGATCGCTCAGGCCAACACCAAGGTCGACGAGCGTGGACGTATGGTGGATGAGCGAGTGGTGGTGCGAGCCAAGCACGAAACTCAGATCGTCAACCGCGACCGGGTGGACTACATGGATGTCTCGCCTAAGCAGATCGTGTCCATCGCCACCGCGCTCATTCCGTTCCTTGAGCACGACGATGCCAACCGAGCCCTTATGGGGGCGAACATGCAGCGTCAAGCGGTGCCTCTGGTCATCCCCGAAGCTCCCTTCGTGGGCACTGGTGCAGAGTACCGTGCTGCTAAGGATTCCGGTGCTCTCTTGGTGTCTAAGGTCGGTGGGACCATCCTTGAAGCCTCGGCAGATGAAATCAAGTTGGCTGCCGATGACGGAACCACCATCACTCATAACTTGCATAAGTTCATTCGTTCGAACGCTGGGACGTGCATCAACCAGCGGCCTGCGGTGGTTCCTGGGCAACGGATCGAAGAGGGTACGGTACTGGCCGATGGAGCCAGTTCTGTCAATGGAGAACTGGCGCTGGGTCGGAACATTCTGGTGGCTTTCATGCCTTGGGAAGGTTACAACTACGAAGATGCTATTCTGATCTCCGAAGAATTGGTTCGAGATGACGTCTTCACTTCGATTCACATCGAAGAGTACGAGTGTGAAGCTCGAGACACCAAGCTCGGAGCAGAAGAGATCACTCGCGACATCCCGAATGTGGGCGAAGAAGCCCTCAAGGACCTGGATGAGCGTGGGATCATCAGGATCGGCGCTGAGGTGCATACTGACGACATCCTGGTTGGTAAGGTCACGCCGAAGGGTGAGACGGAACTGACAGCGGAAGAGCGCCTCTTGCGGGCAATCTTCGGTGAAAAGGCCCGTGATGTCCGGGATACCTCTTTGAAGGTTCCTCACGGAGGCAAGGGCAAGATCATCGATGTCAAGGTGTTCACAAGAGAAGACACCGAAGAGCTGAGTCCGGGAGTGAATCAATTGGTTCGGGTTTATGTAGCCCAGCGCCGAAAGATCCTCCAGGGTGATAAAATGGCAGGTCGCCACGGAAATAAAGGCGTGATCTCCATGGTCTTGCCGGTGGAGGATATGCCTTATATGCCGGACGGCACTCCTATTCAGATCGTCTTGAATCCCCTAGGTGTACCGTCGCGAATGAACATTGGTCAAACTCTGGAAACGCATCTCGGTGCGGCTGCCAGCATGTTGCTTGGTCCGGACGGCAAGAAGATGAGGGTCGAGGTTCCAGTATTTGATTCGGCAAAGGAGTCTGAAATCGACGAACTCATGAAGTTGGCTCGAATTCGGTATTCGTTAGGCCTCAAGGGGTACGATCTCACCACCGAAGAGATGGACTATGTGTTGTCCGAGGAGAATCAGGTCGAGCGCTTGCTCCATTTCCTGAATTCTTTTGAGGACGCCGTCATCACTATGAACGAAGTGGAAGAGTTGGTCTCTGGTCAGGCCCCTAAGAAGATCTTGGCTCGGGTCAAGGAGTTCCTGGCCGAGGAGTTGGAGTCCAAAGACCTAGTTCCCAATGACGAGGCCATCGAGGAGGTCATCACTGACCGCACTCTGGAGGAGCGCTTGGCTCGAGTCTTGGCGACCAAGGCTAAGACGACCCCTCCGGAGGAGATCAAGAAGTTGGCCGATTTTGTCGAACGCTACCGGACCATTCCTTCAGATTATAAGTCCGTGCTGTTCGATGGTCGAACCGGCGAGCCGTACGACCGTCGAGTCACCGTCGGATATATGTATGTGCTGAAGTTGGCCCATCTGGTGGATGATAAGATCCACGCTCGGTCCACTGGTCCTTACTCCTTGATTACCCAGCAACCTCTGGGCGGCAAGGCGCAATTTGGTGGACAGAGATTCGGAGAGATGGAAGTCTGGGCGCTCGAGGCCTACGGAGCCGCGTACACTCTCCAGGAGTTGCTCACAGTCAAGTCTGACGACGTCATCGGCCGAGTGAAGACTTATGAAGCCATAGTCAAGGGCGAGAACGTTCTTGAGCCTGGGGTTCCCGAGTCCTTCAAGGTGCTCATAAAGGAACTGCAGAGTCTCTGTCTCGATGTCAGGGTCAAGAGCTTCGACCGCACTGGAGACCTCCGAGAAGTCGAGATTAAGGCCGTCGAGGAGTCCGACGTCAAGTCCACGGCTCGCGAGTTGGGACTCGACTTGAGCCAGGAGGCCCTCTCTTCACTGTAGGGGCTGGGTTACTTAAGAAAAACAGGTTAGGCCTGGGCTTGAATGCTCAGGCCTAGCTTGTTTTTCTTAGCGTTGAGATTTTTTCTTGAGGTCCTAGAGGTCCGCGGGTCTCAGAGAGGAAGGGATCGTTGCCCCCAGAACTCGCTCTAGACAATGCCGCCTGAGTTTGGAACAGAGTTGCTCGACCTTGAGCGACGGAACCTTTATGCCGCCCTAGGCGCTTTGGGCCTTTTCTTGCTCATGGTAGTGGGCCATCGGTTTCTCTTTGGTGGCTGGAGGCCGAAAACTGAGGTCGGAATTGAGATTCGTGAACGCCTGAGATGGGTGAGCCTACCTCTGCTCCTCCTGGTTCCGCTGTGGTGGGTCGCCACCCAACTTCCCGAACTGTTCTTTCTTTCAGCGGAGATCTTCGTCACCAGTGCCTTGTTGGCCATCGTTGTTCTTTTGGAGCCGGTTCGCATCGGCTTGAAGAAGCTGTCAAGCCTCCCCGACTCGGTGCTCTTTGTAGCCCTTTACGCACTCCCTGTTGTCGTTTATCTGGTCTCACTCTTTCAGCTTCCCTTGCTTGAAGGGCCGAACGCTTATGCTGTCGGCACAGTGTTGGTTTTCTTTGTCTTTCTGCAGTTGATCTACACCTATCTCTTCCGCTGGGTGCAGTGGAAGCACCCCCTGGCCTTGGTCTTGCGAACCAGGCTCAGGGGTTGGGTGTACGTCGGAGTGCTCACTTCAACCCTGTACTTCGCCCTGCTTAGGTTCCCGGGTCTCGTCAGTTCTCCGTTTTGGCTGGCCGTCTTGGCTGGAAGCCTGATGTTGCTTGCGCTCTTGGTGATTTCGGAAGCCGTCTTGGCTGGAGTGTTCGACTTTTATTTTCCTGTTGCCAAGCGGGCTGAGATTCCGACTTTTTTTCGAGATCTGGTGCGAGGCTTGGTGTATCTGGGGGCTTTCTTGGCTTTCGTCGGGATTGTGCTCAAGCGCGATTTGGATTCCCTCTTGGTTGGCTCGGCAGTCATCACTGTCTCCATAGGTTTTGCTTTGCAGGAAACTTTGGGAAATTTCTTTGCCGGTTTGGCCCTGCGGCTCTCTCGCCCCTATAGCTTGGGCGACAATGTTGAAATTGGAGCGATCACCGGTCGGGTCGACAAGATCGACTGGAGGCAGACCTGCATCTATACCTTCACCGGGGACCACATAATTCTTCCGAACTCGATGCTGGCTAAAGAAGCCATCAAGAATCACTCTTCGCCGACGCCTTTACACGCCCGGGACGTCCGAGTTGGTCTGCATTATCGGCATCCTCCCAATGTGGTCATTGACACTATTAGATCGGTGCTTGATGGAGTGGATACAGTCCGCAAACAACCGAACCCAGAGATTCATTTGCTGGATTTCGAAGACTCGGCCATCCTCTACCGGATCAAATACTGGATCGACAACTATTCCGATCGCTTTAATATCGATTCTCGGGTACGAATTGGGCTCTGGTACGCCTTTAATCGAGATAATCTCGAGATCCCATTTCCCATTAGAACCCTGGTTCAGGCACCGGAGGGAGATCCGGTTCAATCAACCGAGATTCAGACCTTTTTGTCTACTGTGGATTTCCTTGAAGCCCTCGGATCAGAGGCCCTCGAGAGTTTGGCCCAACGGGCTCGGTTTCAACTGTTCAGCGCCGGAGAGAAGATCTGTCGTCAAGGAGAGAGCGGCGACACCTTTTATGTCATTCGAAGTGGTCGTGTGGGGGTCGAGATCAAGGATGCGAGCGGTAAGGTTTTCTTGTCTTCGGAGATGGCTGTGGGCAACTACTTCGGGGAGATGGCCTTGCTCACCGGAGAGCCAAGGTCGGCTACCGTTTATGCTATCACCGATGCCGACTTGCTCACCGTGAGCAAGGAAGACCTTCGCGATTTGATCGTTTCCAATCCTGATGTGGAAAAAATCATTTCCACTGTTCTAGCTCAAAGGCAACTCAGGACTGAAAAGGCCAGAGAAGAGGCTGCCGAGGAGCGCGCCCATCGAGGAAAAGGCTCAGATCGGAGCGGTGGACACCGTTTGGAGCAACTCTCGGAGCAACTTCTCAAGAAGATTCAGGCCTTCTTTAGCTACTAGGAGCGTGTGTCCTGGTGCTTTGTGGTCCTTGTTGTACCTGGGGGCGGGGCGGGGTCGGGCCTTTCGGGTTGACACTCCATAGGGCCGGTGCTATTATGTGGAAGCAATTTTTGCTGGCCGTCCTGAAACCTAGATATCATCAGGGTTCCTGGGCCTTACGCATCAAGAAAGGAGCGGACTCCTGGTATCGAAAACGGTGCTCTTGAAGGCGTAGATTAGGCTCCTCTGACCCTGGACGGCAATGGCAGGACACAAGGAGTTTTTTTTATGCCCACCATCAATCAGTTGGTGCGAAAAGGCCGGAAAGTGCAGAAGCGAAAGAGCAAGGCTCCGGCACTTCAGGTTCGATACAATTCGCTCAAATCGAAGACCATTCGCAACCGAAAGGGTTCCCCGCAGAAGCGGGGAGTCTGTACTCAAGTCAAGACCGTGACTCCGAAAAAGCCGAACTCTGCGCTGCGAAAAGTTGCCAGGGTCAGGTTGACCAATGGTATTGAAGTGACCGCTTACATCGGAGGTGTGGGGCATAACCTTCAGGAGCACTCCGTTGTTCTGATCCGTGGCGGTCGTGTCAAGGACCTTCCCGGTGTGCGATACCACATCGTGCGAGGGACTTTGGATACCGCTGGTGTGGCGAATCGTCGCCAGGGTCGCTCAAAATACGGCGCCAAGCGTCCCAAGTCTTAGTGTCTGTTAGGTTAAGGAGTTAAGTATGTCGAGAAAAGGACCAGCCCCGAAAAGGGCCATCATTCCCGATCCCAGGTTCAACAATCTTCGATTGGCGAAGTTTATGAATATGCTGATGCGTGGAGGCAAGAAGGGCTTGGCGGAACGTATCGTGTACGGTGCGCTCGACCTGGTCTCCCAGAGAACCGGGAAAGACCCTCTGACGGTTTTCCACGAAGCCATGGATAAAGCGACTCCTTTGGTTGAGGTTCGAGCTCGCCGGGTTGGTGGGGCAACTTATCAGGTGCCTGTCGAGGTGCGCCCCGAGCGCCGAAACTCGCTGGCAATGCGATGGATCATCAATGGTGCTCGAAATCGTTCTGGGCGGACTATGGTGGAGCGTCTAGCTAGTGAATTGGCTGATGCTTCTCAGGGTGTCGGAGCTGCGGTCAAGAAGAAGGAAGATACTCACCGCATGGCCGAGGCCAACAAGGCTTTCGCTCACTATAAATGGTAGTCAGCGGTCTGTAAGGAGTAATCCCTGTGGCTCAGGACACGGGTTCGATCCCCCTCTCTAAGTTTCGCAATATTGGTATTGCTGCTCATATCGATGCCGGCAAGACGACCACTACGGAAAGAATTCTGTTCTATACCGGCGTGGTTCATCGAGTCGGCGAGGTGCATGAGGGAAATGCTACCATGGATTGGATGATCCAGGAGAAGGAGCGGGGGATCACCATCACTTCGGCGGTCACGACGGCGGTCTGGAAGGATCACTGTGTCAACATTATTGATACTCCCGGCCACGTGGATTTCACCGTCGAGGTCGAGCGCTCCCTCCGGGTGCTCGATGGAGGTGTTTTCGTGTTTTGTGCTGTGGGTGGAGTCCAGCCACAGTCCGAGACCGTTTGGCGTCAGGCTAACAGCTATCGTGTCCCTCGGGTGGCTTTTGTCAACAAGATGGATCGGACCGGAGCAAACTTCTTCGGAGTGGTCGAAAAGATTGTTGAGCGCCTTGGGGCTAAAGCGGTGCCGGTTCAGATTCCCCTTGGGGAAGAAGAGAAGTTTTCTGGGGTCATCGATTTGTTGACCATGAAGGCTGTCGTATATCGCGACGACTCTGGTTCGGATTTCGAAACCGTGGACATCCCTGCCGAGCATCAGGCTCGCGCTTCTGAGTGGCGAGAGAAGATGGTCGAGGCTGCTGCTGAAGCCGACGACGAGTTGATGACGGTCTATCTGGAGACCGGAGAGTTGTCCGTGGAGCAGGTCCGGGCAGGGTTGCGAAAGTTGACGCTGGCTATCGAGGTCGTTCCGGTCTTTTGTGGTTCAGCCTTTAAGAATAAAGGGGTGCAACCGCTGCTTGACGGGGTGGTTGACTATCTGCCTGCGCCCACGGATTTGCCTCCGGTGAAGGGGGTGCATCCCCACACTGGAGCGGAGCTTGAACGAGTCAGCGATGTGAGTCAGCCGGCGTCGGCTTTAGTTTTCAAAATTATGACGGATTCGTTCGTTGGTCGCTTGTCTTTTGTGCGAGTTTACAGCGGAAGCCTGAAGAAGGGCGTCGCTGTGGAGAATACCACCAAGGGCAAGAAAGAGCGCATCGGTCGCTTGATGAAGATGCATGCCGATCGTCGCGAGGACGTGGATGAGCTTCGCGCAGGGGAGCTGGGGGCCGTGGTTGGGCTGAAGACTTCGAGCACCGGTGATACCTTGGCGGAGATCGCTCACCCCATCCTCTTGGAGAAAATCTTGTTTCCGGATCCGGTGATCTCGGTAGCCATCGAGCCTAAAACAAAGGCGGATCAAGACAAGATGGGCTTGGCCTTGGCTAAGCTCGGTGATGAGGACCCCACCTTTGTGACCAGCACCAATGAAGAGACCGGGCAGACCATGATCGCCGGAATGGGCGAATTGCATCTCGAGATCATCGTCGATCGCCTCTTGCGCGAGTTCAACGTAGGTGCTAATGTAGGGCGCCCGCAGGTTGCGTACAAAGAAGCCTTCGGGACGGCTACTAAGGTGGAAGGACGATTTGTTCGCCAGACCGGTGGGCGAGGTCAATTCGGTCACGTGTGGATCGAAGTCCGACCCCTTGACGCCGGAGAAGGGTTCAAGTTTAACAATAGGATTGTAGGTGGCGTTATCCCCAAGGAGTACATCCCGGCCGTCGAGGTTGGGGTGAAGGAGGGGTTGACAGCCGGCACTCTGTCGGGTTATCCCGTAGTGGATGTGGAAGTCTCCCTAGTAGATGGGTCCTTCCACACTGTTGATTCTTCGGAGATGGCCTTTCGCATCGCAGGTTCTTTGGCGATCAAAGAAGCTATGAGGCAGGGGGAGTGTTACCTGAAGGAGCCTGTGATGTCAGTCGAGGTCGTTGTTCCAGAGGACAATCTGGGGGACGTAATTGGAGATCTGAACGGGCGACGAGGAGAGATTAGTGGAATGGAAGCCGTGCCAGGCGGTTCCCGGTTGGTGAAAGGCTTTGTTCCACTTTCAGAAATGTTTGGTTATTCGACGACGCTGCGTTCGCGCACCCAGGGTCGAGGTACCTATTCGATGGAGTTCGCCAAGTATGAAGGCGTTCCGAAATCGATTCAAGAGGAGATCATCGCCCGCGTGAGCGGAAAAGTGATCGTCTGAGATCGAACAAAAGTAAGGTCGGCCGTCGGTGGCCGTTAAGAAAGGAAACGGAGGCTAAAAATATGGCCAAAGAAAAATTCGTACGGAATAAACCGCACGTGAATATCGGTACTATCGGTCACGTCGACCACGGTAAGACCACGTTGACGGCTGCCATTATGGCAACCCTGGCATCGGCCGGGCAGGCAAAGAAAATGAACGTCGATGACATCGATGCTGCTCCTGAAGAAAAGGAGCGCGGCATCACCATCGCTATCGCTCACGTGGAGTACGAGACGGAAAAGCGGCACTACGCTCACGTGGACTGCCCTGGTCACGCGGACTACATCAAGAACATGATCACTGGGGCTGCCCAGATGGACGGCGCGATCTTGGTGGTCTCGGCAACCGATGGTCCTATGCCTCAGACCCGAGAGCACATCTTGCTCGCGCGTCAGGTGAATGTGCCTTACGTGGTGGTTTTCTTGAACAAGATCGATATGATGGATGACCCCGAGTTGGTGGAACTCGTTGAGATGGAAGTTCGTGAACTTCTTGACAGCTACGAGTTTCCTGGAGATGACACTCCGGTTATCGCCGGCTCCGCTCTCAAGGCGCTGGAGTCGGAAGACGGCTCTAGGGACAATGAATGGGCAGGAAAGATCTGGGAATTGATGGATGCCGTCGATGCCTATATTCCTGACCCGGTTCGCCCCGTGGACAAGCCTTTCTTGATGCCTATTGAAGACGTTTTCACCATCACTGGTCGCGGTACCGTCGGCACTGGTCGTGTCGAGCGTGGCATCGTTAAGACCGGTGAGGAAGTCGAGATCGTCGGTCTGACCGAGAAGACTCGCAAAGTGACTGTGACCGGCGTAGAGATGTTCCGCAAGATTCTTGATGAGGGTCAGGCCGGCGACAACGTGGGCGTTCTTCTTCGAGGAGTTGAGCGGAAAGACTTGTTCCGGGGTCAGGTTTTGGCTAAGCCCGGTTCCATTAAGCCGCACACCACTTTCCAGTGTGAGGTCTACATCTTGTCCAAGGACGAGGGTGGAAGACACACTCCCTTCTTCAAGGGTTACCGTCCTCAGTTCTACTTCCGGACCACGGACATCACCGGTGAGGTTTTCTTGCCGGAAGGCACCGAGATGGTGATGCCTGGCGACAATATTCATCTCAAGGTGAAGTTGATCGACAACATCGCTCTAGAAGTTGGACTGCGCTTCGCTATCCGCGAGGGTGGTCGAACTGTGGGCGCCGGCGTTATCACCGAGATCGTCGAGTAGCCCTCGATTGGGTGGGCGAGTCCCGGCCGTTGCTGGTCGGGACTCGCCTCTTAGGAGCACTAAATGGCTAAGCAGAGAATTAGAATTAAACTGAAGGCTTACGAGCACGCTATCCTGGATGAGTCGGCTGAGAAGATCGTGCAGATCGCTCAGCAGACTGGGGCTGCGATTTCGGGTCCCGTCCCTCTTCCTACGGTGAAGAACAGGTACTGTGTGCTGCGCGGTCCTCACGTGGACAAGAAGTCTCGTGAACACTTTGAGATTCGCACCCATAAGAGGCTGATCGACATCTATTTCGATCCCTCCCAAAAGACCATCGAGCAGTTGATGCGCGTCGACTTGCCCGCTGGCGTTGATATAGAAATTAAGGGCTAGGCAGCGCTGATTAAGCGGCTGTCAGAGGAGTAGTAAGATGCAGGCGATTCTAGGACGCAAATTAGGGATGACGCAGATCTTCAATGATCTTGGGGATATTGTTCCTGTCACTGTCATTGAGGCAGGGCCTTGTCCTGTTGTTCAGCGCAAGACTTTGGAGAAGGACGGCTATTGCGCTGTTCAGATCGGCTTTGATGAGGTCAAAGAGAAGGCCTTGAATCGTCCTGAACGGGGGCACCTTGCCAAGCACGGGGCTCCCCTGCTTCGTCGAATCCAAGAAATTCGGGTCGACGACTCGAGTCAGGTTTCCGATGAGATTCGAGTGGACGTTTTCGAAGCTGGTCAGAAAGTTGATGTTTCTGGGGTTTCCAAGGGTAAGGGTTTTGCCGGGGTTATGAAACGACACAACTTTGGTGGCGCGCCGGCGAGTCACGGTATTTCTAAGATCCACCGGATGCCGAACTCGAACGGTTCAGTGGATGCTGCTCGAGTTTTCAAGGGCAAGAAAGGCCCTGGGCAGATGGGGAACAAGAACGTGACCAGCCTTGGCCTTGAGGTGGCTAAAGTCGATTCAGAGAAGAATCTCCTTCTCATACGAGGGGCGGTTCCTGGGCCTCGTGGCGGAATCGTACTGATCAGGAAGTCGGTAAAGGGATAGCAAATGCCAAAGTTAGCACTACACAATATGGAAGGTAAGGTCGTCGGCGATCTGGACCTCTCGAACGAGGTCTTCGACGTGCCTTACAATGAAGGCTTGGTTCATCAGATCTTTCTCGGCCTGATGGCTAACAAGCGAAGAGGCACTCACCACACCAAGACCCGAGGTGAAGTTCGCGGTGGGGGTCGCAAGCCCCACCGGCAGAAGGGCACCGGAATGGCTCGTCACGGAAGCCGGAGATCTCCGATCTTTCGTGGGGGTGGAATAACCTTCGGTCCGAGACCTCGGAGCTACAATCAGGTGTTGCCCAAGAAGATGCGCCAAGGCGCCATGCGTTGCGCTCTGTCTCAGCGCCTTCGAGAGGAAAACCTGACTGCGCTTTCAGAGTTGCAGATGTCAGAGTTTAAGACTCGGCGAATCATTTCGATGTTCGAAGGGCTCAAGCTCGACACTCGCAAGACTCTGCTGGTGCTGGATGCTCCCGATAAATTCGTGGAAAAGTCGGCCTCGAACATTCCTGGGCTGAACGTGGTCCAGGTCGCGACCCTCAATCTGGTGGACTTGCTCAAGGCGGATCGCCTAGTGGCCACTAAGGGGGCTTTAGAGAAGATTCAGGAGACTTTATCATGACAAACAAAGTTCCAAGCACCGTTGCTGACCTGAGGGGGCTGACCTATCGCGAAGTCCTCATTCGTCCTCTGATCACCGAGAAGAGTATGGCTCAGGTTGGTGGCGGTAAGTATACTTTTCAAGTCCATCCTAAGGCCACCAAGATTCAGATCAGGGATGCGGTGGAGCGACTTTTCGGAGTCAAGGTCCTGAGGATCACCACTGGAAAGAACCCGGGGAAGCTGCGCAGGCGTGGCAAGACCAGCGGCTACACTGCTACCAAGCGGAAAGCCACCGTCACCTTGCGACCGGGCGACCAAATCGAGATCGGCGGTACACCCCTCTTCGAGGTGTAGCGAGACGGCTTCGGCCTCTCGTTGTCGGTCCATCGGGCTTCCCGTAAAGTTAAGGACCGTCAAAAAACAGCCCATTGGGCTTGACCTTTTGGCGTCCGCCTGGTAAAAAGAGCGGACGTTTCAGTTTTAGAGAAGGAATCAGATTATGCCTACCCGCAAGTTCAATCCGACAAGTGCCGGACGACGCCACATGAGTGTCGTGGACTTCGCAGAGATCACCTCGAGCGAGCCGGAAAAAAGTCTTCTTCGCCCTTTGAAGAAGAGTGGCGGCCGCAATGCTCAAGGCCGCATCACTTCCAGACACCGAGGCGGTGGTCACAAGCGCCGCTACAGGGTGATCGACTGGAAGCGCGATAAAGATGGGGTTCCCGCTAAGGTGCACTCCATCCAATACGACCCGAACCGTTCGGGGCATATCGCCCTGTTGCACTACGCTGATGGAGAGAAACGCTATATGCTGGCTCCAGTAGGGCTGAAGGTCGGGGGAGTGGTCTACAGTGGTGAAGGGTCGGATATCAAGATTGGCAATTGTCTGCCGCTCTCCAGTATTCCGGTTGGAACCCAGGTTCACGCGATCGAACTCAAGCCCGGAAAAGGAGCACAGATGGCAAGGTCGGCTGGTGCTTCGGCCCAGTTGATGGCTAAAGAGGGCAAGCACGCCTATCTTCGTCTGCCGTCGGGAGAGGTTCGTTTGGTTCTGGTGACCTGTCGGGCCGTGGTCGGGCAAGTTGGGAATGTGGACCACGAGAACCAGCAGATCGGCAAGGCTGGTAGGACCCGATGGAAGGGTCAGCGGGGCCGGATTCGTGGTGTTGCCACTAATCCGTGCGACCACCCCCACGGTGGTGGTGAAGCTCGCTCGACTCCTGGTCGCCCGAGTAGTACTCCCTGGGGCAAGCCGGCCCTGGGCCTGAGGACTCGCAAGAAGAAATCCAGCGACCGGTTGATCATCCGGCGGCGTAAGAAGTAGGAGAGGTAGCAAGTGTCGCGTTCGATTAAAAAAGGTCCCTACGTGGACCGAAACCTTTATGTTAAAATCCTCAAGCTCAATGAGGGCGGGGAAAAGAAGGTCGTGAAGACCTGGGCCAGGGCATGCACCATTTTTCCGGAGATGGTAGGGCATACTGTCGCGATCCACGATGGACGTAAGCACGTCCCGATCTATATCAGCGAAGATATGGTGGGGCACAAGCTCGGTGAGTTTGCTATGACTCGTCTGTATCGAGGTCATGCTGGCGGCAAGAACGAGAAGAAGAGTAAGCGAAAATAGGAGCTTTGCAAGATGGGAAAAGGGAAAGCGTCAAAACAGCCCCCCGAGGTTCAGGTCAGAGCAGTGGCTCGCTATATTAGAACTTCGCCGCGCAAATTGCGTCTGGTGGCCGACCTCATCCGAGGTCGGAGCGCTCAGGATGCCTGGAATATTTTGGAGTTCACTCCTAAGCGTGCAGCTGGTCCACTCAAGAAAGTGTTGGAGTCGGCTATCGCAAATGCGCGGCATAACAACCAGTTGGAGCCTGAAATGTTGAATGTCTATACCGTCATGATTGACGAGGGACCAACGATGAAGCGGTTCACTCCTCGAGCACGAGGTCGAGCCAGCTCTATCCATAAGCGCACTAGTCATATCACTGTCGTGGTGGCACCGAAAGGGGAGGCTCTCTAATGGGTCAGAAAAAACATCCAATAGGTTTTAGGGTCGGCATTATTCGTGGGTGGGAGTCGCGTTGGTTCGAGGACAAGAATTTCGGCGATTGGCTTTACGAAGATCACCGGATCAGGAAGTTTCTTCGGAACTATCTCAAGCACGCCGGGATCTCCCGCATCGAGATAGAGCGAGCCAATCGAACTCACGTCATCATCAATACAGGAAAGCCAGGTTTGGTGATCGGTAAGAGGGGATCCGGGATCGAAGATCTTCGACGTAAGCTCGAGAAGCTGACCAAGAAGAGTATTAAGATTTCGGTCAAGGAAGTCAAACAGCCGGAGTTGGACGCTCATCTCGTGGGTCAAAACATCGCTGAAGCTTTGGAGAAGCGTGTCGCTTTTCGGCGGGCTATGAAGCAGGCCGTAGGCCGCTCCATGAAGGCGGGAGCTCAGGGGGTCAAGGTTCAGTTGTCCGGCCGCCTCGGCGGGAACGAAATCGCACGGAGTGAGCGTACTTTTCAGGGGAAGGTTCCTCTGCACACCTTGCGCGCTGATATCGACTACGCTATCACTGAAGCGTCGACGACGGCGGGCCAAATAGGGGTGAAGGTATGGGTCTATCGGGGAGAGATTCTTCCCGGTATGTCGACCAAAGATAATCACTCCGGCGGAGAGAAGGGTTAAGGTTCATGTTAAGCCCGAGGAAAGTTAAATTTAGAAAGTCGCATCGCGGGCGTATGCGCGGCAAGTCGTACCGAGGAAACAAGGTGCAGTTTGGTTCGTTTGGCCTTCAAGCCATGGAGCCGGCGTGGGTCACCAGTCGACAGATCGAAGCCGCCCGTATCGCTATGACCAGGTATATCAAGCGTGGCGGTAAGGTGTGGATTCGGGTTTTTCCCGACAAGCCGGTCACCAAGAAGCCGGCTGAGACCAGAATGGGTTCCGGAAAGGGCAGTCCTGAGTTCTGGGTGGCCGTGGTTAAGCCTGGGAGGGTGATGTTTGAAATCGCCGGTGTGGCTGAGGATGTCGCCAAGGAGGCGATCCGTCTAGCGCAGTTCAAGCTGCCCATGAGGACGCGTTTTCTGGTAAGGGAACAGCTGGGAAGTTAGAGTTATGGCTAAAGAGACTAAGAAGAAAACAACGGCAAAGAAGGGTGGGGTGCGCCAATCCAAGATGCAATCCCACAAATCTGGGCTTAGGGGTAAATCCCTGGCTGATCTCCGCGAAACCTTAGTGGACTCCCAGGAGGAGCTCTTCAATTTGAGGTTCCAGAAAGCCACTGGGAATCTTGATAACCATCGAGCCATTCGTAAGGCAAAACGGGAGATCGCGCGCGTTCACACGGTGATTCGTGAAATGGAACTCGCCGAAGCAAGCAAGGGAGATAAGTAGTGAGTCAGGCGACAAATGAGCGTAACCGCCGCAAGGTCCGTATCGGTACCGTGGTGAGTGACAAGATGGATAAAACGGTTGTCGTAGAGGTGACTAGGCAGTTTCCGCATCGTCTCTATCACAAGATCATCAAGCGTTCCAAGCGTTTCAAGGCGCACGACGAAGAGAACAGCTGCGGCGTGGGCGACGTGGTGAGAATTATGGAGACTAGGCCGCTTTCACGGCAAAAGCGATGGCGAGTGGTCTCTATTCTAGAGAAAGCTCGTTAGAGTACGGAGACACAAGACATGGTTCAACAAGAAAGTCGATTGAGGGTCGCCGACAATTCCGGCGCAAAAGAAATTCTCTGCATTCGTGTACTCGGTGGTTCGTTTCGCCGATATGCCGGCGTGGGCGATGTCATCGTTGGGGCCGTGAAACAGGCCGCTCCTGGCGCCGCTATCAAGAAAGGCGACGTGGTCAAGGCTGTCGTGGTGCGAACGAAGCATAAGATTCGTCGAAGTGACGGCTCGTATATTCGTTTTGACGACAACGCAGCGGTGATCATTCGTGATGACAAAAATCCCAGAGGGACGCGTATTTTTGGTCCTGTGGCTCGTGAATTGCGCTACAAGGACTTCATGAAGATCGTTGCTCTGGCACCGGAGGTGCTCTAATGGCTGCTCGACACGTCAAAAAAGGCGATACTGTCTATGTGACCACCGGTCGTGACCGAGGGAAAACCGGTAAGGTTTTATCGGTGAACACCAAGACTGACCGCGTGGTCGTTGATGGAGTGAACATCGTTAAGAAGCATCAGAAGCCCCGTCCGCCCAGTGTGCCGGAAGGCGGTATTAAAGAAGTTCCCGCTCCGCTTCATATCTCTAATGTGAAGATTTTCGAAAAAGGTAAAAAGTAAAGCTTCTGCCAGGTGGCTTGAGAATTTAAAGGAGAAGGGGAGAGACACGTCTGGGCCTGGCCAGAAACGGCTCTCCGAGTGTTATGGCGAAAAAAGAACAGAACAATGGTGGACGCACCCCTCGTCTTGAGACGGTGTTCCACGATAAGGTCAAGCCAGCTCTGGCTGACCGCTTCAAGTACAAGAATGTGATGGAGCTTCCTCGAATCGAGAAGGTGGTCATCAACATGGGAGTCGGAGAGGCCGTGGGGAATCCCAAGCTTCTCGATACGGCCGTTCGCGAGTTGGAAGCCATCGCTGGGCAAAAGCCGGTGGTCACTCGAGCTAGGAAGTCCATTTCGAACTTTAAGCTTCGAGAAGGAGTCAAGCTCGGCACCAAGGTGACCTTGCGTCGGCGCAAGATGTGGGTTTTTCTCGACAAGCTTTTCAATATCGTCTTGCCAAGAATTCGAGACTTCCGGGGAATCTCTCCGAAGCAGTTCGATGGTCGAGGCAATTTCTCTATGGGACTCAAAGAACAGATCCTGTTCCCGGAAGTGGACTACGATAAGGTCGACAAAGTTCGTGGGATGAATATCTGTATCGTGACTACCGCAAACACTGACGAAGAGGCTGCTGAGGTTTTGAGACTTCTCGGATGCCCTCTGAGAGCCCAATAGAGAGCGAGGAAGAAGACCATGCCTACTACAGATCCTATTGCAGATATGTTGACCCGCATTCGTAATGCCAACAGCGCAAAGCATGCCCAGTGCGACATTCCTGCCAGCAAAGTCAAAGAGCAGATCGCCAAGGTGCTTAAGAGCGAGGGGTTCATCAAGGACTACCAAGTACTCAATACCGGGGTCCAGGGAGTGATTCGAGTGACCCTCAAGTACACTCCAGAACGGGGTGAAGTCATTTCCGGCCTCAAGCGTGTTAGTCGCCCTGGGCTTCGAAAGTATTCAGGAGCAAAGTCGATCCCCATTCTTTATAACGGAATGGGAACGGTCATCGTGTCCACTCCGCAAGGTATTATGACCGGGCGACGGGCTCGCAAACAGAATGTTGGTGGCGAGATTCTCGCCTACGTTTGGTAAGGAGTTCAGCGTGTCCAGAATTGGTAAGAAACCGATACCTCTTCCGAAGGGTGTCGAGATTAAAATTGAGGGTTCCCTGGTCACCGTTAAAGGCCCAAAGGGACAATTGTCTCAAGACATTTATCCCGAGTTGAAGCTCGAGGTGGGCAGTGACGAGATTCTGGTGACTCGGCCTAACGAGAATAGAACCAGTAGGGCTCAGCACGGCTTGGCCCGCACCTTGGTCGCCAACATGGTTACCGGAGTGACCGATGGTTTTAAGCGCTCCTTGCAGATCATCGGGATCGGCTATCGCGTGCAGGCCGAAGGCCAGGGTCTCGAGCTTGCTTTGGGATATTCTCACCCGGTGAAAGTCGACCCGGTGGAGGGCATCACTTTCGAGGTTGAGGTTGACAATCGGGCTAAAATCAATAAACTTCACATTCACGGGATCGACAAGCAGAAGGTGGGCCAAGTTGCCGCAGATATCCGAAGCTTGAGACCTCCCGAGCCCTACAAAGGCAAGGGCATCCGCTACGTGGATGAAGTGATCGTGAAGAAGGCCGGCAAGGCAGGTAAGGCTTAAGCGATATGATTAAGAAGAGATCGAGAAATGAGTCGCGTAAGGCTCGACATCAAAGAGTAAGGGCCAAAGTTTTCGGCACGGCCGAGCGTCCTAGGATGACGGTGTACCGTTCTGGTCGGCACATCTACGCCCAGTTTGTCGATGACGAACAGGGTGTGACGTTGGCTGCGGCTTCGTCCTTGGATAAATCTTTGCGCTCGGCTCAAGGCACTTTCATTGAGAGAGCGCGGATGGTCGGAGAATTGGCGGCCGAGCGAGCCGGACAGAAAGGCATCGAAGCGGTAGTCTTCGATCGCGGAGGCTTCAAGTATCACGGACGGGTAGCCGCCCTGGCTGATGCCGCTCGTGAGAAGGGCCTTAGGTTTTAGGAGTAGACAATGAAAAGAGCACGTCGCATCGACCCTTCGGGACTCGATCTAAAAGAGCAAGTGGTTCGCATCAATCGCGTTTCCAAAGTGGTCAAAGGCGGAAAGAGATTTTCCTTCTCTGCCCTGGTGGTCGCCGGAGATGGTCGCGGTCATGTGGGAGTAGGCTTGGGCAAAGCCGGTGAGGTTCCGGAGGCTATCCGGAAAGGCGCCGAGGCTGCCAAGAACAACCTCATCAGAGTTCCCATTGAGGGCACGACCATTCCTCACTATCATTTGGCCAAGTTTGGAGCCACTCGAGTGATGCTCAAGCCTGCTGCCCCTGGTACCGGTGTTATCGCTGGTGGGGCGGTTCGCGCGGTAGTTGAACTCGCCGGCATCAACGACATCTTGACCAAGAGTCTTGGTTCGGCTAATCCCACCAATATTGTCTACGCTACACTCAAGGGTCTGCGAGAACTCATGTGGGCCGAAGAGATCGCCGAGCGCCGAGGCAAGTCGGTTGAAGAGTTGGTCGGTCCGAAAATCGCAGGATTGGTCCAGGAGCGTCGGGCCCAAGCCTCCCAGCCGGTGGACTTCACCGGTTCTTATCACGCTTAACGGAGTCTGTTATGAAATTGAATGAACTTAAACCGAATGCCGGGTCGCGCAAGGGTCGACGTAGAGTCTGTCGTGGTGGCAAGCTCGGCAAAACCGGTGGCCGAGGTATGAATGGCCAAAACTCCCGCTCCGGCGGAACTAAAGGTCCCGGATTCGAGGGTGGTCAGACTCCCTGGTATCGGAGATTGCCTAAGTATCGAGGGTTTAAGAATCGTTTTCGCACGGAATATCAAGAGGTATCCCTGTCCGACCTCGAGACTTTTGAAGCACAAGCTACCGTCACTCCTGAAGCTCTCGTTGAGAGAGGGATACTCAAGAATGTCCACCGCCCAGTCAAGGTGCTTGGGAACGGCGAACTGAGCAAGTCGCTCACAGTTGTTCTCCACGCGTACACCGGCTCGGCTCGCCAAGCTATCGAAGGGGCTGGTGGAACCGCAGAGGTTGTTTGATCCATGTTAGGAACTTTCTTTCGCGCAATGACGGTCCCGGATGTCCGGGGCCGTATTCTTTGGCTCTTTATAGGGTTTTTCGTATTTGCTGTTTGCGTGCATATCCCGATTCCAGGAGTGAATCGGGTGGCCTGGCAGGCAGCTCTGGAGAAAGGCGCGCTGTTTCAGTTGGTGGGTATGTTCACCGGCGGGGCTTTAGCTAAATTCTCTATTGGAGCAATGGGAATCACTCCCTATATCAATGCTTCCATCATCATGCAGCTGCTCACGGTGGTGTTTCCGTACCTCAAGGACCTTCAGAAGGAAGGTGGAGAGCTTGGGCGTCGCAAGATCGGTCAGTGGACTAGGCAGTTGACGATGGTCTTGGCCCTGCTCCAGGCCGTCATCATGGTCACCACCATCCGCAAGGCTGTCGAGGTTCCTGTGTTTCAGGGCGAAGGAATCTTCTATTACACCATGGTGGTGACGGCTCTCGTGGGAGGAACCGCGTTCTTGATGTGGCTGGGCGAGATCATGTCGGAGAAAGGCATCGGTAACGGTGTCTCCCTTCTGATCTTTGCCGGTATTGTGATGAGCTATCCCATGTACATCTACAACACCTTCGTCGCGGCCTTTGCTAGTCACGCTTATGTTCGGGTCTCCATCTTTTTTGTGATTGCCCTATTCATGATAGCCTCCATCGTGGCTATGACCTTGGCTCAGCGGAAAGTTCCGGTGCAGTATCCCAAGCGGCAGGTGGGCCGGAAGATTTATGGTGGTCAGTCTTCGTTTATCCCCATTAGGGTGAATAATGCGGGAGTGATCTCCTTGATCTTTGCCATTTCAATCATGTTTTTGCCCTTGACCTTGGCCAACATCCTGCCGGCACCCTATGGACCGCAGTTGGGCGAGTGGCTCGGTTTGTATTTCAATGAACTGACACCTTTGTACAATATTGTGTACATGTTGCTGATCATCTTCTTCACCTACTTCTACTCGGCGATCACCTTCAATACTGAAGACTTGGCCGATAACCTCAAGAAGGCGGGTGGGTTTATCCCTGGGATCAGGCCTGGAAGACAGACCTCTGAGTATCTGGATAAGATCATGAATCGCTTGAATTTCGTGGCCGGTATTTTTCTCGGTCTGCTGGCGGTGGTGCCGACCTACATTGTTCAATGGACCGGGATCACCAGCTTCTATCTCGGGGCGACTTCGCTGCTCATTATCGTCGGGGTGGCTCTCGATACCATGCAGCAGGTCGAGGCCCGAATGGTGATGCGACACTATCAAGGGTTCATGAAGTAGTTCGCTATGGATGGCGATCAGGGAGTCAGGCTGCTCTTGATCGGCCCTCCAGGGGCCGGAAAAGGGACGCAAGCAAAGTATCTTACTGACCGTTTCCAGGTGCCACACGTTTCTACCGGGGATATGCTTCGGGAGCAGATCCGTCGAGGAACTTCTTTGGGTGAGGAGGCTGCGGCCTTCATTAAAGATGGAAATTTGGTCCCTGACGACCTGATTTTCGACATGCTCAAAGTTCGTCTCACTCAAGCCGACACGGCTAACGGCTACGTTCTTGACGGCTACCCTAGGTCGGTTTCTCAAGCCGAGGGCCTGGATGGCTTTCTCAAGGAGCGAGGAGAGCAAGTTCAGGCAGCTATTTTGCTGGTTCTCGACGATGAAGTGATCATCAATCGTCTCGGGTTGCGGAGGGTCTGTCCAGAGTGTGGGAGGGTCTATCATCTGGTTAAGAACCCCCCCCGAACTCTAGACCGTTGCGATGAAGACAGGTGTCGAGCAACTCTGGTACAAAGGCCGGATGACAACGAGGAAGCCATCGCCAATCGACTTGCTATCTATCATCAGCAAACCACTCCCGTAGTACAGTTCTATCGCGAGAGGGGCCTGCTGCAGGAGATCGACGCTCACACTGAGATCTTGCGCGTGCAGTTGGCTATTGAGCGTGCTCTCGAAGGAAGGTTGGCGCAGAAGTGATTCAGTTGAAGAGTCCACGTGAGATCGAGCAGATTAGGGCCGCAGGGGAGATTTTAGCTGGCGCACTCAAGTTGGTGCGTGAAGCTTGCGCCCCTCAGGTCAAGACTAAAGACCTAGACAAGATCGCTGAAGAGTATATTCTCGAGCGTGGGGGGCGACCCGCCTTCAAGGGATATCAAGGCTTTCCCGGCACGCTGTGCATTTCCATCAATGAAGAAGTGGTGCACGGCATACCGAGTGCTCGCAAGTTGAAGTCCGGGGATATCGTATCGGTGGATTGTGGAGTCCTCTGGGAGGGCTTTGTGGCCGACAGTGCGGTGACGATCCCCATAGGGGATATCGATGAGGAGACCGCTCTGCTGCTCAAGGTGACTGAGGAGTCCTTGTATAAGGCCATCGATCAGGCTCGGGTTGGAAATTATGTTCGAGATATCTCTCAAGTGGTCCAAGACTGGGTGGAGAAGCATGGCTTCTCGGTTGTGAGGGAACTTGTAGGCCACGGAGTCGGTCGAGAGATGCACGAAGACCCTCAGATTCCGAACTATGTCACCGCTCAGCGAGGGCCTAAGCTCAATGAGGGGTTGGTGATTGCCATTGAGCCTATGGTTAATGTCGGCAGATGTGAGGTTCGGCTGAAAAGGGACCGTTGGACCATCGAAACCATGGACCGATCACGGTCTGCTCATTTCGAACACACAGTTGCGGTTACAAAGAACGGGCCAGAGATCTTGACGGCCGGTAGGTAAATCCTTATTATAGCCGGGTGTCTCTGAGGGTCTTCGAAGAAAGGGCCCTCAAGATACGGGAAGTCGTTGTCTGATGAGTCGTCGACAACACGCAGGAAAAGTTGAAAAGGTTCTCCCTCGCTCGCTGTATCGGGTGCAACTCGAAAGTGGGGGTGTGGTATTAGGGCACGTGGCTCTCTCTGAACGGATCGCCATCGGGAGGATTGTCGAAGGTGACGGTGTCACCATAGAGTTGTCCGAGTACGACACCAAACGGGGTCGGATTATTGCACATAGGCCGAGTTCACCTCGGTAACAAGGAGGAGACGGATGCAAGTCAGGCCGTCAGTTAAAAAACGGTGCGAAAAGTGCCGTATAGTAGTCAGAAAGGGACGGGTGCGGGTGATCTGCTCCAATCCCAAACATAAGCAGATTCAAGGTTAGGAGCTATCAATGGCCAGAATTTCAGGTGTAGACCTGCCACGCGACAAGCGCGTTCTGATCGGACTAACCTATATCTTCGGGATTGGACGAACCACCAGTCAGCGAATCCTCGAGGCCACTGGCATCGACTTCTCGACGCGTGTGCGGAACCTCACCGAAGATGAGGTGAACCGTATCCGCGAGTATATTGAGAAGAACCAAAAGGTAGAAGGAGATCTCCGACGCGATATCACTCAAAATATCAAGCGTCTTATTGAGATTAACTGTTATCGAGGGGTTCGACACCGTCGGAGCCTTCCGGTTCGTGGGCAGCGTACCAAGACGAACGCCAGGACACGAAAAGGTCCTAAGCGTACGGTCGCTCGTAAGAAGAAATAGGGAGTTCCGAAAATGGCAAAAGGCGGAAGAAAACAGCAGGTGCGCGGCCGCAAGAAGGTCGCCAAGAACGTCCCTCGCGGTATCGCACACGTTCACTCGAGCTTCAATAACACCATCGTCACCATTTCCGATATGCATGGGAATGCTATCGCTTGGGCGTCGGCCGGTGGGCAAGGGTTTAAGGGGTCTCGCAAGAGTACCCCGTTTGCGGCGGGCGTAGCAGCAGAGGTTGCCGCTCGGTCGGCAGCAGACCACGGAGTCAAGGTGCTGGAAGTGCACGTCAAGGGACCTGGGTCCGGCCGGGAGGCGGCTATCCGCTCTCTGCAGTCGGTGGGTATGCAGATCACCGTCATTCGTGACGTCACCCCCATGCCCCACAACGGATGTCGGCCGCCCAAGAAGCGCCGCGTTTAAAGGTTAGGATTGAGATAATGGCTAGATATACTGGACCAGTTTGTCGGCTTTGCCGGCGAGATATGACTAAACTCTTTCTCAAGGGGGAGCGCTGCCACACGAGTAAGTGCGCCATTGAGCGACGAGCCTATCCCCCGGGGCAGCACGGTCCCGGAAGGCAGAAGAAGCTTTCTCAGTACGGAATTCAGTTGAGAGAAAAGCAGAAACTTCGCCGAATCTACGGAGTGAGCGAAAGGCAGTTCCGCACTTATTTTCGTCGGGTGTCTTCGTTGCCCGGAGTGACCGGAGAAAACTTTCTGGTACTCTTGGAACGTCGATTAGACAATGTTGTCTACCGTCTTGGCTTTGCTGCTTCGCGCTCTGCGGCTCGGCAGTTGGTGGCCCACGGCAATGTGGCGGTCAATGGGCGCAAGTTGGACATACCGTCCTACATCGTGCGCCCTGGTGATGAGGTTTCTGTCATCGAGCGGCATGTCGGCAATCCGTTCATCATAGAGGCCGTGGATAAGGCTCGAATTAGACAGGTGCCCCAGTGGATGGAGCTGTCCGACGATAAGCCTCACGGCAAGGTCAATCACCTCCCTTCGAGGGAGCAGATCGATACCCAGGTCAACGAGCAACTCATCGTTGAGTTCTACTCGAAGTAGTCGTTGAAGTACTAGGGGTTCAAGGAGAATACGCCAAATGTTAGATGCATTATTACAAACGGCTGCAAGGCCGGAAGAGAAGATCGAGCCGACCCTTAAAGCGGTCTCAGACAACACCTTTGTGGTGGAGCCTCTGGAACGTGGATTTGGGATCACGCTGGGCAACTCGCTGAGAAGGGTGTTGCTGTCTTCTCTCAACGGTGCTGCCGTCACTCACGTTCGAATCGATGGCGTTCTCCACGAGTTCGCCACCCTCCCCGGGGTTCGGGAAGACATCACTGAGTTGACTCTCAATATCAAGAAGATGAATCTTCGCTTGACAACTTCGAGCAAGAAGGTTCTTCGCCTAGAGGCTATCGGTCCTGGGGTTGTCACCCCGGCGGACATCGTTCCGGACCCCGAAGCCGAGATTCTCAATCCGGAGTTGAAGCTTGCCACTTTGGGCGAAGGCGCCAGGTTGGGCATGGACCTCTATGTTTCCAATGGCGTGGGTTTTGTTCCCTCGGAGCGCCAGGATGATCAGGACCAAGTGATCGGGGTTATCCCCATCGACAGCATTTTCAGCCCGATCGTCAAAGTCAATTACCTGGTTGAGGATACTCGTGTTGGACAGCGGACTGATTATGATCGTTTGACCCTGCAAGTCTGGACCGACGGATCCATCAAGCCTTATGAGGCCATCTCGAAGGCTGCGGCGATCTTGCAGCGCAAGCTCAGCTTGTTCAGCCAGATCGAACCGCCTACTCGTGAAGAAGAAGTGCAGAGTGGACCAGAATCCGAGTTGTTGGATACCCCTATCGAAGACCTCCAACTCTCGGTGCGCTCTTTGAACTGCTTGAAGAGAGCCGGAATTCGGACTGTTGGTGAGCTGCTCACTTATTCCGAAGAAGACGTCATGAAGCTGAAGAATTTCGGCCAAAAATCTCTCGATGAGATCGGGGAAAAATTGGCAGAAAGAAACCTCTCTCTTCAGCCGAGCACCCCGAGTTAACGGAGGACACCACTGTGAGACATAAAGTAAAAAGTAGAACATTAGGCCGGCCTCAGGGTCATCGGATAGCCATGCTTCGGAATATGGCAAAATCCTTACTCCAGCATGGTCGGATCGTAACCACGGAAGCAAGAGCGAAAGAGCTCTCCTCCTTCGTCGAGAAGATCATCACCGATGCCAAGAAGGCGCACGAGGCCAGCGATGACACGAAGAAACTCGCGTATAAGCGACGGGTATTCCGACATTTCTCTACCCAGACCTCGCAAGCGGACCGCCGCAAGCGCGGATTGAAGGCTCGGAGACCGCATCGGGAAGTGGCCCAGGAACTTTTCGATCGTATCGCCCCTCAGTATAGCAAAGGGGGGGAACTCGAGCGTTCGAGTGGTTACACTCGGGTGCTTAAGCTCTACCCCCCTCGCAAGGGAGATTGCGCCCCCAGAGCTCTCATAGAGTTGGTGGGATACGAGGATTAGTTTTCCAAAAAAGCCCTCCGTGAGAAGGGCTTTTTTTTGTTAGAGCTCCAAAGTGTCGGCTATGTGCCAAGACGTTTTGGTCCAGTCTCCTTGTCGCTCGGTTCCGGTGAGTTGGTCCTGCTCTGCGGCTTGTCCGGGAGTGGCAAGTCCACTCTGTGTGAACTCTTGTGTGACCGGCTTGAGCCGTCCTTTGGGCAAATCGTGGTGGGCCCGGGTTTTGAAGTCGGGTACATCGCTCAGGATTTCGAGAATCAGTTGTTGGGGGCGAGCGTTTCTCAAGAACTTGAGTTGGGGAGGCGTTGCGGGCAACTGAGGGGTCGTGAGGGTCACCCCGAGTTTCACCTGCGAACAGAAGAAAGCTGGGGATGTCGAGACCCCCACCTGCTCTCGGCCGGGGAACAACAAGCTGTTCTTTTAGAAAGCTTGTGCTTGTCTGGAGCCAGCCTGTTCATCTTGGATGAGTCTCTCTCCTGGCTCGACCATCAGACCCTCAAGGCGGTCCTGGAGCAACTCAGACAGATGTGCAGGTCCGGAGGTACGGTCCTGATCGTCTCTCACGACCTTAGGGTTCTTCCCTTCGTGGACCGGGTTCTTGGGCTGGAGAAGGGCGCGCTCTCTGCTGATTTGTGTCGGTCTGAGGTAGGCAGGGAGCATTTGCTACGATTCGGTTTATGGTTGGGCTCCCTAGAGTCTGGGTTTAGGTCGAAGGGTTCCGAAGTGACCCGTGAACAAGAGTTGGCCGCTCAATCCCAGGGTACAAAGGTGGCTTGGGAAGCTCTTCCTGGTGCTTGGGCCTGCTTGGTGGGCCGGTCAGGCAGCGGGAAAAGCCGATTCCTTGCTTCAGTCATAGGACTGACAGGGGCTGGGGTGACTCAAGATCCTCTTGGACTCGGGGGGTCCATGGCTTTGCTTCCTCAAAGAGCTGAATCGATTCTGTTTCGGCGGACCGTGGAACAAGAGCTTACGGCCAGTCTGCAATTTG
Source organism: Vulcanimicrobiota bacterium (assembly GCA_050486105.1). GTDB lineage: Bacteria > Vulcanimicrobiota > Xenobia > Xenobiales > JADMJV01 > JAEXNA01. The sequence continues at coordinate 28,465 of JBJHCR010000037.1, forward strand.
GTGGTGAGGATATACCGGTAGATGTCGAGATCGGCTCACTGATACCAACCGATTGGCTCCAACGAAATCCCAGGCACCTCTCGGCTGGACAGATAAGATACTTGGCGTGTCTGTGCCTGATCTTGCAGATGCCATCGACTCTTCTCTTGGACGAGCCGTTCACCGGCCTAGACGCCCAGCTCAGGGGGCGACTTCATCTGGCTTTAACTCGATACCTGGCAACGGGTCGCAGACTGCTGATGGCCACCAGACATCCGGACGAGGTACTCCTTTATGGCTCGGAGGTGATGCTGATCGAGAAAGGGCAGAAACAGGGGGATTCGATTTCTCAAGCAGAGTTGGACGAAGTCCTAGGTCCCCCTTTGGTTTCGGATCCCGGATTGTCGAATTTCATGACATGAAATTAAGCTCGGGCGGTAGATGAGCGAGCGCTCACTCTGCCGCCCGAGCCAAGTTTGGTCAGCGACCGGCCTCAGACGAAGGTTCCCTGAATGGGCAGAGGTCAGGACTCGGTCACTGAGTTCTGCCGGGTTCGGTGGGAGCCCCGAGGCCGACGAAGATCACCAGACCGTCACCACCGGGGTTTCCAGCTAGATTGTTGTCGGTGAAGTTGGGCTTCCAATTGTTGGTCACCCAAATGTTTCCGGCCCGGTCCGGGACGATGGAAACCTGGCGCATCATCGGAGTGAAGGCGGGTTGATTGGGACCGGTTTCCGACAGGGGAGTGCCGTCACTCAAGAGTACCGGCTCGCCAGCCGAAGGGAGGGTGAAGCCGGTTTCCGGAGAGAGGGCTGTCCCTACGGGAAGACCCGAAGGGGAGTTGGGTCCAGCCAGGACGGAAATGCGCGAGGGATCGAAGATGTTGTCGGGGGGCAGGAAGTCTTGCATTCCAAAGTTGGCCACCCATACGTTGTCTTGGTCGTCGACGCGCACATCCCAGGGACCAAAGATTCCTCCTCCGGTGAAGGTGCCCACCACTTCTCCCTCAGGGCTGATTCGCAAAACCGCGTTGGCCTGCTGGCTGGCGGTCCACACGAACCCTTGAGAGTCGATATCGATCCCCTTGATTCCGTTATTGCCAAAAAAAGTCTGGGAAACGATTTCTAAGGCTTCTCCATTGAGACGCCAGCGGGTGATGCTGTCGTCTATCGGTTCGGGGCAAGGGGCTTCGAGATCGGGTAAGAGGATGCCGGCGGTGCTCGACCAGACCGTTCCATCAGGGGCCAAGGCTAAACCGAAAGGATGGCAGTCTAGGTCCGCCTCCACGCTCCGATTCGGGTCTCCACCGAGAAAAACCACGATTTTGTTGTTTCCGAGGTTGGCGGTCCAGACGTTGCCGCTTTGGTCCACTACGATACCCTGGACTCGGCTTGTTCCACCAAAATATCCTTGAGGCCCGGAGACGGGGGTTCCATCGGGGCGGAACTCAGAGACACTCCCATTGGAGGATTCGTCCACATTGAATTCATCTGGGTTGAGTCCGCCCCAACCGTAGTTGCCGACCCAGATATTCCCAGTCAGAGGATTTCGCGTGATTCCGAACCCGGCGCCCAGGATACCACCTCCGGTGACGGGAGAAACTGGAGTTCCGTTAACCCCATCGGAAGGGCTGCCGTCAGGCTTGAGGACCACGATGTTGCGAGTAGAGATCGGTTGCCCCTGGATCACATTATTGTTGATCCAAGCATAGCCCCGGTCGTCGAAAACGGTGTTGGCTACACCACCCCAGGGCATGTCGGCGCTGCCTGTTTGGTTGATCTTCACTGCCAAGGTCCAAGCGTCAGGGAGAGTCTCAAGGCTCGGTAGGTAGACCTCGGTGAGTTGAGATTGGGCGTAAATCTGAGCCACATTGAGAGCCGGATTGCGTGCCAGATTGACCACGGCTTCGACAGTGTTGGTCGGAGCGGGCTGGTTGGGTGGGGTGGTCAGTTGAAACAAGGCTGCGCGACTGCCAGGGTTCTGGACTGTGTGGGCCAACAGATTGGCCAAATTCCTAAGCGAGCGCAAACAGTTGGTCTGGTCGGCGTTGGGGGACGACAGCAGCAGGGCTGAAGGAGTCCCGGTGGCCGGGTTCACCAGGTTGGCGCTCCAACCGGCCACAATTTTCAGCGGCAATAGTTTTCCTCTGAGAGAGCCTTCTTGGTACAATTGGGCTCCGGCGTAGGATCCGGCCACGGTGGTCAGTTCATTGATGACGAGGTTCTGAGGTAGGTTGTCACCCAGAACGGAGAGGAGTTCGAGGCCCTCTCCAAGGCTTGCCGTGGCCACAAGGATTCCTTCTTCACTGGGGAGCGGAGAGAGATTTAGGCGGAACTGCCCATTCTCTTGGGAGGATCCACTTCCAAGCTGCCGGGGGGGGTCTGTCCCGTTGAGCCAGAAAATCCTCACCTGGGCGTTGGCCAAGCCTGGAGAACCGGGCGCCGTTCCACTCTGCACCCGACCGTTCACTTCGACGATCGGACCTCCGGGGTCGGGGACTGGGGTGACCACAAAAGAGTCTCTACTTGAGGAGCATCCCATAACGATCAGGAATGCCAGAACCGAGACTCCGATGAGTTTGAATGCTGTAAGTCGTGCGTCCATCAATGATTTCTCCTTTATCTCAAGATCGCCGACTTCTCTTTACCTGAAGAAACCTCCTGGACATCTTGAGAATATCTTTGCCTGGAGGCAGCACGCAAAGATCAGCGAGTCCTGAGACCTTTTTAGGAGTGAGAAATGCCTTCGAGAGGCTAGCAAAAGAGTTCGTTGCTGCTGCTCTAGACGAGTTCGATCTGGGCGTGTTTGCGTCCAACCTTGAGAATTTCGCCACCCTTGATGGGGATGTCCGAAACCTCAGCGATCCTGGTTCCGTCAACAGTTAGGGCACCTTGGTCCACCAGTCTTCGGGCCTCCTTATTCGAGGAAGCCATTCCCGCCAGAGACAAGAGCTTGACCACATACAGTTGACCGTCCTTCAGCAGGTCTCTCTGCACCTGGACCGTCGGAATCACGTCGGGGAGGCCCCCCTGGCTGAAGATCCTCAAAAATTCCCGGTCGGCCAGTTCGGCAGCTTCACGACCATGGTAGAGGGTCACGATTTCTCGCCCTAGGAAACGCTTGGTGTCCCTAGGATGATCTTCTTGAAGTCGGCGATCGACCTCATCCATGGGAACGTCGGTGCACAGTTCAAAGTAACGTCGCATGACTTCATCGGGAATCGACATCACCTTACCGAACATCTCTTTGGGGGGCTCGGTGATGCCGATGTAGTTTCCCAGACTCTTGGACATCTTCTGCACCCCTTCGGGGCCTTCCAGGAGGGGCA
>JBJHCR010000038.1:0-25645 GCA_050486105.1 Vulcanimicrobiota bacterium
GGGTGCTTCCCCGCTGGAAGCCCAGACGGCTCAGGAAACGCTCGGCGATCCTATTGTCGGCCTCCAGCATCACCGACACAGACTGAATCCTCCTGGAACGCATCAAGTCGGCAAGTTCGTGCCACAATCTCTGACCGAGACCCTGACCACGCTCAGAATAAGCGATGACCGGCCCGTCCATGCGCGCCTGGTTAGTATTGGCTTGGGCGGCATAACCGCAAAAACCGACAACCTGGCCTTGCTTGCTCTCCAGAACCAGGTAGTCCCGCTTGGGGTCACCACCTCGTTGGGAAATCTCATGCTCGAGTCTCTCAGGAGTCAACCCGGCAAGGCGCGCCGACTCTCGGTAGGTCCGATTGAGCAACGCCGCCACATGAATAAAATCTGAAGATTGAAAATGTCTAATAATCATGGACTTAAACGAATTCTTTTTATCACCCGCTGGCTCCCCCCGTCGGCGGATTCTTCGCTCCGGTATACTGGAGGCTTGGGACCGGGAAACTGATAATACAGGCAGGGGATCCTTCCGTTGTGCATCTTTCGCTGACGCTCCGAGGGCCGACCGTAGACCTCCGCAAAGTCGGGGAAGGCAGACAGAATATAGATCGACCAAGTCTCGTGCAAGGGCTCAAGCACACGAGCCATGGTCTGAGTGAGAGCAACGACCTCCTCTTGACTTCCAAGGCGACGGCCATAAGGGGGATTGGTAATCAGAACCCCGTACTTTCTCTTTGTTGAAAATTCCGCAATGTCGCGCTTCTGGAAATTGATTCCTTTACCCTCCAATCCGGCTTGAGCAAGATGTCGCTGAGCCAACTTCAAGACTCGACCATCGACATCGCTCCCGAACAGCTTGAGGTGTTGCTGCCTGAGGATCGCATCCTGAGCTTCACGATAGGCTTCTTCCCAACAACCACGACCCAGCCAGTCCCACCGCTGGGAGGCGAACGAGCGCTCCAAACCAGGAGCACGATTCAGCCCAATATAGGCAGCTTCAAGAAGAATCGTCCCGCTCCCACACATAGGATCGTACAATTCGCGGTCGGCATTCCAATGAGACAGCAGAACCAGAGCGGCAGCCACTGTCTCGCGCAATGGGGCCTCGGCATTATAAGTCTTGTATCCACGGCGATGTAGGCCTTCTCCCGAAGTATCCAGGAAGACCCGAGCTCGATCGCGGACCAGAAAAACACGGATGGCAAACTCCGCACCCGTCTCCGCCAGACGGGATCTGCCGTAAGCTGAGTGCATACATTCCACGACGGCCTTCTTGGCCACACTTTGGCAACTGGAAACACTGCTCAGTTGCGACTTGGTGGTGATCACTTCCACCGGGAAACTCGCCTCTCTCGGCAGCATTTCAGGCCACGGAATAGCCTTCATTCCTTGAAAGAGCTCCTCGAAATCGGCACACGGAAACTCACACAACTGCAGCCACACTCGGTCGGCGGTCCGCAGCCAAGTGTTGCTGCGAGCTAGGTTTTCCGGAGAATAAGGAAATGCCACTTGAGCGTTGTCCCGCTCGATGGGGCCGCAACCGAGAGCCTCAAGCTCGCGGCCTAAGACCAACTCAAGACCTAAAGAGCAGGTGGCAACCAATTTACGTCGGCTATCGACTCGAGTTGAACGCTCCCATCGTGGTGCTTGCTCTGTTCGATGCTGTCTCCCCCCGCGCTCTCCTTCAACCCTCGGACGATAGGGCTTCTTCGATGTTGCTCGAGTGCGGTCTCGGGAATCGGCCCTGTCAAAAGGCCGATCTCGGCGTTGAGAACTGGAGTACGGTTTCGAAGGCCTCGATGGCTCCCTGGGCTCTTGGGACCGGCCTCCGGTCTCGGAACCCCGACTTTTAAAGCTGCTGCTCTTCCTCGAAGGGGCAGCGCTTTTCCAAGCCGGCTTGGATTTTGAGGTAGACGAGGGTCTCTGTGTCTTCGAACTCGCTCGAACTTTCTTGGAGCCACTGCGTTTATCGGCTGGTCGACCGGCAGGTTTGTCAGAGCTTCTTCCTGGATTTCGACTGGCTCCAAAGCCAGCTCGGCCACCAGAGGACCCGCTCCGAGGACCCTTAGTGTTCCTCTTCTTGCCGCTATTTCGGCCGTCCCTACCTCTATCTGGTGGCGCCATAACGCTTCAACCACTCCTCTACTTTTGGAAACCCTTGATCTCGAGCGTGAGATAGTGCCGTCCAGCCGTCCCCATCACGAGCATTCACATTGGCGCCCGCTCCGACTAGAATCTTCACTGACTCGAGGTGTCCGTGAAACGCCGCCACGTGGAGCGGCGTGCCTTGATTGACAGGCTCTCGCACGTTCACCGGTGCACCCGCTCTAATCAAAGCGATGAGAACCACTGTGTCTCCTTGAAGAGAAGCTTCGTGCTGCGGAGTCCAATCCTTCTCTTGGGCCACCGGCCAACCGAGATCCAGCAGGGGAGTCCAAAATTTTTCTCCACGCCCTAGGGCAACATGAAGTAAACCCACACCCTGATCTCGCAACGAAAAAAGGGAGTCGACGTTGTTGCCTTCCAGAAACCTCTTCCACTCTGCTTCAGAGCCTGACCGAACGGCAACCCAAGCGCTCTTGCGGTCCATAGACTCAGCAAGTACGTCCGTTCCCAGAAGCAGGCACAGAATTCCAAGGAATCTCAACTTATTTTCCATCAATTTGCTCAAGACTCAAGGTACTATAACCGCCAAACCGAGAATTGAAAACCTTGGGTCCTCCAATATTCTCAGGATTGTGAGACGAACCCCTTAAGGCAGAAGGGATCCTGGAGCCGCGACGGTAAACTGCCATACTCTCCACCGGCCAGAGAACCACACTCTAGGAGTCGATCCGAATTTCAGGTCCCAGCGCCCATGCCCAAACTATCCCTAAAGGACAAAAGTAAACGGATCGCCGCTAAGACCAAAGGTCTGGGTTACGAGTTTCTGTTGATCAATTTGGCCAACGTGTTGGTCCTCACCGGGAGCGTCATGTTCGTCTTGCTTCCAGAGTATCTTCAGACATCGGGCATGGAACGCTGGGAGATCGGTCTGGTGGATGGAAGCTTTTGGTTTATCTCCATCTTTGTCCAACCATGGCTTGGTCCACGTCTAGACAAAGATGGTCGCAAACTCTATCTCATCCTGGGTGCCCTCCTGATGGCCCTGGCGGCAACCACCTACTCTTTCATTCCCGTGGAGATAGGCCCCATGGTTCTCAGCCGCTTGGTGCACGGTTTCGGCTTTGCCTGCTATCTCACGGCTAGTTGGACTTGGGTGGCGGACTATTCGCCCCCTTCACGCATGGGCGAGTTCTTCGGAATCTTCGGAATTTCGGGATTGATCGCCGGAACCATCGGCCCCGGAGCTGCCGAATACTTAGTCAACACCCGTCAGAGTTACAGCGAACTTTTCTTCTGGGGAGCCGGGCTCATCATGGTGGGCTGGACCGTCCTACTGTTCCTCTCCGACCACCGCCCACAAGTCAAAAGCAAGAGAGAGGGTCCAAGCTTTTTTGTCCTGGCCAAAGCCCGATCGCTTCGAGGAATGATCCTTGGATCCATCGCCTTTGGAGTGGGAATGGGAAGCATCTTCGCTTTCATTGCTCCCTACATGGCAACCTTGGAACTCGAAGGCGTCGGTCCGCTCTTTGCCTGCACCACCATCGCCTCTGGGGTAAGTCGAGTCTATGCCGGCCGATTGACCGACCGGGTCGGTCCGAGTCTCATGGTGGCTCCGGCACTGCTTCTGCTTGCCCTAGGAGCTTTCGGTTTAGGGCAGGTGGCCTTTGCCGGCAAATGGGCCAAGACCGTACTCGTCTTTTCAGGGATGGCCGTAGGGCTCGGTTACGGGGTCGTCTACCCAGCTCTCAACGCTATCGCCGTGCGACGACTGTCGAACACCTCCAGGGGGCGCGGACTGTCGTTGGTGACCGCGTCCGTGGATTGCGGTAGCACCGGGGGGGCCGCTTTGGCTGGCTTCGTGAGCCATCACTATGGATTCACTCAAGCCTTCCGAGCTGTAGCCGTCTCAGTGGTGGCTTTGTTGATTCTGTTCTCCATGGCCGAGAAAGCCAACCAAAAACGAGCCAAGAGAGATACCCGCCTCCCCACTACCAATAACCCTTGACTATCTCTCCTGAAAAGTAGGTTCGAGCTATCAAACTTTAGGAAAAAGCCGAGCCACTCTGCCCGGCAGTTCCCGGGCCCTCAAAATCTCTCGGGCTGCTCCAAAATCTTCTGCCGAACGAGGCATTCCCGAAACGGCGGCGGTGAGCGAAGATTCGGCTATAGTCCAGCCACCGGCTCGCCTCAGCTCCAACAGTCCTCTGGCTCCATCTTTTCCCATACCTGAGAGCACCAGACCCACGGTTTCCGGGCCGTGGCTCCTGGCCAAGGACAAGAAAAGACGGCTTGCGGAAGGGCAGTGTCCATCGTAGGGTTTTCCAGGAACCAGCTTCAAGATGATTTTTCCGACTTCGAGATGTCGCCCGTACGGGGCCACATAGACCTGCCCCCGAACCCAGGGTTCTTCGTGTTCGGCGACCTTCACCGGCCACCCTGACACTTGCTCAAGCCAGCGAGCGAAACTTCCTGCCCCATCCATCGGTAAATGCTGCACGATGAAACACGCCAACTCTCTTCCCCGCAAATGAGACAAGAGATTCTCCACCACGGTGGGAGCTCCCGAGGAGGCACCAATGGCCAGAAGGTTCCGAAAAGTCTGAGTCCCTACCCGAGGGGTCGAAGAAAACTTGCGTCTAATGACTTTCACTGAGCTCATGAGGACCAACCGATCAGCCAGAGCTTCAAGAGAGGTTCTTCCTCGAGAATCTTCGAGTTCCAACACCATCACTGAAGTCGCCCCGATCTCTTCAGGTTTTAGGCCTTCGGATTCCAAGCGCCGAAAGTAGAGCACTGCGGGAGTGGGAAAGGTCGCCATGAGGTGCTCGACAGTGTCTGCCCCAGATAGCCCTGGCAAGGTGGCGTTCACGGCAACCACATCGAACTTGAATGCCGGCAAAGCGGCCAAAAACTCCTCCCCGTCGGAATATATCAGCACCTTAGCAAATCTTGAATCCCGACCCAGATGAGCAGCCAATAGGTCCCGATCAAGAGCGCTGCCTTCGACCACGGCGCAGCGAAGACTCATAAGAGTTCCTCAATGGTTTTGAGAAGGTGTTCTTCTGAAAAGTTTTGCTTGCCCAGACAGCGGTCGGCCCCCAAAAGGGAAGCCTTCTCAAAGGTATTCACGTCATCGATGGAAGTCAGGAGGACGAAGCCCAGTTGAGAACCTTCAGGCTGCTTTCGGAGAACTTCGAGAAACTGCAGACCGTCCATTCCAGGCATCTGGTAGTCCGAAACGACAAGATCTACGGATGTCTGGGCGAGAGTTTGAAGAGCCTCCTCGGCGCAGGCCGCCACCAGCACCTCATAGCCCCCAGATTGGAGTATCCCCAAGAGGAGCGAACGTGTGGTCTTGGAATCGTCGACCACAAGCAAGACTGGAGGAGAGCGTTCAGCTTCCTGGGGCGATTGAGGAAAGGCGTCGGGCTCGCCTTGAAAGGTGAGCTTCTCCAGTAAGACCACCAGAACCGGCCGTCCCTGGTTGACGGAAACTCCAACGATCGCCGGGCTAATATTTTGTATTCCTTCTAAGGGAAGAACCAAAGTTTCGGCCATCACGCCAACCCGCTCAACCCCTATCAAATGCGAATCTTGAGATGAGCCCAGCTTGAGAACGTACTTAGTGTGCTCTTGGCCTTGGTGAAATCCCAATAGAGCCGCCAGGTCTTTGGATTGTTCCTGAATCGCGGTTGAGCCAAGACTTGACTCCACCCCTTGAAGCCCTTGGAGCAGCACCAGAAACTTCTGCCCTCGGGCCCAGACCTCCAAGGTCGGTCTCAGATTCCAACGCTGAGGGACTGAGAGCTTGAAGCTCGTTCCTCCATCTCCAGTCTTTATGTCGATCCGTCCCCCGAGGCGCTCCATAGTCTCCCCCACCAAACTGAGACCAATCCCCCTCCCGGAAGCCTGATCGGCAACCTCTTTGGTGGTCACTCCCCGACGAAAGAACCATTGCAGACGCTCTTGTTCTTCGAGTTCCATCCAAGCTTGACGGGACAGGACTCCTCGACTCACCAGCGCCTCACCTAGTTTCTCAATTGGAAGGCCAGTCCCGTTGTCAGATATCTCGAAAAGGTGACACCCTTCTTCTCTCCTATATCTCATTAAGAGTTCACCTCCGCTGGACGGTAGGCCGTGAGAGACCGAGTTCTGGATCAGATGAAGCAAGGCCGCCCGAATGGAGAGCACCAACTCCCGAGGGAGTCTCCCTGCTTCCACGTCTAAGTGAACATGGACCTTCTTATGGGTCTCTTCTGCGACCTTGAAAGCCAACTCTTCAAGTCCGGCAAAGGCTTCCATGGAATCGAATAAGGACAGCCTTCGGGCCCGGCCCCGAGCGATCAGACTTCGAGACTCTAAGACTCCGATGAGGTCCAAGACTTCACGGCTACGGGCTTGAAAGTCCATCGGCTGATTCAGGTCCGAAATCAAGGTCCGCAGTTTCTTGACTAAATCGAGAACTTCATCGGCTGTGGAGAGAAAGGAGAGCACTTCCTGAAATCCATCGGAATCCAGGGGCGAAAATCTCTCTGCTTCCTGACTTTGAACCTCCAAGGCGTCGTCTTCTTGAGCTTCGTTGTCTGCAGCTTTGCTCAACTGCTTATCAACCACGGTCTTAAGGCGACGCAGCAGAGGGAGAAAACGACGTGAACGCCTACCGGACTCACGAGCCTGATCCACCAACTCTTCCAATTGGTGAACCATTTCGGGTGCTTCTTGCAATCCCAAGAGACGGGTAGTTCCTTTGAGATTGTGAAGTTTTCGCCGAGCGGTTAAGAGAGTCTGCTCGGGGTCGTCCTGGCTGTCAGAGTAGTTCGACCAATCCAGACTTATCGCTTGGAGTTCAGATTCGAACTCCTCCAAGAAGGGAACCAATAAGGACGTCCTCAGCCTTTCGGGCGTGGAACTCACCGACCGGCCACTCCCAAGCGGTCCAAATCTGCGGCGGCGGCACCAGTGGAGAGATGTCCCGCACAGTACTCCGGCTGCTTGCCCGACGGCTCATGGAGACTTGCCGAAACCAAATTTACCGGCCCTGGAACCGCGATGACCAATTCGGAAGACTCCAACAATAGGCAGGCCTGCGACTGACGCTCAAGACCTATCTGCCGCTCACCCAGCAGGGCCCTCCAGGCAAGAACCGGGCGAGGTCGTCCCCGATAGAGAAGGATTGCGCAGCAAGGATATCCGAACCATTTGGCGCCTGCAGGCATAAGGGCCCAGGCGGGATCGATCAAGACCTCCCGAAAGGCCTTTGCCAAGAAGCCCCACTCTTGGTCGTCCCATTCGGCGCAAATCCATCTCTGCTGCCCCTGACTTGAACTCAAAGGTGCTTTTGCGTAATTCGCAGCCCTTCGTTTCAATAAGGCTTGCTCTTCCTCAGAGAAGGTCAATGCCCCAACCTCCTCTGAAGCCGCAGCGCCGCTTCCCAAACCTGATCTGGAGAAATTTGGTGCCTTTTCAAGAAGTTCAAGGCTTGCTCGGATCCCGGAGAATAATCGGCAAAGAACTTCTGGAGCCTTTCTCGAGCCTGCTCAGGACGGTTGTCTTCGTCAGCCAATCGGGCGAGAAAATAGTGCACCAGAAAAAAATCCGGAGACTCCTCTTCGGTCATCCGAAAATGATGCCGAGCTTCGGCCAATCGACCCTTTGCGTGATAACGCATGGCCCGCAAAAAATGATTCTCGGCCGGCTCCGAAACAGAGGTGGGCTCAAGGTCTGGAAGCTCGACTTCCTTAGGAAGCTTTTCGAATATGGCAGCCCTATTGATCACCATCCCCAGTTGAGGCTGCTGAAGGCCATAAAAGGCCTCCGGGAACCCCAAAATCAAAAGACCACCTACGGCCAAGCTCTCCACTAGGTTGTGGAGGAGCTCTCGAGCTCGAGCCTCTTGAAAATAGATCAGGACATTCCGACAAAAAATGACATCCCAGGTCTCTTTGAAGGACGGTGCCTCGGAACTTCCAAGGTTCTCCAACCTGAACTCCACTCCGACTCTAAGTCGCGACCCGACTCTCCATTTCCCAGAGCTTTCACCAATGAAGTATCTGGACAACTCCTGCTCGGGAACTCGAAGCAGTCGCGACTTCGAATAGAGACCTTCAGCTGCGGCCCTCAATCGGATTGGATGGATATCGGTCCCCAATATACTTCCCGTTCGCGCTGCCTGCAGCAATAAAAGGGCGATGGTGTAGACCTCACATCCCGTCGAACACCCCGCAGACCAGATCCGGAGAGGCGCTTCCGGGGCCCTGCGTTTCAGCAGCTCTACAAAAGCTGAACACTGCACCGAGTGGCGATAGAAATAAGTCTGCCCATTGGTCAACAGATCGAGTTCCCCCCCAGGAAGGTCCTGAGCCACCTCCCTTTTGAGAAGGTCACGTCGGCGGGACGTCAAGGCCACACCCAAGGTGTTTGCCAGGTCTCGCAGGAGCGCTTCTCCTCCGGCCCCGGTGGACTCTCCCTCTAGGTTCCTAACCAAAACTCACCGACTTCTGAGACGTCATTAGCGATTCTGAGTCTTCCTCAGGCAGCAACTCTGCGGCATTGAGCAAGACCACCACCTCTCCATCTCGACGATATTGAGCGAGAAACATCCGAGGTTCGTCGGGAGTGCTATGAACCATCTCTAAGCTCCCACCTTCAATAGAGACGACATCGTTGACCCCTTGGACTCTCCAAGCCACCGGGTGGCATTTCGACAACACCAGGTGATCGGTGAGCTCGGCTGGGGGGTCGGCCTGTCCGAGCACCCGAGCCAAAGAAACTACGGGAACAAGCCGACCCCTCAGTTGGAACCAACCTTCTATGACTGAGTGAGCTTCAGGGTGGGGCTGCAAGCTTGGCAGGAGCAAGACTTCTTGCACGTCACTGAGACGAAAGGCGAACTCGCCTTCTTGAGTGCTCACCGAAACAACAGAGAACACTAATCCGAATCCTCTGACACCTCATACCTCGCCAAGGCCTTATGCAGCCCTCGAGACAGTTGGATCAGTTCTTTTGATTGCCGCTCAAGCTCTCGACTTCCCAATTCAGCTTGCTGGGAGGTCTCTTGAATGGAGATCAGAGCTTCCTCCACCTGGCTGAAGGCATGGCTTTGCTGCCCGGTAGCTGCCACGATCTGTTGAAAGGCATCATCACTTCGCTTCACCGAGTCCACCAATTTCCGGATAGCTTCGTCGGTGGTCCGATTGTTCACCTCACTGCTCTCCGACCTCTTAACAGCTTCTTCGGCGAGCATGACCGCGGTGTGGATCCCCCCACGAATGTCCTGAAGGGACTGTCGTACCTCTATGGTGGCTTCCTTGGACCTCTTGGCCAAGAGTCGCATCTCATCGGCCAACACCGAGAATGTCGCTCCCCGGCTCCCGGCTGCGGCAGCTTGAATGGAGGCGTTGATGGCAAGAATGTTGGAACGCTCGGCGAGTTCATTGACCGAGACCACGATAGCCTCTAGGTCCTGAGCCTGTCGGGCTAAGTCTACGACCGTACTGGCCACGTCTTCCACCCCTCGTCTGGCCAGCTCAGCCATCTTTAGGCTGGACTCCAAGGCTTTCACTCCCGAACTGCCGCTCTCTGCAGTCACCCGGGACTCACCGCCAATCTTCAAGGCTCTCTCGGCGATTTGGGCCGCCGATTGAGACAGTTCTTCGAGGGTCACAGCGGTCTCTTGGACTGCGGTGGACTGCTGAATGGAAGACGAGGCCTGGTCGGCAGAACTGCCGGCAAGAGTTTCGCTGATTTGCCTGATCTTTGCTTCAGCTTCTCGGGTTCTCTCGAAGATCCTCGATAGCCCCTTCAACATTTCGTTGTAGGCCTCCGAGACGATCCCGATCTCGTCTCGAGTCTCAACCGTTAGGGGATCGGCACTGAGGTCTCCGTCGGCGATCTGCACCGAGAGCTCCACTAAGCGATGAAGCGGAGCCAGTCTTTGCACCATGAGGTGATGGGCGAGAATGGCGAGCACAGCAAAGCCAAAGGTACCCAGAACGAGGAATATCTGCAGGTTGCGCACCAGTCGGTCATTGGTTTGTTGGTAGCGATGCATGGCTTCTCGTTCAGATTCCGACAGATGGCCGATCTCCTTAGAAATCTCTTGCATCAACTGCCGCCCGAAATCCGAGAGCACCATCTCCCGAGCTTGCTCTTCGCGTCCTGTGGTATAGAGCCGAAGAACCTCCTCCAAAGTCTCCATTCTTTGAAGCAAGCGGGGCTCCAACGTAAGCAGACGCCGCGCCTGGTTCTCGCCTTGAACCAAGTCTCCCAACTCTTCCAAGAGCCTCTTGATTTCTAGGTTCTTGTCAGATAAGGAGATCAAGTAATCCCTCCGGCCGGTGTACAGATAGCCTCGTTGAGAGGACTCGGCGGCCAGCAAGGCGTTGTGCAGCAATCCTAATCTGAGACGAACTTCTGAAGCTCGATTCCAAGCCTCAACACTCAGGGAAATGCTCGAAAGGGCCGCCAAACTCGCAGCGCCGAAAGTGACCAGATAGAGAAAGAAGACCAGAATGGTACCCTGGATCAATCGCTGTAGAGATAAAGCTTTCAAAGAGTTGTCTCCTCTATCAGTCGTTCGATTGTCTTCAGCAATTTTTCCATGTTCGGAGGCTTAGTAGAGACAGTATCAAAGTCCGCTTCAGCGCAGGTAAGCCTGTCTTCCTCCATGGTGCGAGCGGTCAACGCCATAACCGGCGTCCGATGAGAATCGCGCTCCGCTTCCAAAAGGCGCAGCTGTGCCACGGCAGAGATCCCGTCGAGTTCCGGCATCTGAAGGTCGAGAATCACTAGGTCAAAGTGACCTGGAGCTTCCTCGCGGTAGCGGTCCACCGCTTGTCTCCCGTTGGAGACCGGGTCTACCAGGTAGCCCGAACGCTCTAAGCTCAAAGTGAGCACTCTCCGATTGATAGTGTTGTCTTCCGCCAGAAGAATTCGACGGGACACCTCGGCCCTCGCCGGAGGAGTCTCGGACAGCCCCGCTGTTGAGGTGCCACTCTGCTCTCGGGGTGTTTTGCCAGCAGAGTTCAGATCGAGCAAGGCCTCGGACAGCCTCCAACTTGTCACCGTCCAACCCAGAACCATTCTATGACTCTCATACTCGAGACCGACTCCCTCCTCGGTCATGATTATGGAGGCACCGGATTGGTCTGACACCGTGCGAGACTTCTGTCCCGAGTTCATCAAAGCAAGAACCGACCGAACCGGAACCAGGTAAGCCGGATTGGAGATTTCCACGGAACAGGTCGGCGGAGGAGAGGGGTTGGGGTCCAGTGGTCCAGGTGACGACAGAGGGAGGTACACGGTGAAGGCAGAGCCTACCCCAACCTCGGACCGAACACTGATATCGCCCTGCATGAGATGAACCAGGGACTTGGTGATCGCCAAGCCCAGTCCAGTTCCTTGAGCTGTCCGATTGAAGGAATCGTCCGCCTGACGGAATGCCTCGAAAATCTTTTCCTGGTGCTCTTCTGCAATGCCACAACCGCTGTCTTCAATGATGAACTCGAGGCCTCCATCGAGAGGGACTACCGAGAGAACGACACTTCCCTGCTCGGTAAATTTCAAGGCGTTGCCGAGCAAGTTGATCAGGATCTGCCGCAACTTAAGATCGTCGCCCACATAGCTTGGAGCAACTCCAGGAGCCAGAGCCGCCAACAATAGTACTTCATCCTTTCTCGCTAGGCCGTGAAAGGGAGCAATGGCCTCCTCGAGGAGGGTTCGCAGCTGGAAAGGACGCTCACTGAGTTCCATACTGTCGGCTTCGAGCTTAGAGAAATCCAAGACTTTGTTGAGGACTTCCAACAGGTTCTCAGCACTCTGGGAGATGTAGTGAACGTACTGTCGGGCTTCCTCGGTGAGTGTCTGTTCCTGCTCGAGCAGTTCCGCCAATCCCATGATCCCCGTCATGGGAGTTCGAATCTCGTGCGAAACGTTGGCCAAGAAGGTGTCCTTGGCTCGGCTGGCCTCCTCGGCAAGCTTCCGCGCCTGTCTGAGCTCGGCATTCTTGCTGGTTAGCTCTTCATTGACGCGGGCCGATTCGACCAACTCAGACTGCAGTTGGCGCTCGAGGGTCAGCAGCCGCTGAGCCACCCGCAATTGCAACTCCAGTTCTGCGGCATCGAGGGTCTTGGAGACGAAGGCGTCTGCGCCGGCCTTCAGGGCTGCGAGATGATCTTCCTTATCGGACCGAGCCGTCATGACGACTAAGTAGAGATTCCTGAGAGTCTCCTGTCCACGAATCCAACGGCACAAATCGAGCCCGGTCATCCCCGGCATCATCCAGTCTGTGATGACCACCTGGATGCCCTGATGGCGTCCTAGGAGTGAGATGGCATCCAAGGCGTCGCCAGCCTGAAAGACTTCATGCCCCCAAGATGAGACCAACTCCGCAAACGCTTTTCGCGTCGCTTCGTGGTCCTCGACCAAGAGGAGTGAAAGGCTGTGATGATTCATGGGACCTACAAGAGTTCTGCAGAGCCTACCAAGAACCCTATACCGTCCTCCATTGAGCAGGGCCTGAGGGCCTTTGGGACCCTCTTAGCTCCTCAGGCCAGCTTTTTCTGCTTACCGAAACTCAGGTCCGTGAGTCGCTGTTCAGAAAAAAACCTTCGAGATCGCAACCTGCGCGGCCTCGGTGAGCATTGAGGACAAGGGAGCCAGGTGGCGCCAGGAAGGTAATCATGACGTGTCTCGCGGAAACCTTTGCAGGTTGGGCAACTTGATTTTTTTTCCATGTCGGAGGTTTTCTCACCGGAGGGCGACCTCCCTACCTAATTTCCTTTAGCCCTTTTTGTGATGAGGAAGATCTCCGGAGGTGAGCTTCTGAGTCGACCAAACGAAGTACCGGCTTAGGCCTCGCCTGCCCTCTACTGCCGCTGTTACGCCGACGACAAGGCTGTTCAACCTTAGTCCAGGCCGAGCCACCAAGGTGGGCAAAGCGTTCAGGGTTGAGTAACCGACCTCCGACTTCCACCCCACCCCTTCGCTTGCGGCTGTAGAGCACCGTGCCTACGGCAACGTGCAGATAGGTGCCCTCCAAGCTCGGACCATCCCTCGGCTCAACTCGAATGACCTGTCCCGTCAAAAGAGGGCGGTCGGTTTTCATTCTCAGAGTCTCGCCCCGAAACTCCCTGACCTCGCCTCGACCGTCGTGCGGCCCAGCCTTCCAGCTGACATCTATGGAGCAGAACACCGACATGGGCGCCCGCTGGACTTGGTCTCTCGAGCCTCGCAGCCTATCGAAAAAACGAGACAAATTATTGAGAATTCTTGCCATTTCGCCTCTCAAACTCTCGATTCGCTACCCTGCTAGAAGACATACTTTCCCTTGTTATTCTTTATACCCCATGACCAGGAAAATCCCCTTCCTTGCTGGGCCTACTCTGGCGCTCTGCTTCACGATATCTGACAAAAAACGAGGAGTAGAGAATCGCTTTTTGAAGTCCAGCGAAGTGAGTCCGGTAGCTTCACCACGTCTCGAACTTGGAAAGATCGTTCAGAACCGATATCGGGTTGTTCGGTATATCGGTCGCGGCGGCATGGGCGCCGTTTATCTGTGTGAAGACATCAGGCTCTCCGGCAAGCAATGGGCTCTCAAGGAGATGATGCTTCACGAACCGGGAGTCGCCGAGCAAGTCAAAGACAGCTTTGAGCGCGAAGCTCGATTCTTGGCCGGGCTCAGACATCGAAGCCTACCTCATATCGTTGATGTCTTCACCATAGAAAATCGTCATTATCTGGTGATGGAGTACCTTGAAGGGGAGACTTTGGCCCAGTACATTCAAGACCATGGCGTCCCCAGCGACACCCTGGCCCTGAGTTGGTCGCTGGAACTGGCCCAGGTTCTCGACTATCTGCATCGCCAAGAGAGACCCATCATCTTTAGGGACCTCAAGCCTGAGAACATTATCATCACTGAAGACGGACACGTAAAGGTCATCGACTTCGGCCTAGCCCGTCACTTCGAGCCCGGGAAACCCAGAGACACCCAAGCCAGCGGGACGGTAGGTTACGCTCCCCCGGAACAGTGGGAGGATTCCGGTCAGAGTGATCCTCGCTCCGACCTCTACTCCTGGGCCGCCACCCTGTTCTTTGTCTTGACCGGCAAGCCGCCGAGCCCCATCTACGGAAGCCATCGCATACGTCCGTATAGACCAGATATCGATCCTGGCATTGAAGCCATCGTCCTGAGATGTCTCCAACCCGATCCAGCCCAACGATACCGTTCAGCTTCCGAACTCATCAAGGATCTCCTCATCCTCTTAAGCGATGATCGGCATCAAGAGGCCATGCCTCGACACCACTTGAGCACCAACCCCGAACCCTTGGAGCGAAATCGGGCTAAGCGACTTGCCAAGAGGCCTCGTTCTCTCAGCTCTCCCCTGGGAAGTCCAAGCAAGCTCACAGGCTTGCTGGGAACAGGGGTTCTGTTTTTTTTGTTCGGGGTCTTACTCCCTTTCCTGAGCTGGGACCACCGCAGACTGGCCTCCGCTTCCTATGTGGAAGACCAAATCGCCGAACTCCTATACCAGACCAAGGATGCCAAAGAGGAAGCTCGCGCCTTCATGGCCACCGGTCAACTCGACGCCGCCTTAGCCACTCTGGACCGTATTGTCACCCGATATCCTCAGGATGCCGAGGCCCACATTCTCAAGAACAACGCCTATGCCGAACTGAGCGGGCTGCCCACCTATGACATTCCGGTCATCTCTTCTTGGCATGGAGTAGAGCGCGAAGGGTTCCAACTTCTTTACGGCCTGGCCTTGGCCCAAAGTCAGCTCAACCGAAACCGAACCGGAGTTTCTCCCCTCATCAAGTTGTCGCTGTACGACGACCGTTCGGACGGCCAACTCCTGCTCAATCTAGTGCGAGATGTTGCTCAGAATCCCGATTATTCACTGCTCATCGGGCCCTACACCTCACAGGCCACCAGGCTGATCGCCCCACTGGTCAACGGCCAGGGGCTGCCGACTTTGGCCCCGGTGGCCTCAGACCCCCAACTGGCCTCTTCGGGTCGTTATATCCTTTGTGTGTCCGACACCGACACCAAGAAGGTTACCGCTCTGGCACGCGCGATGTTCGAACTGGGGGGGCGTCGGGTGGCCGTTTTCAGCAACGACAACAGCATTGTCTCTCGGTCTTTAGAAGAGGCCTTTGTGGAGGAGTTTCAACAGGTAGGAGGACTGCTCGCACTTGAAGAGGTTTATCCAGACAATCAGGTTGATTTTGCCTCCTACGTCGGTCGAGCCAAAGCGGCCGGTGCGGATTGCGTCTTTCTGGCGGAGTACCGAGCTCCCCCGGTGATCGGATTCTGTGAGGCCATCAAAGCCCAAAACTGGAACGTTCTGATAGGAGCTCAAACCGCTGGTTTCTCCGAAAACCTCTTTCGTCGCGGGCCCGAGGTGGTGGAAGGCTTGCTGCTTTCTACCTATTACGTTCCTGAAGCCGGAGATCGGCACTTTCTTCGCGACTTTCGCCAAGCTTTTGGTGACCGACGCCCTACTCACCGAGAGGTCAACTCTTATGACGCCCTTCAGATTGCCGTTCAAGGTCTGGACACCGTGGGTCCAAATCGTGAAGATCTCATCTCCTATTTTGAGGAGATCGGCGACAAACGTCCACCTTACGAGGGACTCAGCGGTCCATTCTCGCTATCGCGAAATCTCGATCTCCGCCAAACTCACGTCCTTGAAGTCTATCGAGGAAGCTACCGCTCCCTCGATACTGAGTCCTTGGAACGGCAGCAGCCTTAATCGGGAGTGTCTAAGCTTGGTCCGCTCAAAGTCCGGTTCCGGCGGGCGAGTGGAGCGGCGTCGATCACCTCGAAGACGCGGCGGCGGCGGTAGGCGATTCAGCTTCCGTGGGTGAAGGTTCAGGGGGTTCTGTCGGCAGGGTGAAAGAGAAGGTGCTGCCTTCCCCCAGAGTGCTCTCGACCCACAATCTCCCCTTATGCTGCTCGACGATGGTGCGACAGATCGGTAGGCCCAGTCCGGTGCCACCCTTCTCTCGAGAGTCCGAGGCGTCGACTTGACCAAACCGCTCAAAAATGTTGCTGATCTTTTCAGACGGTATGCCCCGACCCTGGTCTACCACGTCGATCCTCACCCAACCAGGCTGGCTAGAGTGGCCCCTGAGAGTCACCATTTTTCCAGATTCGGAAAACTTGATCGCGTTGGATAAGAGATTAGTCAAGACCTGAAGAACTCGGTCCGAATCAGCCCAAACTTTTTCCTCTAGGGGTTCGAGAGCCAATTGGACTCCGTTGTTGTTGGCCATCGCTTGCATGGTTTCCGTGGCCCCCTTCATCAGCTCGGACAAATCGCATTCCTGCTGTTCAATGCTGACCTTTCCAGACTCGAGACGTTCGATGTCCAGAATGTCGTTGATCAAGCGCACCAGGCGGTCGGTGTTCTCCACCGCAATCTTAAGCATTTTCTCGGCTTTATCAGGAAACTTTGTCAGGAGCCCGCTAGCCAAAAGGCCCAACGAGCCACGTATGGAGGTCAGGGGGGTTCTCAGTTCGTGGCTGACAATGGAGATGAACTCATTCTTCATCTTCTCCACAGCCTTTCGCTCGGTGACATCCTGAAAAGTGACCACGGCACCCAGAATCCGTTCATCATCTTCCACAATGGGAGTCACGACGTACTCAACCGGAAACTTGCTCCCATCCTTACGCCACATGAACTCTCCGCTCACGCGCCGGATCTCTCCGTCATTGAGAGTCGCGAAACTAGGGGAATCCTCCCAGGGATACTTGCTCGCATCGGCCCGCTCAGGCTGCAAGATCTCATGCATGGTGTGGACGGCCTTTATCAGCTCTTCGCGAGAGTGCCCGGTATGACGCAGGGCTGCCGGATTTACAAAGGTGCATTCTCCAGCCAGGTTGATACCATAGATGCCGTCCCCTACGGACTCTAGGATCAGTTCGTTTCGACGACTCAGTCGTTCGAGTTCCCGTTCGGCCTGATGGCTTTCGGTCACATCCAGGGCGTGGCAGCGAATCAAGACTGTGCCATCCTCAAGTAGGCGACTGGTTTGATACATCCAAAACCGGGTAGCGCCATTCTTGGTGTAAAGCTTGAGCAGTCCCTTGCTGGTATCTTGGGTGCGACTGCGCTCCACATACTGCGGAAAGGTATGCCGCTCAGTGGGGATAATGAAATCTTTAAGTGAGCGCGTCAACATTTCATCGAGGGAATAGCCCAAGGACAAGGCTGAAGCTGGGTTGATAGACAAGATTCGGCCCTCTTCATCCTGAGTCCAGATCAGAGCCTGACTCTTTTCGAAGAGGTCGCGATACCTCTCCTCAGCGTTCCGAAGCTTTTGGAGAGAGTCTTGGTAGTCTCTCTCCCTAACCTGTAAGCTTGAGATACTCTCCTTGGCCAAGGCCACATTCCGATCGAAGGTCGAAAAAAGGTGGCGAGAGTATCCAGCCAGGGTCAGGGTCAAGAGGAGCCCAATCAGGCCCACGAGAGCGCTCTCTGGAGCGAGAGTTCGGGGGAGCGGTTGGGCCACGATCCGCATAGTCCAACGGTCCTGCCCCAGCGGCAAGGGAAGGTCGAGCAACACCTGCTGAGCAGGTGAGGCCGCCGTCCACAAGGGGGTTCCCGACGAAGTTAAAGGGTATTCCGACCACAATTCCATCTGAAGGCTCGAAACGTCGTCTCCACGCTCTTGCTGTATGACCCTTTCAATAGGGACTTCGGCGAGAATGAGCCCTAGATCTTCCCCGCTCCGAACCACGATCGGAACCAGATAGAGCAGTCTTCCTTCGGCTCCCATTTCCCCCCCACGCAGAAAAGCTGGAGTGAGTTCGGCTGACTCTAAAACTCGATCCACGGCGAGCGACAACTCTGGGCGCTCTAGAAGCTCTAGCCCAAGGCGCAAGAAGTCTGGCTCGCCGGCCAAGAGGCCCAGCACAAAAATTCTCTCACGAAACTTCACCTCATCTGCGATCACCGGGCGAAAAAACTCCAATCCGGGATTGCTTTCCAGCACTCGTCGGAGATTGTCTGCTCGGATTTCGTACCCCCAGGCGACACCAGTGACAGCCGTGGTTTCAATGAGAGTGGCCACCAAACTTTGAAAAAGTGCCGGCTCCGGCTCGTCGAGTTCAGCAAAGATGCTAGCAGACAGGGCGAAGGCCGAAGTGCTGGCCTGCACCCGACCATGGACTCGGTGCCCCCACGCCTCCGCCGCACGAAGCCTCTCTTGTTTGGCATTGTCCTCGGTCCAAATTTGCAACGACCAAGCCGTCAAAACGCTGAGAAGCGTTCCGAGCAAGAGGACTGACCATAGGCAAATCTTACCCTTGTTTCCCGGGGGCATTATGGTAGGTTCCGCAAACCAAGGGATTCACCCTGTCTTGCCACCCTACTCTGAGACCCTCGCAAACATGCCTGAAGACGTTCGTCTTGGCTCCGAGCGCTCCGCCTTCACGGACGGAGGCGTTCTCGCAACTCTGAGAAGAAACCGGCACCACAACAGGGATCGGAAATAGAGCCGAGGTCTGCCTCCCAGCGAAGCAGACGAAGCAATCCCAGGCGCCAGGTCAGAGCCTCCAGGGACTCCTCTTCTCCTTGCCTGACTTCCAGTGTGGACACTCCAGCCAGGATCCCGGATAGAGCCATCAGGGTCGCTCTGATGAGATCTTCTGGGTGGTCTTCGGGACTAGGTGGCAAAGTTAGGGTCCAACGAGCCTCAGGCGCCGTGCGCAGAGCTTCCTGAATGACAGCTATGTTTCCCAAGAGATTCAAGCCGCAGGACACGGCTTTTTCCCACTGGATTCGTCCATCTGCTCGAACTTGGCGGCGAGACCTAAGAGAAAGGCCGTGGAGATCCGATTCCTTCTCCCAGGGGGTAACCCGCACCACTTCTTGAGAACCCCCAGCGGTTTCACCTGTCCCTGGAAGATAGATCTCAGGCAAGTCGAAAGAGTTCAATTCTCGCTCTTCGACCAAAGTCGGAAACTCGATTTGGTCGAGATCTTCAAGGAGATGGGTGCCTTGAGCAAGAGACGCGAGGGAGTTGGCCCAAGTCAATCGTACCTGCCAAGCTTGGACCGAAGGCTGAGCAGCAGTAAGTGCTCCTGCCGGTCTCTCTCCAAGGAGCGGATAACTCACTCCGCGGCCCTCCGCGAAGGGAGCCTCAGAAATAGGCTTCTGCGCTCCCGAGTTCAGCTTTTCTTCCCAGCGTTTACGAGACCCCGTCACGGTGCACCCTGCGAGCCGATCTCTCCGCAAAACTCGATCAGCACCCCACCGGCTGACTTAGGGTGAAGAAAAGCCACCTCTCGACTCTCGGCCCCGAGCCTAGGAGCCTCGTCGATGAGACGAATCCCTTGAGTTTTCAATTCTGCCAAGCGGGAAGCCACGTCCGCGGTGTGAAAAGCCACGTGGTGAAGCCCGGGGCCTCGAGTGGCCAGAAATTTTGAGATGGGAGAATCTTCAGAGGTCGGTTCTAGCAACTCAATACGAATTGCCCCTGCTTGAAGGAGAGCCACACGGACCCTTTGAGACGGGACCTCCTCGATGCCTAGCAGTTCGAGACCCAGAGTCTCTTGGTAAAAAGGCAAGGAAGAGGCAAGATCGGTCACCGCTATGGCCAAATGGTCAATTCCGTCGCTCAAGAGAGCCTCATCCACACTTCAAAGTTCAGCCAACTTCGCACCTTACCGATAGAGCTGTATCTAGGGTCTGTTGACATTCAGCGTTTCAAGCTGCGCGAAGCAGATTTTCTCTCTCCGGAAGTGTTTTTTTGAGCCTAGTACCCGTGAGTACTTAAGCAAAAAGGCGCTTTCGGAGAGGGGAAATAAGCGAGTGCAGCGCCGTGAAGGTTGAATGTCAACAGGCCCTAGGGGAAGAGTGATCACCAGGTCTCCAACGGGGCGGGCTTTGACGTCCACTGAAGCCCAAGCCGATTGCCCCCCGAAAGCAGCGCTAATGGTGCTCTCTCCCGGTGCCACTCCGGTTACGATACCACGGAGGTCGAGAGTGGAGACCCCAGCGACATCCGGCGAGCCGGAAGTATATACGGCATCGTTCGTCACATCGAGGGTGCTGAGATCAGAAAATTGGGCGGTGACAGCCAAGAATCGCTGCTCACCGACGGTAAGACTGAAAGAGGCCGGCTCGATGGATAAGGAGGTTACGGCAGCAGGGCCCACCGATATGGCAGAGTCGGAAGTGAAGGTGCCTAAGGATGCCGTGATTCTTGCCGTGCCTTCGGCGAGTCCGCGCACTTTGCCCTCGGGGGTCACATCACAAATTTCCGGCGAGCTGCTGGTCCACTGAACCGCTGAAGAAAGATCGACGATGGCGTCGTCGGTATAGGTCCCGCGGGCGGCAAGTTGAAGGGACTTGCCTTTGACCAGAGAGCTTTCGCCAGGGTCCACGGCCAGGCTAGTGAGGGCCGCCTCGGTCACCATCAAAGTTCCCCGCGCCGACAGACGGCCATATCCGGCGGAGACCTCGGTCTTGCCCACACTTTCCCCTCGGAAAAGACCAGGCAAAGTCTGAAGAGACGCTACCTCTGGGTAAGACAAGGTGAAATCAGCCTCAGAGGTGAGATCCTGGGTTGTCCCGTCCGAGAAGAGTCCCTTGAGAGCAAACCTTTGCTGGGCTCCCAGCGGCACCGTCGCGTCGGCGGGTTCCAAGCGAAGCTCTTCGACTTCGGCATCGGTAACGATAACAATAGCTGCCGCCGAGAACATACCAAAGCTTGCCACGATCCGATCTTGACCGATCTCCTGGGCCACCACCCCACCCGTCGTGTCAATCTCGCAGGATTCGCCCAAGTTCTGCCAGTCCACACTGCCCGATAAATCCAACACACTGCCGTCGTCATAGCGCCCCACCGCGCGCAGTTTGCCCGAGGTACCACGTGCTAGGGTGAGCGAAGCCGGTTCGATGGACAGCCCTTCCAAGCGCGCTTCAATGGTGGAAAACTCAAGATCGGAGAGAGCGGTAACGCTGCCAGGGGTGAGTATGACATCGGCGAGAGCGACACCGAGAACTCGTTGCTCTACAAGATATTCGACCTGGACACGCCGTACACTAGTCGGTACCTGAGTAAAGGTAAGTAAGGCTGCCTTGGCTTTGAGGGAAGGGCCATAGCGAACCGCACCACCTGTGTCGAACCCGGTGAGTCGAATCTGGTCGACTTCGCTGGGAACGGCGCGCTCAAGAATGCTTCGAATCTCGATGGTGGCCGTCTCTTGCAATGGCGCCGTGCCTGCACCCGGCGCCGAAGGAGTTCCCGCCGTTCCCCCTCCGCAACCGACGAGAAAGAAAAGTAAAGCGAGCATCGCCCATAGGCGGAAATGCGAGAGAAGCTTAAACAACGTTATCCAAGTCCCTCCAGTGGTATATCCCGAGGTGGGTATTCTCCGTAAGGCTCACAGCAACCCTCCCGGCAGGGTCCTCTCCGCGGCATCCACGGTGAGAAGGACGGTGGGCCGTTTGAAACGTCGGCGTGAGGCGAGGGAGCCCAAGCGCTTCACTTCCGGCACTCGGAAAGGGCCGCAGGGCATCTTCGTTAATCAACGAAATGCCGAAAATGTCCGCCAAAAATACACCTCCGATCCACGCTCTCATAATTCAAGGAATGATAGTCGTCCTCTTGAGCTTAACCTTAAGCTCTTGTGGAGGTGAGGGAGGGGTAAGCAACGTTGCCTCCACCGCCCCTGGAGGAATAACCGTCCCAGGAGACGATGCACGCCCGCCCGACGATGCACGCCCTCCCGACGATGCACGCCCTCCCGATGATGTCGCCCCCAACAATCCGTTTGCTACAGTGGTGCTTCGGAGTGTGCTGGCAAGGACGCTTCCCTCGGTCGTCGATCAGCTTCGCTTCATCGGCAGATCGAGTTCGGGGGAAGCGATTTTTGGGCCCGTTTCGCGCGACAAGAATCCTGAGATTGTGTTGGAGTCTGTTCCGGTGGAAGTGACTCAGATTCAGATCGATTACCTGTCGCAGGGTCGAACGATCGGTTTGGCGCGGGTGTCGGTGCGTCTCACTCCGGGTGGTGTATTTGTCATCTCGGACCCACCCTTTGACGACGTCCAGGTCGTCGTCGACTCGCTTACTGTGAGGACGGTGACACCATCTATTCTCCTGGGGACTGAGGCACAGTTTCAGGCGATGGCAGGTTTCACTGATGGGAGTTTCGTGGATCTGGCAGACACGGTTCAATGGACCATCGAACCCGCTAGCGCCTCTATTACGGGTGGGCTGGTCAACCCTACAGCACCAGGGATCTATGAAGTTCGCGCCACTCTGGGGGAAGTCACCGCGAGTGCTTCACTTGAAGTGAGACTGCCGGACGCCGCGCTCGTAGGGCTGAGAATAGAGCCGCCCGTAGCCCTTTCAGCGCCTGGAACCGTTAGAGAATATAGGGTATTCGGCCTCTTCGACGACGACAGCGAGTTGGAAGTCACAGCCTTCGTCGTCGCGTCGACAAGCAATTCCGCAGTGACTTTTACGACTCCAGCTTCACCTGGCCAAGCGGCCAGGATCACCATCGGGCGCGAGGTGGCGCTCGGTTCAGTTGTCGACCTTGATTTTCAGTTGCAGGAGATCACCGAACCAGCGGAGTTGCGAGTAAACAGAATCCTTTTCACCTCACTGATTTTCGGACACGAGATCAGGAGTTTTCAGGTCTCAAGCGAGGGTGTGTTATCTCCCTTGGAGGAAATCTCGACGGACCCGGCCCCCGGCGGTCTGGCGGTTCATCCCGATGGCATCTACCTGTACCTCGCGAATATGAACCTGCCTGGTGGAATCACCACCTACGAGATTGAGTCAGACGGGACCCTAAAGTTTGTGAGCAAGCTGTCATCGGGCGGCTGCGACGAACTGGTCATTCATCCTAGCGGCAAGTTTATGTACGGGGCAAATCGAAGCACTGATCTCTTCGCCTTCACTCTCAATGAGGATGGTACGGTAGCACTCTTGGACAGTGTCACTGCGGGACAACAAAGCTATGCGGTCGCCATGGATCCTCTCGGTCGTTTCGTTTTCTCGGTGGGCATCGTCTCCGACCTTCTCTGGACCTATGAAATTGGTACAGATGGAAAACTGACTCTAGTGAATAGCCAAACCACCCCGAAAACCAATCCTTTCGATGTGGCCGTGAGCCCGAGCGGAGAAACAGTTCTGGTGACGCTCGGCGAAGACAATTCGGTGGCGGAATACAGCCTCCCACCTTCGGGGATCCCCAATCTGGAGAATTCGACTAAACCGTCTGTTTCGGTGGTGTCTGTGGCCTTCGATCCGCTAGGTCGTTTCCTGATCGGATCAGGAGGAAACTTCAACTCGTTTCCTGTGAATCCGGTCGAAATTCAGAACCCCATCAGTTCAGTGGGGACAGGTGGCGATTCTTCTTGGCAGTTGCGATTGGACAGCCTCGGAGAGTTGGTGTTCGCATCATTCCCGGGCTCACATCAGTTGAGAACGGCGAAAGTAAGCTCGAGCGGGATTCTGACCGGTCATACCGTGACTACCATCAGCGGAGACTCTGCGGGCGGCGCCGTCCAACCTGGTGGAATAGCCATAACCCCTTAGGCCGCCTTGGAACAATCCGTATAGATAGCGATACCGTAGGAACCGTTTTAAAGCGAGTGGACGTATCGGATCCCGGGTTTGAAATCGCGCTCAGCAATACTCTAGGCCTCTCTGGCTTCGACCTGGCAGTCTAAAAAGTTGAGATCATCTATTCTCAATTTCCCAAGTGGCCTGCCACCGAGCGGGCTTTTTGCATTCCACAGGAGGCCTCATGAAGGATACCATCTATCGCTACTCAGCAAGATACCGATGAGTGGGTTGCAGGGGTCATCTATGCAACCCAAGAGCCCTTTGTGGAGATGTCGAGCCGAATGTTCTACACAGGCACTCACCGAGGCAAAACCGGGACTGAGGCCGACCTGCACACTATGGTCAAAAACTTCAGCGCGCCGAAAGGCGACCGAGACTGGGAAGCCCCCGTGCAGCTCGACCACAGCGAGAGCGCACGTGACATGGTCGGAAACATTCGCCGTGTCTGGAGAGCCATCCAGCGGCTCAAATATTAGGGGTCTGTTTCCCAGGCGACCGTTTGGGCCCCAATACGACGTCTGAGTCTTTCCAATTCTTGGTTGAGAGCTACGTTCTTGGCTTTTTGTCCCTTCTCCCACCAGCAGCCCAAGACTCTCAAGACGCCTTCTTTGCGGAAAAATTTGGCGTCCAATCTACCCACCAGGCGGCGCCCGGAAAGCATGGGCAAAACATAGTATCCGTAGTGCCGCTTGGCCTTGGGCACGAAGGCTTCGAAGCGATAGTTGAAACCGAAGAAGCGCTCCAAGCGGTCGCGATTTCGCACCAGGGGGTCGAAGGGGCAGAGCAGCCGCAAACGCTTGGGCGGCTCTTTTAGCTCACTGAGGACTCCGGCATAATCGGGCCGCAACCAATAAACCTTCCCTTCCACCTCCACTTGCTCCAACTCTTCGCGACACCATGATTGGATCTCTTGGGCTGTAAAGAAATGCCAAAAACCCGCGATCTCAGCGCTGGTGGCCAGGCCCAGTCTCTGCAGAGCCTCTCGGCAGCACCACTCCAGTGTCTCTTCCCTCGAGGGTCTTCGACCGCTTTGGGGCAGCACTCTTTCGGCCAGATCGTAGATCTTTTCAAAGCTCTCCCGGGCCGAAACCGCCAAGCGTCCGCTTCTCCAAAGGTACTCCAAGGCAGCCTTTTCCGGAGCCCAACCCCACCAAGGTTCGCGTCCTGATTTTTCTCTGCGAAAGGCCCGCGTGGGCAGAGGTCCCTCTTGCTCCAAGCGGGTCAGGATTTCCCTCTGAAGCCGTTCCGGCTTATCTCCCATGCGTTCTTTCCACCATAGACTGGCACTTTGGCTGCGCAGAAAACGCTCTCTTCTCACCTGCCAATGAGCCTCAAACTCCACCGGAATAAGGCAAGCGTCGTGGGTCCAATCCTCGAAGAGGGCTCGCTGAGTTTCGAAGGCCTCTTTCAGCATGGGGCGCCGATAGCGATCCATCCGAGTTCCCAAAGTCAAATGATGGGCTCGCTCCAGCACATTGATGGAATCGAGTTGCAGATAGCCAAGCTTGCGAATGATCTGGGTGCAATCTCCTACTTTGGTAGGAGAATCGAGCAAAAATTGTCCCTGAAGAATGAGCTGACGGGCCTCATCAGGGGATAGGCTCTGCACAGTGGCGCCTCCTAAAGTGCTCGCCTTATGGTTCTGAATGTCAAAGAGTGCAGAGGCGCCCGTCTGGGTAGGAGGGCCGAGCGCGGTGGATTCGACATCCATAAGCGAGGCACGACAACCCCAGACGGGATGGATCTGTGCTCAGTGGGGTGCAGAACCATAAGGCGAGCGCTTTATTACGTGACGAGGTTCTTTTGCGACCAGATCCAAGCTGGCCAGTCCTACGATCTGTTGGCCAAGACCGTGAGCATATCGATTCTCGACTTCAACTTGTTCTTAGAGAGGCCGGACCTCCACAGTCGCGTTTGGTTTTTGGGTCAGCAACAAAAATTAGAAATA
>JBJHCR010000038.1:25655-31113 GCA_050486105.1 Vulcanimicrobiota bacterium
GCACGACAACCCCAGACGGGATGGATCTGTGCTCAGTGGGGTGCAGAACCATAAGGCGAGCGCTTTGATTTCATAGATCGCAATCTTAACGTTCTGTCCTTATCCGGGCAACTTCTAGGCTTCCCAGGGCGTGCTACTTTTGTTCGCCAGACAGGGCTCGGCCGAGGATCGAGATCTCAACCTTTCACGGGCTCAGATTCCGCAATTTCACTGCGACGGGGTTGCGACGAAATTTTTTAGCAAAGAGGCGGGAGGCCTGGCGGCGAGCGAGAACGACCCCCAGGTGCTCCAGGAGCTTTGTCAAAAGCATAACGTGCCACTGCCGCTGATCCACGGGTTGATGCGCATTGAAGCCACGCCTCCGCGCCGAGGACGCCAAGGAGTGAACAACCGCTCCCGCGAGCTGCTGGAGCGGTATGCGGGCCGAGAGTCCTCCTCCTTAGACTCTCATCAGAGGGCCGAGAGTTTTCCTTTGCCAGATAATGCCCCATCTCATCTGACTTTGGCAGAGATCTCTCTGTGGAACTTTTGCCTTTTCAAAGACGCCAAGGCGAGTTTCGTGCAAGACCCGGAACGTCCCATCTGCATCATAGAAGCGCAGAACGGCCACGGCAAGAGCACTTTCTTGAAGGCCCTCCGTTTTGCCCTGTACGGCGCACCTCGAAGTCAGCTGGCCTCGTATCTTCACCATTACGTTCAAGCTCCTACGGCCGCCATGGAAGTGGTTCTGACCTTCAACGGAAAGCTCGGCCCGGTGGTCTTAAGGCGGAAAGTGGAGTTCGAAACCTCAAGCCGAGGCTGGGAGCCGAAGACCCAAGGGCAGCTGACCGTTAAGAGCACCATCGGGGAAGAGTCCGAGCTGCTGCACGAAGCCGAAGCCGAAGAGTGGGTAGACCTCTATTTGCCTAAAGAGGTGATGGATTTCTTCTGCTTTGATGCTGAAAACTCTTTGGTGAATCAGATGGCCGAGGGGTCTTCGGAAAAAGTGGTCGCCTCGGCCCTGGAGTCGGTGTTGGGGGTCACCAGTATTCGAGTGGTTGCCGAACGCTGTTCTAAGCTCAAACGGGAATGGGACAAGGAGGTAGAGGCCTCAGAAACCGAATCGTCCAAGGAGGTCCAGGCCCGACTCGCTGACCTTGAAGCGCGCCTAGAGTCTGCTGAGAATAAGCTAGAAAGCCTGGGCCGACAGAAAGAGCAACTTCTCGAAGATCGTCAAGACCTCGACTACCGACTGCAAGATTTATTGGCAAACTTCGACCCGGAGGCCGAAGCCGAACGGCAACATCTTCAGGAACAGCTTCATCACTTGGAACGAGAGCTCCAAGAGTGGGAGGAGAAGCAAGATGAGCTTGTGGGAAGCGTGCTTCCCTTGCAACTGCTCGACGCTTTATTGCAGCAAACTCTTGCTGAAGCGCAAAGTCAACGAAGCGTGGAACTCTCCGAAGAGCGTCTCAAAGGTTTGCAAGCCGGCTTGAAGGCTGTGGCTCGCCTGGCAGCCCAGCAGAAGATTCCGTGGCACGAGAATCCTCTGCCTAGCGAGGAGCAGATTTTGGCTCGTTTGAATCAGGAGTTGGAGACTCCCCAAATGGGGTCGAGTTACCCTGCTTGCTTGCTGACAGAACGAGAGATCTGGGCTCTAGAGAGCTTGCGAAAACGCGCTCGAGAAGCTGGAAGTTTGGCCGAGTCGGTGGAGCTAGCCAAGCAGCTCCGGAGCCGGAAGTCTGAACTCGAAGAAAAGTGTCGCTCGGGCCTGCCGAACCACCAGCTCCTGATGGATGAGCACGGCCGTTTGCTGAAAAGCAAGGAAGATTCGGCCTCGAAATTGGCGGTGATCGAGGAAAAAGTTTCCAACCTGACCCGAGAACTTCACGATCTTAGGCGCGACCAACAAGAGGGCAACTCGGAGCTCAAATCGGCCCGAAAAGAAGACAAAAGGCGCAAAGCCAGGCAAAAGAAGATCACCTTGGCCAAGGCTGCCGCGAAGGTTTTGGAGGAGTACGCGTTAGCCCTGCGCAGTTTGCGAGTGGAAACCTTGGAAACGCAAGCAAGCGATCTCTTTCGGCGCATCACCAATAAACCTGAACTCTACAGCACCATTAGATTCGATCGAAAAACGCTGTTGTACCAGATCCTGGACTTCCAAGGCGAACCCGTGCCCTTAAGCCGCTCGACCGGTGAAAAGGCGGTGCTTGCCATGTCCATCGTCTACGGCTTACAAAAGGCCTCTGGGCGGTCCTTGCCCATCATTGTAGAGGCTCCCCTAAAACCTTTAGACCCAGTGCATACCACCGGACTTTTGACCCACTTTTTTGCCCATCATCCCGGACAGAGCATCTTGCTGCTCAAGCCCTCTGAACTCTCAGCCACCATGGCCCCCACGGTAGCTCCCAGAGTGGGACAGAGGATCCTTTTGCGCCGGCCCGAGCCGGACAAAGAGGTCTCCATTCTGTGCCAGGAAGAAGGCCTGACGTGAGTGGGTTCGCCCGTTTTCGCTGCAGTCGCAAGACCAAGATCGAACGTGACCGTCTGTTAGAGTTTTCCGGGGTCTCGGGAACGGCCTTGGATCGTTTGGCGGTGGCCTTGTCTCTGGCCGAGCATCGGGAAAGCCCAGAGCCTGCCCCCCAGGTCTGGACCTCTATGGAGACCGAAGACGGAAGCCTGCACGAGGTGGAAACTCTGGATGATTTCGAGGGCCAGGCGGTCTTCTCTGCGGTGCTGGAATTCCTAGAGGGAGAGCCGCTGTCGACTCACCTTATGACCGAGCGCCTGCGCTTTCATGTGAATCGGGGATACGACCTTCTCTATCGCGCCTTCGAAGAGGCAGGGACCTGGCCCAATACCCTGGCTATGTTGGCTCCTCCTGCCAAGACAGAAGGCTCGAGTGAGACCTCCTCGGCGCAGGCTCTCGAGATCGAGATCGGTCGCCGCCCGGGCACGCGATCGCCGGTTTTCTGGGTCCTCAACCGCGAAGGTGGCTCTCAGACCAACGCCAACGCTCGCCTGGTGGGAATGCCCGGGGTCGGCAAGAGCCAGGTGCTGCTGAATCTTCTTGCCTCGGTGGCCCAGAAAGCGCCGGAAATGGGCTTCATTCTCTTTGACTACAAGGGCGACTTGCACACCAATTCAGCTTTTCTGCAGGCTACCGGGGCGGTGGTGCACCATCCTGGCGAAAAGCCTATTCCGATCAACCCTTTTCAGCTTTATCCAGGGATCAATGTCAACCTGGCCCCTCGCGCCTTTGTCGAAATTCTTTCTCAGCTGGACTCGAAAATCGGTGCGGTCCAGAAAAAGCTGATCACCGACGGCATGCGGCGGGCCTACCAAGGTGCCGCCCGTTTGCGGGGCTATCCCACCTTGAGCGAAATCGTGGTTTGCATCGAACAAGTCTACGCCGAAGCGGAACGGAAAACCGATACGGTGCTGGCGATTTTGCAGGATCTCACCGGGTATGCCTGCTTTGCTGAAGAGTCGGGCCAGAGCCAGAAAGAGCTTCTGGGCTGCCGTTGGGTGATCAATCTGGCCGGTCTGCCGACCCTACGAGAGTTTGTGGCCTCGGTGTTGCTGCAGTTTCTCCATCAGGCGATCCGGACTCTCCCGGACACAACCTTTGACCACGAAAGCCAAGTTCGAAGCTTGCGCTCTATCGTCGCCATTGACGAAGCTCATTACTACATCAAAGCTCGTTGTCAACCTTTGCTCGACTTGGTGCGCACCAGTCGATCCAAGGGGGTGCCGATCTTCCTAAGCAGCCAAAGCCTGGAAGATTTTGGGAAGTTTACCGAACTCGATGAGTTCCTACCGAACACCTTTTGCTTCAAACACGGAAAACCGCCGGACCGCAAGAGACTGGCCGGAAGCCTGGGCTTGGGAACCAGTGAAGCCGAGCAGGCAACCTCGGCGGTTCTGCTGCTGGAGAAGTTTTCGGCCTACGCCACCATGGCCCGCGATCTCGACCACGGAGTTCTCGAACCCATCGACCTTTTGGGTTTTTGGGAAAGAAACTCCGGCAAAATCTAAGACCACTTAAGGAGACCCCCTATGTCCATCACCCTCGAAGCTCCCACTACCGTGGCCCAACTTAAGGAGCCCTGGAAGGAGATTCTGACTGCCGCAGAGGTCTTACGCAAGCAGGCCGCCCAACTCAAGACCTTGGCCAAGAAGCTGGCCTCTCAAGAAGGCTATGATTCACTCAAAAAGCTCGACAAAACCCTAGAGAAGCTGGAGGGGCTGGAACTCCCCGACCCCGAATTGCAGCAGCAAACTCAAGAGGCCACCCAGAAAGTACGGAAATGGCTTGAGGGAGAGTGGAACCGTCGAGCAACCGAATTCGCAGCTGAGCTTGAGCGATACGTGCAAGAGCGTGGGTTTTCTGCTCAGCTCGAAGGGTTGACCTTGTCCCTCCACCCCTTCGTCTTGAAGATCGAAGCGGCCAAAGACACGGTAGTGATCTCCTATCTGGGCAACGAGATGGCAAAATCTCCGCTGTCCTGCGAGGCGGTGTTCAAGCAGTGGCAGGGAGCCCGGGAAATCCTCGAAAAGGACGACACCCCCCCGGAAACCATGCTCAATCTGCTGGGAGGCGCCTACAAAGAGGCCCTTCGATTGAGCGATAAAGCCAACAGCACCAGGGTGCGCGTCACCGACCTCCACTTCCGCTTGTTCATCCTGCGGCAGACCCCCGCCGTGCGTCAGGACCCCCGAAAAGCCAAGGTGAAAGAGTATCCCCGATTTCAGTTCGCCTACGATCTTGGGGTCCTGTTGGAGCAACGTGGAGAGCACCTGGTGGTGGAGACCGAAGACCAGCGCTTCACCTTCTTCCCCGCCACCAAAACCGCCGCCCAAAGCCGCTCTAGCTCTATCCAAGTCGAGGTCGGCCAAGAGGCGGTCACCATCGGCGACCTCGAGATCACCGAACTCTAAGGAAACAAGAGGCTTCCGGCGCTCAAGGAGCGGGCTCAGCCTGGGCCCGAGGGCCGAAGTCACGGGCCCCGCCTGCGGAATCAGGATCCGCGTTTTCGCTGCGACGAGGGCTGCGGGCTCCTACACCCCAATATCCTTCAGTTTGCCACTGGGTGGCGGATGGAGTGATCATGGAAAGTGAGAACCTCGATCTGCCGATTCATTGCAAACATAGAACTTGTCATACCAGCCGATGAGCTAAATTAGACCTCACGACCTTTCGGGGTTCGCGATAGGTGAGAAAGAAGAACGGCCTCCGAATCCGGGAACCTCAAGAGTGTTGAAGAAACGGAGCTATCGACACCGCCTGGCTTGCTGTTGCAGCAGGACCGCAGTCTCAAGTGTGTTGAAGAACGAATCGTCTTCTTCGCCGTAAGCGCTGTTTCGCTGCCTAGACCGCCCGAGATCTGATGCCTTAGCATTGTCAGATGATAAGGAGGTAGCGATGAACAGATTGGCAGTCAAAGGTGAGCCTGATTGGATTCGGTTTCATGCTCAA
>JBJHCR010000039.1:0-12649 GCA_050486105.1 Vulcanimicrobiota bacterium
AGGACAGCAGGTTGCCGTATTCGTCCCACTCAAAGGAGCGGATGACGGCACCGTCGTCATCGACCACATCCCGCACCGAACTCAAGGCATCCCCGAGATGATAGCGGAATTGCCCGTCGACTTCGGCATCTACGCGATTTGAAAGTCTCTCATTCAAGCGACAACACGGATCATGCTGGTTTTTGATGTCAGGCGGAGCGCACACGATAAGACCAGGATACCAGACCCGGCCAGGATCGGACAGATCCGACTAAGAGGAAAATGAAGAGGGGGACCTTCACTCGAAGGATCCGGTCACCCAGAGGGTTGCTCCCTTAAAGAATTCTGAGTAAAATGATACCCAGAGCTAGGATAGTTGCGACAACAACTATCACGCCTAAGGGAGCGCAGTCACGTCGTTGAAACACTTGGACTGCCTCCTTTTTTATTATCGCCAAGCTCTCCTCAGCGCCCCGGTCGCCCGAGGATTCGTGTTTCAACAACATTCAAATTTACAGCAAAGACAGGGGCTTCCTCTCGCCGACTAAGAGAAGAAAGAGGGCCTGGGAACATCGGCCAGGCGGCAATATTTGGCGAGGACGGCATGTATACCCGGTTTGTTGAAGCGGGTTCCGGAGCGGCTGATGAACAGAGCTTCCTCGTGGGGCTGGGCAGTTCCGGCGCGACCGATTCGGATGTAGCGCTCTAGATCGGTTTGGAGACCTGGACCAAGACTAACGATGCGCCGCCTTCGCCCCTTTAGCAGAACGGCTCCGGTGTCGGGCTGAAAGTCGGTGAGATCAAGTCGGGCTAACGCAGCCGGGGAGGCTTGCTCCTCGATGATCAGGCCGAGAACGGCTCGGTCGCGGAGACCCATTGAGGTGTCTAGATCCGGAAGAGCCAGAAGCTTGCGGGCTTGGACGGTCGTTAGGTAGCTCCGCTCTTTCTTCGGTACCGCACGGGTCTTGAGATGGTCCGCCGGCGACTTCTTGAGGTGGTCCTGGTCGACACACCAGCGAAAGAAGGCTCGGATAACGCCGATGGCCTGGCTCTGTGTGTTCTCGGAATAGAGCTTGCCGCTCGGCCCGGGCTCCCAGCCGAGAAGCTTTTGATAGCGGGTGAGATCGGAGGGCTTCAACTGGTCCGGCGGACCGGGAAAGCGAGCGGTGAAATGCTCCAACCACTTCCGCGAAATGTCTACGGTGGTCTTAGAGTAGCCCTTGCGCTCCAGGTGTTGAACAAACTCCGAGATCATGGTGAGTCTACGTCTGGTCTGGGGTGAAAGTCGCGCACGAACCGGCCCAGCTCCCGAGGCGTGACATGGACGTAACGCTCCGTACTGGCGATGGTCGAGTGACCCAGGAAGTCACGGATGTGACAGAGTTCGGCCCCGGCTTCGTGAAGATGCGTTGCACAGGCGTGTCGGAGAAGATGAGGATAGATCGTGCCCAGTCCGAGACGCTCGGAGATTTTGGAGACTGTGAAACGAAGAGGGACCGCGCCAAGTCTCTTACCGCTGGACGACGATATCCAGAGAGCCTCTTCGGCGGGTAACGGGCGGAGCGCGGGCCTGGCTTCGTCGAGATATCGCTGAAGAATCTTGCAGAGCCTGTCGGTCAAGGGAAGAAGTCGCTCTCTTTGCGGCTTGCCCGAGATTCTTATGAGCCGGCGCCGGAAGTCAAGGTCGCCGATGTTCAGGCGGTGGCTCTCGTGGCGGCGCAGAGCGAGAGAGTAAAACGATTCCATAATCAGAAGATTGCGAAGCCCGATGGGCTTGGATGTGTCAGGCGCGGCCAGCAGCCTTTCCACCTGGTCCACCGTGGGCGGCAAGATGTCGATTCGTTCCTGTAAAGGGAGCGGATAGGGCTCGAAATCAACC
The DNA here is from genome assembly GCA_050486105.1 of Vulcanimicrobiota bacterium. Lineage (GTDB taxonomy): Bacteria > Vulcanimicrobiota > Xenobia > Xenobiales > JADMJV01 > JAEXNA01. The sequence continues at coordinate 1,859 of JBJHCR010000039.1, forward strand.
AGTGTATGGCCACGCCGGAACGCCCACAGCAAAAAACTTCGAGGATAAGCCAGAGACTTGTACTTGTAGCGGGACGATAAAGGCTTTCCACGACAGCCCAATCTCGTCTCTAGAAGATAACGATAGCCGTTGAGAACGTCGTAGGTGACCACACCCACGTGGTCCACACCCTGAGAATCGAGATAAACCAGGAAACGCTCGGTGTAATGAAACTCCCCTCGCAGGGTGGACGGAGCCACGTAGAGCGCCCGCTCCGTTCGATACTCCTCTAGCAGCTCTCGCGGGGATGGCATCTCAACATCACCTCTCTGAGATCCGAGACCTCGACTCGAGTGTACCGCTCGGTACTGCTGGGGCAGGCGTGACCAAGGAAACTTTGCAGATGACGTATTCCCGCCCGGCGTGCCAGCATGTGAGTCGCACAGGCATGCCGTAAGACGTGGGGCGTCACCTTCACGGAAAGCTTGGCGGCCTTGGCGTGGTCTCGAACGATTTTGGCCAGCATCTCGCTTGAGATCGGGCGACCCCAGGAGTTCAAAAAAAGAGTCCGGTCATCGGCGTTCTTCACGAACAGAGGGCGCGCTCTCTGCAAATACTCTTCCAGCCAGGCGGCCGCGGGCTCGGTGAGAGGAAGCATACGCCCTTTTCCGCCCTTACCACATCGGACCCGAAGCTCCAGACGGTGAAGATCCACATCCTCAATCAGAAGGGCCCTGATTTCGGCGTTGCGCAGAGCCGTGGCGTACAGGACCTCCATCAACGCCCGGTCCTTGATGCCGTTCGGCCTGGTCGTGTCGGGAGTCTGCAGGAGCTTCTCGACCTCTTCTTCGTCGGGAAGTGGAGGTGGCAGGCAATCCGGGGCCTTCGGCCTTCTGATGTCGGCTCCAGGATTGGACAGAATGAAGTTCTCTTCGTAGAGATAGCGCAAGAAGGTTAAGACCGCGCCGGTTTTGCTTCGTCTGCTGACAGCCTTGAGCGGCGACCCGTCGGCCTTGCGGGTGTGTTGGAGTAAAACGCAGTAGCCCAGAACATCCTCTCGTCGAATCTCGGACGGCTCCGTTACCCCACGCTCACTCAAGAACGCCAGGAAGTAAGAGGCTTCGAGCCCGTATGTGTAAGGCGTTCGCGAAGCGTAGTTCTGGAGCCGAAGATGCTCCTCGAACCGCTCGCGCCAGAGAGCGACGTTCATTAGCCCAACGTCCCCCAGCCCTGTAAGAAAGTTCTTACAGAGCAGATGATCAATCTATTTCTCTTCTTAGTCGTCATATTCAAACTTGGCTTTCACACAACACAAGCCTAGAGATTTGGGAAACCCTGAATAGGTCGGCCTAAATCAGGATAAAACGTTGATAACATTAGCTTCCAGCGTTTCGCACAGGTCGGAACAGGTGGAACAGGTGCCCTGCGCGCTGGAACGAGTCCCTTTAGGGAGGCGGCGAGTTGGGGATTTGCTCTCGCTGGGGCATCAGATCATGAACTTTCTTCTCCTCTTAGCTGCCATCCGCCGACAGTCGACGTTCCAGCTCGTCGGGATGAAGCAAACCGGACAGAATCGACGGCTGGGGAACTGCATCATCGAGCACGACAGCGTATCGGTGAGCCTTACCATTAGCCTCGGACACAGCGCTCAAGTACTCCATGTCCAACAGTTCGTGAACAGCTTGGTGAACACGCTTCTGAGACCAGGCCAAGGTCGTTCGAAGCTCCCGCCGAGTGAAGGAGCCTTCGAAAGACTGCGCCGTCTGCAAGACCTCACGCGCCGAGATCGATAGCTCGTGGAGCGTGTCACACAGAACATCCTTGGCCAACTCGTAGGCCAAACGGTAATCCTCAAGATCCGCCTCAATGTAGGCGACCTCGCCCTGCGGGCAGCGAACTGTCTTTTTCACCCGCTGAAACTGATGAAGAAAGGCCGAAGCTTCAATCAGACACAAGAAACGCTCGTTGTCTCGCCTGGTCCTGAGCCACTTGGTGGGGAAGGTGAGATGGTGAACGTAAGGGATCACCACTTTGACCTCTTCGAGCATTCGCTGGGCGTTGTGATGGCGTTCGAGGATCTTTTGGCGGTCAGCTCGCTTGAGCCGGGTGAGAGTGCGAGCTTGCCGCTGGGTGTCGTGAATCCGTTGAGTCTGCTGTTCCGTTTCATCGAGAAAGATCTCAAAGCAACGGCTCGTGTTCTCTTGGTTCAAGTGACGCTGGGTTGTGGTTTCGATGTAAGCGATGGGACCCTCCACTTCAAACTCTTGGGTGCGCATCTGGCCGGTGACCGGGTCCTTAATGACCACGGCCTGGCAGATCTTGTGAGAAGACTGCAAGATTCTGATGTAATAGTCGGCAGCTTCACCGCCCACTCGCTCTTCCATCAGCAAGAGCTTTCGTTTGAAGGCATCCTTGGGAGCATAGGCCAGAGCGTGAGCCGAAACACGGGAGTAATGAACCACGTCCTCGGGCGGCGTGAGCAGAGCAACGAGACCTGAAAGCCCCGACTTTCCCGCTCCGCTCTGAGAACGGATGATCGCCGACAACGGGTTCTCAAGCTTTCTAGACAAACCCACCAAATAGGCCAGAAGCTTGCCCTTACTTTCGCCCACATACCCCAATGTCTCCATGTCGTCTTGCAGACGGCTCACCAAGTCTGGAGCTTGCAAGAACTCGAGGGCCTCGAGCTTCTGGTCCTCGCTGAGAACGGGAGCCGATTTGCCATCCCCAATACCATCGTTCATCTCGCCGTCTGCAAGACACCATTCCTCGGCGGTGTCGAGAAGGCAGAGCATGTGGAAGTCTACTGTTTCACGGGGCAAACTCAGTTGGCTCGACAGCCTTTTGACGGTGGCCTCTCGAGCCCGAGCACTGGTGAGATCCAGGCGGTCTAGGAATCGCTTCTTGCGGCCCTCACTTGTGGTCACTGCTCGAAGCATGACTCTAAGGCGCCCTGTGAACGGTGGGAGCGGGGTCACCTGATAGACCACCTCCTCGAAGCTCAGAGAGAAGTCTTTGTCGGTCGTCTCCGTGAGGGGAATTTCTTTGTCCTGCGGACGGCGAGTTTTGGGTTGGGTGCTGGAATCGGTAGAGGAAGCCTCTCCAAGACTTGCCTCGTGCAGCGGCTGGCGGCATTCGAGTAAAGATCGTAAGGGCGAAGCACCTTCGTTCATCAGGATCGAGTTGGGATCCGCCCCTGCGGGAAGCAAGACTCTAGACAAGGCAAAGCGTCCTTGAGTCTGCTCGGCCACTCGCTCGACGGCCTCCTCACCGGCACGGTCGGCGTCCACACAGAGCCAGAGTTCGCGCACACTCGAAGCGTTCAGAGCCTTCAAGAGATCTGGGGTGAGACCGGCGGTACCGTGAAGGCAGGTCACATTCCGAACGCCGGCAACCCAAAGAGACAAGGCATCCAAAACACCCTCAACCACAAACACAGAACTAGCCGTGCGTAGGACCTGATAGTTGAGAACACCACGCTTGGGCCCCGGCAAGAAGAGATGCCTCACCTTGGCCTTGGGATTGATTCGCCGCCCATAAAGCCCCACGATACCAAGCTCGGGATCCTCTAAGGGCACGACCACGCAGCCCAAGAAGTGCTCTTTGCCCTTGCCGTCGAGCACCCCGAGATCGACCAGGGCTTGGCGGGTGTCGCTTCCCTTGGGCACGGTCTTCAAAAGTGAGCCGTCGCAATAGCCAACACCGAAGGCTCGCAACATTTCCATGTCGCCCAGGGATCGATCGCGCAAATAGTCTTGGGCCTCCTGGCTTTGCGCCAAGCCTTGGGCGTAGTGCTGGGCTACACGCTTCAAAAGCTGAGGGCGAGTGAGTCCGCCGGGCAAATGGTCCGGAGTGCTCTCGACTCTGGTTGGGATCGAGTCCCCCCCTGAAAGCTCTGCCAAGCGCTGCACCGCTTCCCGAAAAGAAAGGCTCTCCGTTTCTTGGAGAAAGGTGAGGACATCGCCCTGAGCCTCACAGCCAAAGCAGTTGTAGAGCTGCTTCTCGGGGTTCACCACGAGCGAGGCTTCCTTGTCGTCGTGCCAGGGACACCGGCAGAGCAGATTCTTGCCCACCGGCGCAAGCTCAAGCCCGGAAGCGCGCATCACCTCGACCAGGTCGGCCTGGGCCTTCATTCGTTGGATATCGCCGCGCGAAAAGTCGTTCATTAGAAGTACCGACACGGTTCGCCCAGCGTCTTGCCGTTCACCCAGTTGAGGAACGCCTTCTTGTGCCGACTGTCCCAGATCATGGTTTCGGAGAGATCAAATGTGAACTCGTAATGGTTCCAGACGTGGAGCAGGAAGCTCAACAGAGAGCGCTCCGTGCTGCTGAGGGGTACGGTCTTGTAGATCTGGACCGCCTCTTCAGGGCCGTAGTCGACGGGTAGCTTATTGGAATCAACGAGTCGGGGGAGGCTGTGGAACGTGTCGGCGAGGGTTCGCCAGGCTTGAGGTGGAGTCATTGGGGTAGACAGTCCTTTCAAACGCTTAAGAAGTTGAAAAAAATAAATATGACTTTTATAAAATCATATTTTGACCAACAAAACAACCTTCCTGCCTCTTTGTCGTCCTTTCTTGGTTGAGTAAGCTCGAACAATTGCCTAGAATGCAGGTATGGTGGAGTCTAAACCAACGATCGGAAGATTGATTTTCCAGCTTCGAAAAGAACGAGGTTGGACACAAAAGGAGCTGGCAGAGCAGCTTGAGATGCATCCAAACCATGTCAGTCGTATGGAAACGGATAAGATGCAGCCTCGACGTTCGACTTTGGAACGAGTGGCTGAAGTTTTCGGTATCGCTACGGATGATGTACTTGCCCTGGCTGGCTCTGATACTCAAAACCTGACTCAGCAGCTTTCCGAAGATGACCCTGAGTTGGCAGCTCTGATGTCACAGGTTCCTCTTTTGGGGGAAGAACAGAAGGAAGCTTTGAGAGTGTTCCTACGCTCCATGGTGACCTGTCAGCGACTCCAAACACTGGCCTCTGGAAACTTATGACAAAACAAGAACTCCTTAAAATGGTGGAATCACTGCCCGACGAAACGCCTTCGGAAATGCTCGATGGGGTGGCCGCCGAGCTTGAGAAAATCCGTTTCATGGCCTCCGTGGATCGGGGGCTTCGGCAGGCCGAAAGAGGCGAAGCCACACCGCACGATGAGTTCGTGGAGCGCTTCAAAAGGAGATTCCAGGCCTGAAGCTCCTCTGGACACCAGAAGCCGAAGACAACCTGAACAAAATCTGCGACTTCATCGCCCTCGACGACGGCGACGCCGCAGAACGCTTCTTCTATTCCGTCGTGGAGCTGGCTCAATCAACCGTCGATCATCCCGAGATCGGGCGGGTCGTGCCGGAATACAAGCGCAAGGACCTGAGAGAGCGCATTCACAAAAGATATCAGGTCCGGATCGTCTACTGGCTCAGATTCGACACCATTTTAGTCGTGGCCGTCTATCGGTGCTCACAGCCGCTTCCTGAGAGCCTGATATAGCTAAAGGGCCTCAGCCCCCGAGCCTGCCGAGTCTTTTTTCAGCTGTTCCATGGAAGCGTGGGTGTAGACCTGAGTACTGGCTATTCTTCTGTGCCCTGCGATTTTCTGAATGGTGGCCACCGAAGCCCCGGTGGCGGCCAACCCGGACAGGCACGAGTGACGGAGAGTGTGAGGCGTGGCCCGGAGATCCAGATCCGCGATCTCACGATATCTCTTGATGATCTTTTGGATGGACCTGATGGACAACGGCCCGTGCTTTCTATGCTGAAACAGTGGAGCTGCCGGAGCAACCGAGAACCCACGATCCCTATTGAACTGGATCAATTTTTCGATGCACGCCCGAGCGGTAGCATTTAGAGGTACGACCCGACCCCGAGGCCCCTTGCCAGATCCGCCGGCGTTTTGCAGAGAGCCAAGATCTTTTGCCGATCAGGCGCACGTTTTCGAGACCAGATCGGCAAAAAAGATCAAAGCGATCCGATTTTTTCACGTAGACTCACTTGGGTGAATTACACCTTTGAGCGCTTCGGCTCCGCCGAAGTGCAACCCGGGGCGAAGCCCCGGGATTCTCCCCCTCCGGAGCGGTAGCGACGGAGACCACCCAGGCCTCACGGCGGGAATTTGGGGTGGCTTTGCCAGGATCGCTGCCGCCCCGGAGGGGCCCGATAAGCCGAGGTCACGCGCGGATTCCCGCCAGCACCCAGGTTGCTCGTTTGCACCCAGCCCAGATTCAACGTAAAGAGAGGCCCCGGCCGGTCTTCCGGCTGGGGCCTCTCTGGCTTAGATGCTGTCAGTTGTCCCGGTTCGCTCTTCGAAAATCAAAGAGCGAGACGGGAGCCCCCTCCCCGCCGGAGGCGGGGAGTCAAGAAGTTCTAGACACTGCCTCCACCAGCTTCCCACATCAGCCTGTTCGTGTATTCACCGAAGCTGCGAACGAGAGTGAAACGGATGCGCTTTGATTTGGCTAACCTCAGAGCTAATATAATGCGTTCTATTTCCGTTACAAGTAGCTCGTTTTCTAAGAAGGAGTCTGGGTTGAGTTTAACCAGCTCTAACTGGTCCGAAAGTACACCCAGTCCCTCTTCAGCCGTATTCCATTGCAAAGTGTCTTTAACGATCGGAACTGGGCTAAATCTCAGAAGAGAGAAAGGTCTCAGCCCCTGATTCTCAGCAGCGGAATTAAGCCGCCCCCAGTTCCTTGCTATAGCTTCACCACTCAGGAAAGTGGCTGTTTCGGGAAGAGAGTCTTCGTAGTACGGATGAATCCTCTCTTTGGGCCTAAAGAAATCCGATAGCCACTCGAGAAAACCCAAGACTCACAGATTCCGAGGTCGATTCATCATCTGAAGCAAAGTTTGGGTGTGATCAACCGAATCGGTTCCGCAAGTAAGATTTCTGCCCATCTCAATCGCAGTTCTAGCGCCAGGGGTAGGACCAGTGGCCTGCATCCCTGGCGAAAATGCATTAGCAGGATTCCAGTTAGACGGCTTCCATGGCTCTCCGCGCTCGTAGGATGCTTTAGTCTGCGTATTGTGACGCATCTCGTACTGTAGGCGACCTTTAGGACCCTGGGCATAGTATCCAGAAACGTTCTCTTTCCCAACTTTCATGTGAGGAAGTTTGGAATATCCGAGAGAGGCGCCTTGGACCAGCATTTTTCCTAACAGCTCAGATCTCTCCCATTCATTAAGCGTATCCCCGTCAAGAGTTTGTCCCGTGCAAAGTTCCCTTGCATTGCCCACAAATCCCACGATGAAGTAGGCGGCTCCTGCGATCCCTAGAGCCGCAGCGACTCCGGGAGGCGCGAGAAGAGCTATACCAAATCCAATCGCACCTCCGACCACAAGACCCGCTAGGCCCTCGGTAACGCCAATACCGAAAGAACTCCATTTGAACTCCCAAAGTCCCTCTGGATCCACAAAGCTCACTGGATTCGTCGGGTAACTGTAAAGATTCAACCCCCCGGCAAACCCAATCGGATCCCTAGATATAAACCGTCCTAGCACACCTGCCGCATAATTGCGATGCCCCATATTGAACATCCCGGAGTCGGCGGTGTCGTCGTTGACGGAGAGGCCACCTACCCAGGTTTTGGGTGAGACGGTTCCGGAGCCTGATGAGGACAGCAGGTTGCCGTATTCGTCCCACTCAAAGGAGCGGATGACGGCACCGTCGTCATCGACCACATCCCGCACCGAACTCAAGGCATCCCCGAGATGATAGCGGAATTGCCCGTCGACTTCGGCGCCCAAGAGCATATGCCCCATAAGGTAGGAGATGGTTGGGGTTGAGGAGGTGGAAGAAGCCGGCTTGGAGGCCGAGGTAGTGATACCGACCCCGTATTCCACGGAGCTGTTTCCATTCTTGTCGAGCTTGCGCTCCCTCAGTCCGTCGACATCGTAGCGAGCATCCTGCATTCGGCCTTCTTGGTCGGATTCGATGCGCTCCAGACGATCAAAATCGGTCCACTTAAAGGAGATCTCCTCACCGCTCGAGGCAAGAATCCGCTTGGTCATGTTGCCGTCTTCGTCTGATTCGAAGGTCTCAAACGTTACGAAATCTCCCACGGTCCGATGTCCGGCAGCCTGGTCATAGATCTGGATCTCTTCGATTTGGTCGGAGTGACGGAGGATGCTGTCTCCATCGAGAGCACTTTTATAGACATAGTGATAGGTCACACCGTTGACGTGGTCGTCGAAAAAGACCCGGTTGTCGGATTCATCAAAGACATACTCGCGCTGCAGGGTGGTGGCCCCGAGATTGCCCACATCGGCAGCTTCGGCCCTCTTCACCGTGATAAGCCTATCCAGCCAGTCGTAACCATATTCACACTTTACTGCTTTTTTAGGGGTTAAGTCGAGCGGGGATTGTCAATTGTTGGAGTCATCGTAGGTCCACTCGAAGTGCTGAATCATAGTGGAGTTCTTCTCGTACATTCGGATGCGCTGGTTCCCGTTGGCATCATACTACGAACCCGTCCCGATTCAGGAGCGTTGGGCGGAGCCTCACTCGTCTCACTTGCGACCTGGAGTTGGTCAATGCGATTAGTCCATCGACCAACTCCTCCTAAGTCACAAAACCAAGTTCATGAAAGAAGTCACTATCCACGAGGCTAAGACCTACTGGTTGGCGCACATCAGATCCGCGGAGGCCGGTGAGAGCATCCGGGTTAAGCGGGGATACATCCCTGTTGCTCGACTGCTTCCCATCGAAAAGTCCGGTAAAGATCGAACTCTGGGGCAATGTCGAGGCCAGACCGCGATCTCCCCAGACTTCGACGCGCCCCTTCCTCCGGACCTAGCGGTGTACTTCGAATGAGACTTTTCCTGGACAGTCACGTCTAGCTTTGAGCTTTAATGAGCCCGAGAGCCTGGGGACACGAGCCGGTCGGGCCTTGAAGTCCTTGGAGACTCGGAGCTTTCTGTCAGCGGTCTCAAGTTGGGAAGCAGCCATCAAATGGAAGCTCGGTAAACTCAGCTTACCGGGCCGAGTTGAAGAGTTGGTGACAGAAAGCTTGACCACCAACAGGCCCTAACCTGACACCACTCATCAGCTTGGCTGGCGAGCGACTGACCTGCCCGACCACCTTCTGATCTTCCTAGGCGATCTCTGAGGACCTGGATCTCTTAATGGCCAACGAGACACTCCGAGCCTACCCGTGCGCTCTAATGTCGACTCGTGATTTGATCCAAGCGGACTAAGGATCTGGTCCGGAATAACTTTCTATTTTTGGTTGTCGAGGCGCCCCCATGGCAAGGCGGTTCGAGCGACTAGTATCGAGAATACTTAAGCGAGAACCAACGCTGCCAGGGGGGATGCATCGGCGGCCCAAACCGGGAAGTTATTTCGGACCAGATCCTAAGCATCCCTACTAACTAGCAAACTCCTCTAGCGAAGTCCAAGAAGCCTGGCGAAATCTGAATCCGTGGTCCACAATTCGCGCCCACGGTCCGTGGCCAGAGCGGCGAAATAGGCATTCGTGGTGTCCGCACAGCGAAGGTTTGTGATTGTCACCAGATTTTGAAAAAGTTCCCAGTGTTGCTCGGACGAACTGAGGACTGGACCAGTGAGTGTGCTAGAAGGAGCTCGAGGGTTCTCTAGCATGCCGGTCTTGAGCGATTTTGCTCTCACGTACCAGTGGATGCGAGAGCTTCGTCGTTGGCGTTGGCGTTGGCATCGGCATCGCTTGATCGCCGTCTCATCTCATCTTGCGGGTGTGAGGCGGAGCGGGTGGGACACTACGGCCAGCCTCATCAGAATCAGGAAGCCAGCGAGTCGGCGCATTGAGTTCTGGCCAATCTCAGTGGCGCTCAGGTGGTCATACCGCGCTCGGAGCCACTGACGATTTTACTGATAGGTCATCCAAACCTCCAGAGCCGATTTCGCAAGCCGATTCATTTGGCTCTATGGGCCAAGCTTCGCATGCTCTACAAGCTGGAGGGCCTGTCTTTAGAAGAGACCCACGAGTACATCGACCGGCATCTCCAGGCGACTTGTGGCCAGGGCGACCAATTCACCCCGGAGGCCGCGGAAGCGGGTGGCCCCACGTGAATGAGTCTCGCGACGCGGAGATTGATTCAGCAGCGTCCTAAGCTATCGTCCCGGGAGGATTTAGAACTCACCGCGGCCATCAGACTGCAGAATCCCACCAACGTAGTTTCCAGCTGCTCCTGCAACACCGCCCACCAAGAGTCCACCGACCACACTGCCCACCACCCCCGGAAGCGCAGCTGCCCCAGCTCCTAGGGAGGCGCCAATAGCCCCAAACAGAACTCCGCCTGCTATGGGGTGTACGTGGGTGTCTGGAGCGCCCATTCCGCTCAAACCTCCAGCCAAAACACCTGCCGCAGTCCCGACAGTTCCCAAAGCCAAAGCACCGGTTGCCATGGCCACGCCACCACTTGATAGAGCAGTGACCAACCCAGCGGCCAGTCCCAGGCCAGTCAGGGCGTAGGGTGCGACGTCTCCAGCGATCCGCTTGATACCGTTAGTCGGGGTGAACGTCTCTTGGGGGGCTTCCGGCTCCAATGAGACGGTTTGCTCCTTGGTGTTGATTTTGTGCGGCAATGGGGAAACCCGAGTAGTGTTTGCAGGACGAATGCTGTTCGAAATATTCATGGACTATCAATTCCTTTGATCTTGTAGTTCGTCCAGTATAGGCTGACTGGATGGAATAGACCTGGAAAGCCTCAACCAGCGTGAAATTTTCTGTGAACTACGGGTAAACCTCAAGCGGTTGAGATTGACCCACCAGGTCATAAGGGAATCGAATCTGATGCAGGAGGAAGGCGAAGACCTGCTGCAATAGCTCACGATGAGCGAACT
>JBJHCR010000039.1:12659-20537 GCA_050486105.1 Vulcanimicrobiota bacterium
AGGAGCGAACTCGACCGCTATCTGGCAAGTGAAGCTGCTCAAGGCCTCTTCCTCGAAGAGGGAAGGTTTCTCCTGGATCCCGACAAGGCGTTAGTGAAATTGGGAAAGTTCGGCCTGCCCGATCCCGGCTTCTGGGTGCTCAAGCTGGTGCAAGCCGCAGTGGCTGCTGGTGCCCCAGAAATCAAGTTCAATTTTGAAAGGAAAAGGGTGACGGTTCGTTTCCCCAATCAGGCCAATTGGGAAGCCGATCAGATCTTAGAGACCCTCCTGAGAGGCACCACCCCCGCAGATTCTCCCCTGCGGCATCTTATCGCGGGTTTGTTGGGAGCAGCCATGGGTTTCAGTCAGAAGATCACCTGGAGGTGCGGGGCCCATTTCGTGACGGTGACCAAAACCGGTCCGGGTCTGGAGGAAACCTGCCAAAGGGACAACCTGGTTGTGATCACCGCCACCCGCCCCACAACCCCCGCATTTCACCTTGGTTCTGTCACTACTCCAGTACGCTACCTCTTCCGCCAGACCGCTCACGAGTATAAGGCGCTGGTCGACCGTTGCTGCGTTTGTCCTATCCCCGTGGTAGTGGATGGGTATGAGCTGTCGTGTTCCTATCAGACCTCGATCGAAGAGTTGCCGAGAATCAAAGGCGCCGACTTGGATAAGTCGGACGGGCGAGGCAAACTTTTGGCTCAACTACCTCTTTTCGAGCTAGGGCGTCCAGCCTTGCCTTATCCCATCGACAAAGAGCCCTTAACCTCGGGAGACGATCTCCGCGAGACGTTGCCGTCTCTTCGATTGGCAGCCGAAGACGCCACCACGCAGGGGGTTGTGTGTGTTTACTCTTGCCTGCAGAGACAGTCGCGCCTGAGTTTCGTGATGGACGGGATACTTCTTCATTCCGCACTCCTTTCTGACTACCCGGAATTCGACCGATTCCCTTCGATCTTGGAGAACGGTATTGACGATTTCATTCTCGACCTCTACCTCCCGGTATCTTGGACCGATCTTGACCTGACCGGATTCAAGGTTAGGCCGGACAACCTTGGATTGGTCGCGGAAGCGACCCGGAAAGCACTCTCGGAGGCTTTCGAGATCGTCCGCTCCCACTGCCAACTTCCCTGGAACTTGAGCTCCAATCCACCACACAAGAAACTCCCCTGGAGCCCGAGTATTGCGGAGATCTTGGCAACGGTGGTCGTTTCAGCGGCTTTTCTGCCCTTTGTTCCCCAAATTCTGGTGATGGGAGGTACTCTGCTGATCGCCAAACCGGTCCACAGCGCTCTCAAGAGGACTGCGTTCGCGGAAAAGTTTAATGCAAAACGACACGCTCGAGAAGCGGAGCAACTCTCCGCTCGACTTGCCAAAATCATTGATGCCCTAGCCGACTCGTGTTGAGCTTCCGGGCAAGGGAATCAATTCGAATACCGACCGTTCTCCGTCGGAGCGAATGCGTATGACAGCACCTTCTCATCGCAAAGTGCCGTCAGCGTTATCGATGCTCAGAAAAATCGTTAAAATCGTTTTTCTCCACCGGAGGACCTAAATCTCCCAGGGAGACTTTTGCCGGTATAGGTACTCTGAGAGTATCGAGGTCAGCAACAAGTTTCGAGAAGCAGAAAATGATCGGGGATGTTGAGCGTGGTTCTCATGATGCCATTTCGCCGCATCAAAGCATCGCAGTCGAGGGGCAGCCACACGGGTGCCTGAATGAGGGTTTTCAGTATTCAGTATGCCGTGGCTTCCAGGCCGAGGCGCTCGGACAAGAGTTGGGCGAACTCTTTTTGAGCTTCAGGGTCCAAGACGTCCAGGGCTCGAATTCCCGTCAGCTTATGAACCAGATCGACGCCTGCTTTAGTGGAGGCTGCCGGCCCGGCCACCATGTCCGGGGAGCGTCCAAAGGCCTTGATGATCCCCACCACAGAATAGGGATCGCAGGCGCACAGCACCGTCAATTTCACCTGGGACCACAGCTCTTCAATGGCGGCTTCTCCGTTGTAGGCCTCCAGCGGTGAAGCCCCGGCCTCGGCCACCAGGACTTGAGTTCGACTCTGGGCAAAGCGAGCGAAAAGTTGTCTGAGAGCCGGGCGAAACACCTCTTCTGAGACCACCGTGGAAGGAAGACCAGCATCCACGAAATCGAAGATCTCGCAGGCTCCGGCATCGCGCATGGACAGCACATCCCGATAGCGTCCGGCTCCGGTCAACTTGGCGCCCAGCACCGAATGACCAGCTCGACTGAGCAATCGGACAGCAATGCGGGCGGCGGTGGTCTTGCCCGCCGACATGGACGACCCGATGAAGAGCACCGTGGGCAGCTTGAGCTCTTGTTCAGGAAGCTTGTCCACAAACTGCCCCATGCTGAGCTTGGTTCCCCCCCGGCAGGCGTGACCCAGGTAGCGCAGCTTCGGCAGGCTCCCCAAGTAACTGGAAACCGAGGTAAGCTTTCCAAACAGGCCTGCCGGAGTCAATTGATCCATCTCCCCGTCGTCATCGATTTTTGTCCAGGTGCCAGTGGCCTCCAAAGTCGCCGAACGGTCCCCTAGGGCCCCCACAATTCGGTCTCCGGGCAGAATATTGGCTAGGCGTCCACACTTGAGCTCCACCAAGGAGAGCTGGTTCGGCGAGGAAAGAACTTGACCCACCACATAGTCGGTGGCCTCCCAATGAGAGCGCTCCAAGGCCCTGATCTCGAAGCCTTTCTCAAGGTCCGAGATGCGGGCTACCGAACCGAAAAAATACTTACTCCCCAAGGGATTCAACTCCATCCTTTTGATGCAGCATCATAGCCAGCAGCAAAGTGCGCTCCAAGGTTTTGCTCAAAACGATATGCTCCTCGGGGTTATGGGCGCTGTCGCCCACCGCCCCCAAGCCGTCCAAGGTGGCAGTGTACAGACTGCAGGTGTTTCCGTCAGAACCTCCCCCAGCGACCCCTTCTTCAAGGTCCATCCCCAGGTCTCTTCCCAGGCGCCGGGCCGTGCGCCAGAGCTTCTGATTTCGAGGGGTGGGCTCCAACGGTGGGCGGCCGAACCCCCCGTGGATTTCCAGGGTCACGGCAGGATTGCTGGGCTTCAAGCCCATGATCTTATGCTCGATGTCTCGAGCGTCGGCCACCCGAAGAACTCGAACATCGACGCGAGCTTCGCTGCTGGGAGCGATCACATTGGCCCGAAGCCCACCGTCCACCGTGCCCACGTTGACAGTGACCCCTCGGGAGGGATCGTTCAAGGCAAAGAGGCTTTGAATCACGTGGGAGAGTTCGAGAATAGCGCTGACCCCTCTCTCCGGCTCTAGACCGGCGTGGGCGGCTCGCCCGTGAATTCTCACCGTAAATCCGCCCACTCCTTTACGGGCGGTCTTGATCTTGCCTTCGGGTCCCAAGGAAGGCTCCAAAACGAAAGCTCTTCGGGCAAACCGCGAAAGGCGCCGGATAGCCTTGGTGGACTCGAAACTTCCCACCTCTTCGTCGGAATTGATCAAGAGAACCGGTGTCAGAGCAGGCTCCTTTTGGCAGGAATTCAAAGCCTCAAGAGCGCTCAGCATCATCACCAATCCGGCCTTCATATCATATACCCCGGGGCCGGCCACCCGATCACCTTCCACCTTAAAGGGCATCTGCTCTAAAATTCCTAGTGGCCACACGGTGTCCAAATGACCTAACAAAAGTTGATAGCCGAGGCCCTTCGAACGAGTTCTTGGATAAGCTAGCAGATGCCCACCGCTCTTGGGGCCAGGAAGTCGGCGCACCGTGAAATCCAGGGCCTCCAGCCATCGGCTGGTGAGTTCGAGTGCGGGCTCCAGGGCCGAAGGATTCAAACTCGGGGTCTCTAGAGTGACCAGTTGCTGAAGACGGTGCAAGAATAGGTCTCGAGAGTTCTGCACCGCCTCGCGAACCTGCTCTCCTATTTGGGCCTCACAGGACACCTCGGTCATCGCTGAAAGCCTAGTGGAAAGGGATAGCTTCGAGTTTCGGCGATACTGGCAAAGCGGCCCGGATGAAGGTAGGCCAACAGTGGCTGCCCAAAGATGAGATCCTGGTCATCCTTATCCGAGCTTCTGAGGGCTTCAGGGTGCACGAAAGCCGCCACCACCCGGCCCAGCACCAAAGTGTTGGGTCCCAGATGGGGAACCGTTTGCTGCAACCGACATTCCAAGAAGACGTTGGAGTCGGCCACAAGGTCGGCCTTGATGGTGCTGGCAGGCACCGTGGGAATGGCTTGCAAACTGGGTTTCGAGCCCTCGGAAGCACAGCGGGGGGCGGCCGCCAGGCTGGTGAGCAGAACCTGATCCGGCCGAGGAAAGCTGACCGCGAATTCTTCCGTAC
The DNA here is from genome assembly GCA_050486105.1 of Vulcanimicrobiota bacterium. Classification (GTDB taxonomy): domain Bacteria; phylum Vulcanimicrobiota; class Xenobia; order Xenobiales; family JADMJV01; genus JAEXNA01. The sequence continues at coordinate 16,978 of JBJHCR010000039.1, forward strand.
GCTCCAAGTTCTTGAGCGTCTGATGCTCTGGACTACAGACGAAGCCAAAGAAGTTGTCCCAACTGCATGGAAAGGCCAGGTGTTTGGGTGCCAGGTCTGGGTTCCCAAGCTCGTCCCGGGTTCCCACCACCACCAAAGGAGCAACTTGAAAAAAGCGCTCCCAAATGGGAAAATCCAAGTCTAGACTCACCATGTTGTTCATAAGACGATTAAACCATAAATTCCAGGCCGCCAGGCATGATTTGGATCAGCCGATTTTCAGGGAACGGGCGGACCAAGAAAGCCGACGAGATCTTGGCTGGGTCTGATCTTCAACGCCTCGAGGCCCGGGTGAAAGGCCGAGTTCAGGGGGTCTGTTTTCGGCACTACACCAGCCGTCGAGCCCGTGAGTTGAACTTGCTTGGGTGGGTCAGAAACGAAAGTGACGGCTCGGTGATGGTGGCTGCCGAGGGACCTAGAATCCAGCTTGAGTCTTTGCTCGAGTTCCTGCAGGAAGGCCCGGAGTACGCCCGGGTCGACAAAGTTGAAACCCGCTGGGGTGCCGCCCTCGGTGATCTCCAGCCCTTTTCCGTGAAGCATTGAAGTCATCCTCTGGTGGGTGGCCCAGAGTCTCTGGTAGGGGGCACCGAGGCTGTTCGCGAACGGCGCCCTCATGAAGATTCACACCATCGATCAAGAGTTTCTTGGCACCCCCCAGGTGATCGCCAGCTATCTAGTGGAGGCGCCGGAAGGCAACATCCTCATTGAGACCGGGCCTGCGAGCACCCAGGCGGTCCTGGAAGGGAAAATTCAAGATTTGGGATTTTCGTTGGACTCGGTGGTGGCGGTGCTGGTGAGCCATATTCATTTAGACCACTCCGGAGGAGCCGGATACTGGGCCCAAAGGGGAGCCGAGGTGCACGTGCATCCCAAAGGAGCCCGTCACCTTATTGAGCCCGATCGACTGTTAGCCAGCGCTCAAAGAATCTACCAGGATCGCATGGACATACTCTGGGGCAAGACCTTACCCTGCCCGGCCGATACAGTTCATCCCTGGGAGGGGTCCACGAAGACCATCGCTGGGCTGGAGGTCACCGCCCACGACACTCCTGGTCACGCTAGCCACCATCTAGCGTTCCAGATCGAGGACCAGGTCTTCACCGGTGACGTAGGGGGAGTGCGGCTACCGGGTTCTCCTTACGTTTCGGTCCCGGCTCCGCCCCCGGAATTCGACCTCCTCACTTGGCTTAGCAGTCTGGATCGTCTTCTGGCCTTAAAACCCAACCGGTTGTACCTCACCCATTTTGGGGCAGCCGACAATGCCGTGGAGCACCTCGAGACTCTCAAGCGTCGGTTGCAACTCTGCACCGACTTTGTCACCCAACAGTTGGAGCAACAATCTGAGATCGACCTCAAGGTTCTCGAGCGCAGTTTTCAGAAGTGGGAGAGAGAGCAAGCTCTCTCCGCAGGGCTGGACCCCGACACCTATGAGGCCTATGAAAAAGCCAACCCAAGCTTCATGTCCGCTCAGGGTATCGCTCGCTACTGGTTTAAGCTGAACCAGTGCGCTTGAGCCGAACACTTCTCACGGCCTGAGAGCCGGGACCGGTTCCGAATCTGGTGCATCCAACGCTTTGGCCTTCGATGCCGGCAACCCTTTGGGAGTCTTGAGTTCCCAAACCAATCCTCCCCGTTTTAAGGCTAGTAGGACCAGCCAAGTCATATCCAGTTCCCACCACTTCAGACCCTGTCGAGCCGAGTAGGGGAAGCGGTGGTGGTTGTTGTGCCAGCCTTCTCCAAAAGTGAGCAGGGCAGCCCACCAGCAGTTGGTGGAAAGATCATCGGTGTCGTGGCTGCGGTAGCCGAACATGTGGCCGGCACTGTTGATCAGCCAGGTGGCGTGATAGACCAGGGTCAGGCGCACGAAAACCCCGTAGACCAACCAACTGAGTCCACCCAAGCAATAAAGCACTATGCTGAAAAGAATCACCAGAAGCAGAAAGTTCTTATCGAGAAAACGGTGCACCGGGTCAGCACTCAGTCGGGGAGTGAGGCGTTCACGCAGCATCGGGTCCATCTTTCGAGGCGGATGGACCAGCATCCAGCCCAGATGGGCCCACCAGAACCCTCGACTGGCGTTGTGAGGGTCGCCTTCGTGATCAGAATGCTTATGATGTAGCCGATGCACCGCCGTCCAGGTGATAGGTCCTCCCTGGCCTGCAAGCACCGCAAAAAATGTGACCACATACTCCAGACTTCTAGAAGTCTTGAAGCTTCGATGGGTCAGCAGTCGGTGATATCCCAGGGTGACACTGCCAGCGGTCAAGATGTAGAGAGCAAGCGCCAGAAACAGTCCACTCCAACTGAAGGTCCAGGGAGCAAGCAGAGCCCCGAAATGGACCACGGCGAATACCAAGGCGGTTGGGAAATCCCACGGGTGAGGGGGGTGGGGATGATTATTCTGGGGAGCCAGCATGGACTTTGTTGCCTTTCCGCCGACAAAGGCTTGGCTTACAATCCTAACCTGGATAAGGTCGATCTGCTCTGAGCAGCAGAATCTACCGTCTCAGGAAGAATGCAGATGTCCTTTGTTATCTCTCCCAAGAGTTCAAGCCCTGCGGTCCTTAGCCTGCAGACGAATATCTTATAACGGGACAGTCAATAGAATCGATTAGAAGTCTGTGGTGTTGGGTTCCTCCGGGGATAACATCTAGCCCGACAAGGATCGCCGCTCAGACGCTGGAGACCCGCGTCACTGCCAGTCCCCAGAGCCCCCATGGGCAAATGATATGGTGCCTGCTCTCAAGTCCACCTCTACGGTGATCCAGCGGTAGCCGGAACCCTGTTCCACACCCTGTTTAGAGGAGATCACTCCCCGATGACCCCCTTCGGCATGAGACTCAAGCCTCAAGGTTTTGCCGGCCGACCTCTTCAGCACCCCCTTGGCCAGTCGCTGGGATTCCTCGTCACCCACCACCCTTAGCCCCCACTTCCCGATGCTGAATCGACGGTCTTCCTCTGCAGCCTGAGGGTCGCAGCGTAAGGTTTGGGCGCTGGTCAAAGCCGACTCAGGAATGTCTCGGAGCACGACCTCCTCGACCTCGGTCAACTTCTTTCTTCCTAAAAGGCGTTCCCAAAGGCTCATAGGCCTGTACTTCGCCTCGGTCCAAGGCCCAACCTCGCTAGTCCCGATGCAAGTTCCAAAACACAAAAGTCCGCCACCTAGAGCCTACAGTTAAGGCAAAGCCCAATCGATAGGCACCCTGCCAAATTCGTGAAGGTAGCGGTTGGTTTGGGAAAAATGGCGGCAACCGAAAAAACCCCGACCGGCGGAGAATGGCGAAGGGTGAGGGGCTTTGAGGACCAAATGACGTGATGGGTCGATCTGACGCCCTTTTTGCTGAGCTGGACTGCCCCAAAGCAGGAACACTGTCCCTCGGCAATGCTCATTGATGGCCTCGACCACCCGATCTGTGAACTGTTCCCAACCGCGATTGGCGTGGGACTTCGGCTTGGAGCGTTCCACGGTGAGCACGCTGTTGAGCAGCAGGACTCCTTGGGTGGCCCAGTGTTGCAAGAAT
>JBJHCR010000039.1:20547-31009 GCA_050486105.1 Vulcanimicrobiota bacterium
AGCCTGACCTGGTCCGTGATAGGGGTCTTGGCCAACAACCACGACCTTCAGTTTGTCTAGGGGGCAAAGCTTGATAGCCTCAAAAACCTGGGCTTGAGGAGGATACACCTCGCTCACCTTGCGACGGCCGGCCACGAAGGCCAACAACTCTTTGAAGTAAGGTTTCTCTTTCTCCGGACCCAGCAGGTCCGACCAGGCGAGGGTGGCTTCGGGAGAAGTTTCCATACAGGAGGCTTGGATGATTAGTGACAGGAACCTTTCGAGACCTTGAGCCCATAACGCTAAACCCTGGCGCGGAGGGGCCCGCATTCTGAAGTTTTGCCAGCTTAACAGAAAGACACTGACCTCATGGCGAGAGGCTCTCCCCTTAGCCTGTCCAATCCAGTGCACTCATAGGGAGATATGCAATGAGGACTCATCGGCTACTCGTGAGCTACACTACCCTGGCACTCCTGCTTGCCGGCCCTCAACCGACTTCTTCACCTTCAGACACCCCGAGTCCGCAGCCCACTCCAGGTTCTACAGGCTCGACGAAGGTGGGTGATAGTCGAAGGAAAAGTTTCCGGTTGGTTCGGCAAATTGGTCCGCGCTAACTGTACGAATTTTTCATTCAAGAACAAAGGATTTCTCAAGACTAGAGGGAAACCCCTTAAGAGCAAGTGATCCGGCGTCTTTTCAGTTGGCTGAAGAACTTTCCCCGAGCCAGCATCGGGTGGATTAAGGCTGCACTGGCCTACCTTGTGGAGAGCTTTTGGGAACTCTGGGATTGGCTGAAGTCACTTCCTAGACGCATCCGAGACTTTCTTCGATTTGCCTGGGATGAGTTTCGTCGAGGGGTCATCGAACTGAGCGTGAAGGTTCTCGCTCTGACCTCGCAGTTGGCCTTGGCTATTCTTAAGATTTTTCGAACCAGATTCGAGCCCGACCCGGCCACCGTTCCGAAACACAAGCTCAAGGTTCCCCAGCGCGGACGAAACGTGGCCCTCTTCAGTCGACAGTTTGCCGCCCTTATTCAAGGGGGAATTCCGTTAGTTCAAGCTTTGGACATCCTTTCCGAGCAACAAGAAGACCCTACAATGTCCTATGTCAGCGAGCAACTCGCCACTCGTCTTGGGGAAGGGTATAGCCTATCCAAGGCAACCTCTGAGTATCCCAAGATCTTTCCCCCGGTATTCTTTCACCTGTTGAAAGCCGGAGAAGGAACAGGCCGGCTCATGGAGGTCACTAATCGCTTAGCGGACCTTCTTGAGAAAGAATCCCATCTGGTCAGGAAGGTGCGGGGTGCCCTCTCTTATCCCGGATTTGTCTTAGTCTTGACCATGATTCTCACCCTGGCACTTTTCTCAACCGTTCTCCCGAGCTTTGCCGATTTTTACAAAGACTTCGATGTCGCCTTACCGTTGGCAACCGCTGCCATGATGGCCATCACCGAAGTGGTACGAACCATCTGGTTCTGGCTGGGGCTCGTCTTGATGTGCGGGGGCGCTTGGTATGCCTTCCAAAGGATCTGGGAAGTGGAGCAATACCGCAGGACCATTTTTATGGCTTTGATGGCCGTTCCCATGGTGGGAGCCATCGTGGAACAGAGTTGCCTGGCCCGATTTTCTTGGGTCATGGACCTCACTCAACGCGCGGGTATGGACCTCATGCGCTCAGTGAAACTAGCCTGCCTCAGTTCTGGAAGTCCGCTCCTGGAATACGATGCTCAACGGTTGGTTAAAGGGATCACCGACGGCGAGTCCCTTTCGGTCTTAATGTATAGGTCTGAACTCTATCCCCACTTGCTGCAGCAAATGGTGATGATGGGAGAGGAGACCTCTCGAAGCAGCGAGGCCTTCGGTCGCTCGGCGCAATGGTTCGAAGAGACCGTAGAGTCCAGGATCGAGAGTTTTCAAGCCGCTTTTGAGCCAGTCATGATGGGTCTGGTCTCCGTCATTGTTGGAACCATTGTGCTCGCCGTGTTCATGCCTCTTTATGGTCTCTTAGAGAAACTTGGAGTATAGCCGATGGCCTCAGGAATTTCTGCTAGAATAAGACAGATGAGACCGACGAATTTTCGTTTGAGACAGGAGCGTGCGGTGAGCCTACTGGAGGCGGTCATAGCCGTCTACCTTTTGAGCTTTGTTGCGCTTTCTGTCTTGTCCCTGACCCAAACCGGCTTTGTCGCCCAGCGCCGCAACATGGAGATCGCCCGCGCTAATCTTGCAGCCCAAGCAGCCATCGCCGACTTGAGAGTCTGGGCGGCCGACATCACGAACTATCAAGGCGATTGGGGACGCTATAGCAGTAGTTTTCAGATGGACGATTTCCCGGATTATGAAATCCGGGTGAGGAGTGCTCCCTCGGGGCGGCAAATCCACTCGCCTTGCTCAGAGATGGAGAGCCAATGGGAGCTCACTCCACGAGGCATGCGCACCATGCCTCGGGCCGTGATACCCGTGGAGATAACGGTATCCTGGTCGCCTCAACCGATCGATTCCATGACGGTGTTGACCTACGTGGGAGAACCCAAACGAGATGTCTCTCAAGTGCAATTCGAAGTGGTTGGACCAAGTCGAAGGTCCCTCTCAATGAATTCGAGGTCCAACTATAGCGTGATAGCCCGAGATGGTCAGGGGCGTCCCCTCGACAATCTGATGTTTCAATGGATCCCGGACTTGCGATACCTTTCTGCCTCACCAGACTCTGCCCGGGATGGCCGGTCTTTTGAGTTGCTGAGGGACCAACTGATCGCCCCTCCGGATGTACCGCCTCCCGCGCCACCGAGGTTGAGTCCCGTGACCTGCTATGCGAGGTACGCCGGAGAGTATTTGAATGTCACCGTGCCAGGAGTGGAGTTGCCGTGAGATCTCCTGAACGTGGCTTCGGCATAGCTGAAACTTTGATGGCCCTTTTTCTCGTTGGGGTGATTTTGGGTTTAGTGGCTCGAGGCTACCAAGCTTTAAGTCGGCTCAATCTGGCCACCTATCAGATGTCCCAGCGGATGGAACTCACCTCTTTGCTGCAGAGACTGAGCTATGAAGTCGCGGGAGCGCTCTCGATTGAGACCCTCGGAGATTCTCTCAGGTTTCAACAGATAGACCCAACCTTGAACCTCAATCATGAACAGCTCCCCCCTGCGCGCCTCCCATGGCCGATACCCCAACCCCCGCCCACTGTGGATCTCTTGGGTGCTCCATATCAAGTGCTCACCGAGTATCGGTTCGAACCGACCGAGCATGAGATCCTCAGAACAATCTATGGAGAAACCTCAACCGTCGCCGTCGATATCGGAGAGTTCCAACCAGTCATGGACCCAAGCGATCCCATACTGACCATTACCGTGAGGCCGAAAGAGATGACAGCATCAACCCACGCCAGAATTTTTCTTCCTTTGGTGCAACCATGAGCAAGCATCAGGCCATCACCGCTCGATTGGGAAGACAGCGTCGCGGCGTTTTGCTGATTCTTGTGTTGATCCTGTCCACCACTATGTTTATTCTGGCCTCGGGTTTCTTGGGTACCAAGGCAAAGCAGAGGCAAACTGCCGTTTTGGCTCGCGATGCTTTTCAGGCTCAGCAGTTGGCCTATGCAGGTTTAGAGACCGTTCGAGTTAGGTTGCAGAACGATTTCAATTTCCCACCATCCACCATGGGTCCACTTCAGGAAGTCTTCAAATTCTCGGAACTGGTCTTTGACTTGGACGGCCGGAGAGTAGTCGGGAATTATCAAATCGCCTGCGATCGTCGATGGAGCGCTGCCCCGTATTCTGTTCTGCGAGTGAGCAGCATCGGTCAAGTCGGAGACCTGGATGGTCACCCGGTTCGCCATAAAATTCTGGCCGAGTTCTCCCTGGCCGACGGAACTAAGGGAGACCTTATCAGCCTCTTGGACTTGGGAGCCTACTGAGATGTGTGCGACAATTCAGAGGTGGGGCTCACATTTGAGCATGATTATTGACTATCGTATTGCTGGAGGTGGCCGTGGCAAATCGCAAACAGGGAAGTAAGGGTTACAGCCTTATCGAGTTGATCGTTGGGATGATGCTGATCGCCATCGCCCTCGCACTGATCGTACCCAGCGGAAGAACCACCAAAGATGCTGCTACCACCAAAACGACGGCCGAAGATTTGGTAGCACGGTTGAGACAGGCGCGGCAAGCAGCCATCACCCGCTCAATCCCGGTTGCTGTAGCATTTCCCGCCAATGAGAGCCTGAAGCAGACCGACGAGGGGTTCCGACTGGAGGGCGAAGTTCACCCCAAGGTTGTTGATCGATGGAAGATCTCTCAGGCCAGAACAGAAACCGTCTATTACACCGGACAATGGTCCGGCCCGAACTGGGAGACCGCCCCGGTTCTGAGGACCCCGAGTCTGCGTTTTGATCTGGACCGCTGGTTCATGGACTCCGAACCGCCTCCACTCAACATGATTGCCTTCACCCCCTCTGGCACCGCCGTCTCCAATATGCAAGTGGGCGACGGCCGTTTTCGGATCTTGGTGGCCATGGGAGTCTCCAGTGGCGGCGACAGCCTCAACACCGCTCAATCGGCCCATACCGTGTGGATCTCTCCCAGCGGAGAAGTGGGGCTCGATGTGGGAATCTATGGTGGGCAGCCCTCCATGTCCTCCACTCGCGACAGCTTGCCAATAGCTACCTACTCGCCTCCACCGGCCACCAACAACAACGCTCCCATAGTTCAGGCTATTGACCCCTTAACCACACCTGGGCCCAAAGCGTTTCCCAACGCCGTGAATCCTAAGACCAGAAACGGGAACATCATGGACCTAGACTCGGTCCTCACCCTAGAGGTTCGAGTCAAAGATCCCGATGGAGATCCCCCATACTTTCGCTGGGAAACGGTTGAAGCTGGACGGGTGAGCGCCGATGGCACCACCTTCCAGAACCAGACCGATCTGGCTCTCTGGGGTGGCCGTTTTGCCAATGCCGGGGAAGTGCGAATGACTTGGGACCCGGAAACCGAGGAATGGGTTGGCCGCGACACTTGGACCCCGGCTCCCGGAGACCTCGGCGGAAACCGCTATCGTCTTCGCTGTGTCATCAGAGATCGCCGTGGTGGACAAGCCACCACGGGTTTTCCGATTGACGGCAACTATCTGGTGACTTCCAAAGAACCCTGGATCGTCTACAAAACCTGGAACGCCCAAGGACGAAGCGAGCTTTGGAAAATGACTCTGGACGGCTTGGAACACACCCGCTTGGTCAGTTTTCCCCATCAGAATGTAGATTTTGGGCAGTGGACTCCCTCAGGTGCAGAGATCATTGTCGGAGCAGCTGATGGAATCTATCGGGTCTCGGGCGATGGAGGAAACCTCAAACGTATCAGCGCGAACAACCTGGGTGGTCCTATCGACGGTTGCTGCCTGTCCCCTCAAGGAGATGCGGTCTACTATATTGGTGGTGCAGCGGGGAACAAGCGAATTCGTAAGGTCTATATCGATGGTTCCACTGGGCAGCAATTGAATGTTCCCCTCACCGCCAGCAATAACGATGCGGAAACCTATCGCCGGGTCAACGGGATCAACGACCTTAGTGCCGCTGAATTCGGCAGCTCCCCCAATGAGAGAGTGGTCCTATTGAGTTCCTATTTTCACGATAATCGCGATGGTGGTTTATGGGGCACAGGCCTCTTTCGGAAGCGCCGAAGGTACTCTGGAGGCATGGCTGTGGACGCCCAAAACGGAGCTCCTACCAGCTACAATAGCCCTGGCACTTGGAGCGGAGCAGGTCAGTACCGACAAACCCCCTATGGTATCCATATGACTCACACCAACGATTCTTCCACTCCCCACGGTGTTCACGTCCTTTATGGTTCAGCCGACGGCCTCATTCACGGACACCACATCGACTACCACGGAGGAGACGTGCACACCACCTTCAATCGTGGTCCCTCCCTTCCGCACCCTTTCCCCCTACGTACGGGACGTCCCGATGTCCATCATCCCAAGTATGCCACCGTGTCGAGAGACAGCATGGTCTTCGCTGCCGGTCGGGGAGTGAACAGCAGAGTCTTTTACATCCCTGACATCAACAACCCCGGGTCTCATCTAGAACTCCCACTTCATCCTCTCAACCAAGGTGCGGATCAGCCCAGCGTTTCTAGAGCGCGCTGAAGGTTCAGCTCTCTCTTTTCCCTAAAGCCTCTCAAATGAAAGTGGCAGTCTTCAGCAGCAAACCCTACGACGAACGGTTCTTGACGGATGCCGGCGCCGCTCAGGGTCACGAGTTCACCTTTTTCGAACCACGCTTAACCGTCCAAACAGCTAGCTTAGCGAAGGACTTCGACGCCGTCTGCTGTTTTGTCAATGACGAACTGAATAGAGATGTGCTCCATCAGCTAGCCTCCTCCGGTGTTCGATTTATCGCCTTGCGTTGCGCCGGGTTCAACAACTTGGATCTGAGCGCACTCCAGGAGTTCGGTCTGACCGCCGCTCGCGTTCCCGCTTATTCGCCCTACGCTGTAGCTGAACATACGGTCGGCCTGATCCTAACTCTCAACCGTAAGATACATCGGGCATTCAACCGGGTTCGTGAAATGAATTTTTCCCTGGAGGGTCTCCTGGGCTTCGACCTCAACGGGCAGACAGCAGGAGTGGTGGGAACGGGAAAGATCGGGCAAGTGTTGGTGAGAATCCTCCAAGGCTTCGGCTGTCGAGTTTTGGCTTACGACCCCTATCCCAACCCGGACTGCCCTGCGGAGTACGTCTCTTTGAAGCGGCTCTTGCAGGAATCGGCCATCGTTTCTCTGCACTGCCCATTAACCCCTGACACCCAACATATGATCAATCCCGAAGCCCTATCCCAAATGAAACCTCAAGCGATGCTGATCAACACCAGCAGAGGAGCGCTAGTCGACACCCCCGCCGTGATCGAAAGCCTGAAAGCTGGACATCTGGGAGCCCTGGGACTAGACGTCTATGAAGAGGAGGGAGACCTTTTCTTCGAGGACTTCTCTGATCATGGGATTCGAGACGATGTTTTCGCCCGACTCCTCACTTTCCCCAACGTGGTGATCACCGGACATCAAGCCTTCTTCACCTCTCAAGCTCTAACCAATATCGCCACCACCACCATGGAGAACCTAAGTGCCTTTGCTCGAGGCGAGCGGTCCGGAAACGAACTTCCGAAGCCGGAAAACTGATCGGGGAAAGCCTTGGACCCTAGCCCTTTTCGGTCTGCTTCTTGAGAAGGTCTCGAATTTCGGTGAGCAGCACCTCCTCGGCGGGAGGGGACTCTGCTTCGGGTTCAGCGATGGGTTCCTCGGCCTGCTCGCGACGAAGATTATTGATCCCCCGAACAACCAAAAACACGACGAAAGCCAAAAGCAAAGTGTTTACGGCCACAGTGGTGAATTGCCCGTATCCCAGGACCACGACTCCTGAGAGTTTTCTCGCTTCTTCCAAAGGCAAGCCTTCGGGAACAGTACCCTTGATAGTCCAATATAGGTTGGCAAAATCCACTGAGCCGATGAGACCGGTTAAGGGCACGATGAGCTCATTCACGAAAGAAGTCAGGATGGCGGTCATAGCACTTCCAATGATCACCCCAACGGCTAAATCGATGGCGCTTCCTTGCCCGATGAACTCCTTGAAATCTTTCATTAGTGACATTCCGCGTGAATTGCTCCTTGAGTGAGAATCTCCTTCGCCTGAGACCCTGTCACTAAGCTCGTCATTCTTGGTCCACGGACCGTACTTGCAAGGTGACAGTTTAGACCAATAGGGCTCTGACAAGTTTAAATTTTCGGGTTCGGTTGACGAGGCCGGGAACCTGCGTAGCGGGTGGCCCCACGAAGTGGGTGATGGACGAGTCTCGCGACGCGGAGATTAATTCAGCAGCCTCCTAGGCTCACAAGGTGCGACCTCATCAATCGAGAAGGCCTCACTCGGGGAGCTTATGAAGGACGATGAATGGTGTTGAGATGGATTTGCGGCCTCTTCTTGCTCTGCAGTAGTCAGGCCTGGGGTGCGGAGCTGGTCGATCTCGAAAGACCTCAAGACTACGCCCATGTGATGGCTGTCTTCTTGGCGGTGGTGCATTTGGCCGCACCGTTCTTCAAGGCGCGCTTCGAAAAGAATGAGCGGGCTCTCACGGGGTTTGGTGCAGGCATGGCCATCAGCTATGTTTTCCTGCAGCTCCTTCCAGAATTGGGGAACGGAGAGCACGAACTCGGCCGCTTTCTCTACCTTTTGGTGCTAATAGGTTTTCTGGCCTACTTAGGTCTCCACCGCCGTTCTGGGTTTCGCATCCAAAGCTTGCCTGGATTCTGGCTCTACAGTTGGTTGTTGGTCTACTCCATGCCGTTGGTGGAAGGCGGGGGAGTGCTCCACGCGGTTTTGGTAGCCATGGCCTTGATGCTCCACTTGGCTCACTCCGATTTCGAGCTCGCTCGAAAGGACCCGAACTTCAATCGCCGCACCCGCTATATTCTTGCCAGTGCTCCTCTAGTCGGGGCTTTATGCCGACACCTCTTCATGGATCAACACCCTGGGCTACTTCTGATCGCCCTTACGGCTGGAGCCTTGATGTACAGCACCTTCGAAGAACTGTTGACCAAGCTCGATCGACTTGAGACCAAGAGCTTTCTCCTGGGAGTGGTCCTCTACTCCTTGCTATTGACTGCAGCAGTAGGCTATTGAGGATCTGGCCAGTTTAGCGTTCTCGAAGGTATCTTTTCTTGCAATCCGGAAGGCCTTTGAAAGCCACTGCGGCCCCAGTGGTCTGTCAAACAACGAATTTGGGATTGGGCCGATGAAAGCCGAAGGCGTTCCCACTGGACTCCATCAGGTCTGATTTCATCAATTTTCGGTAAAATACAGCGGAGCACCCGCTCGCGGGTACCCGGCCCTAAAATTGATTTCTCAGGTACCCACACTAGGTGCGGGTACCTGCCTCATCACCCCAACCCTCAAGACATTCGTTGACAGAGCACTAGCCGTGAATCTTGGCAACGATCGGATGGCAAATTTTGAACCCGGACCAGAAGTATTCTCAGCACCCCATGGTCACGACTCGACAAGTTGGCGACAAACTCTTTCTCGACGACCAAAGGTCGGGAATGTCCTTAGCACTCAACCCCATGGGCAGCGCTATCTGGATGGACCTGTCCACCCCGAAGAGCATCAACGACCTGACGACCATTCTCCAGGAGCTGTATCCGAATGAGCCCCAGGAGAAGTTGAAACAAGGAGTGACCGGCTACTTGAGACAGTTGCAGGCCCAAGATGTGGTCGTGAGCAGCTGAATCTTTACAGAATTTTCAAGAACACCAGTTCGGGTACAGGCTCCCCTTTCTAGGCTTCCTAGGGCCTTCACCCTCACCCTCTAATGACACCCTCGGTCGACCGGCTGGACTGGTTGTGAATATGTTTACTTTATCCGGAACCCTTCACGGATTTATTGCCATTCCGACACCATGTTCTTAACACAGTAAGAAATCGGAACTCAGGGCACAGGAGTAAAGAGGGGAGCCGGTTGCGGCTGAGGTTGTGGAGGTGCCACCGGAGTGAAGACGGGCTGAGGCCTGGGGGCAGGCTGAGGAGGCGGTTGCTGGACAGGAGGTCGAGGACGGGGTGGGGGTTGCACCGCCGCCGGAGGAGAACTTGGCCGACTCGGCCCAGTGGGTGGTAGACTGGGCACCGTTCCCGATGGTAGAGTCACTCCTCCAGAGGAAACGGGTTGGGATGGCAGCGCCGGAATCCTTGGGAGTTCCTGCAGGCTGGGAGAGAGATCGCGGCGAGCCCCGGGGGGCAGAGTCAGAGCAACCACTTTCGGCAGGGCCTCCTTTGAAGCCAACATCAGCTGGTATTGACCTGGAGGGAGCCGATAGTAGCCGTCTCGAATCTCTAGCTTCTTTTCCTCAGGCAGCAGCGTGACATCTCCGGCTACCCAATGCTCTGCCACGACCCGAAAGGCTGCCTCAGGAGGGGTACATACTCCAAGCACTAGGGGAGGACTGGAAGCGGTGAGCAGTACCACATCTTCCTCCCAGGACGCCTTTCGGACTCGAACCTCACCCTTGTCAGCACCGCGGTAAAAGCGCCCCAAGCGCTCAGGAATCAATTCGAGCGGACCGTCCCCATCCTCGGCTCTCGCGTTATAGGGGTAAACCGAAATCTGAGCTTGGCTGCTCCAAAAGTTCGAAGGTTGTAGGATGGGATCTCTAGGAGTTTGCCACCCCAGGATCGCCAACACCAGCCCGGCCATGATAGGCCAGGCGAACTCTTTCCCTGAACTTCGAGTCACTCTGAGACCTCCTTACGAGCGCACCCAAAGTAATGCGAAAGGGAGGCCCATTGGACCTCCCTTTCATCGAGTTGGTTGCTAATAAAGCCAAGAGGGCCAACCGGAAACACCCATAACATCTTGCTCGTTCATTATTGTCCCTGTGAAATCGTCCATTTGTCGCCAAATATTCTCGATATTACGCAAAAATGTCCAATTCCACAGGACCAAAATGCAC
>JBJHCR010000040.1:0-29732 GCA_050486105.1 Vulcanimicrobiota bacterium
CCCAAGAGGAACGAACGACTCTGGAAGGAGCCTGTCTTCTGAACGGTGATTTCTCTGCCAGGGCGGTGTCGTCCGCTACAGGACTAGGGTATGAAGAGACGGATAGCCTATGTACCAGCCTGGTGCGTAGAGGCGGGTTCCTAACGAAGGTCGGTCCGGAACAAAAGACAGACGGTCGGGCATTGACCAAGTTTGCCTTCACCCACGCGCTGGTCCGCGAGTCCATACAGGCCAACGTCACTCCTGGGCGGCGGGCTCTCATGCACGCCCGCATCGCCGAACATTTGAAATCTTCCATGGAGCTCCAGCCAGGAGAGCGCGCTGCCGAAATCGCTCAACACTATGAGAAAGCTGATCGACCAACTGAAGCCCTTCCCCACCTCATTGCCGCAGCCAAGAGGGCCCTTCGCCACAACGCTTCTGAAGAAGCGAACCATCTCATAACGAGAGCCTTCGAATTGTTGACTCTAACGTCCCCGGGCTCGGCCTTGAGCGAGTGGGAAATCGAACTCCATCTGCTCCGTTCCTCCGCGGAGATCGCTCGCAGCGGTTGGTCCACCTCAACGGTGGAAATGTCCTACCTCAGAGCCTACGAGTTGAGTTCTCAGAGACAGATGAGCGACCGCTCCAAGATTGCCTTAGGGCTGGCTACTGTCTACGAGATGCGGGGCGAATACCATCGATGTCAAGCTTTGCTCGAAGCCCATCTCACCGAGCTTTCTGAGAGGGTCGAAGCCCACGAACTCCTGGCCTGCTCTCTTTATCACCAGGGTGACTTCACCTCAGCCCGGGAGCATGCAGAGCGCGGAATTGAGCTTTACGACTCGCGAAACCATCTCGATCTTCCCATGGCGAGCTTTGGTGACAATCCTCTGGTCTCTTGTCGAGCCTGGGTGGCGCTTTCCTCAGCTCACTTAGGAGAGATGGAGTTGGCCAAAAGCCTGATTCAGGGAACTCTGGAGATGGTCGAAAACGAGGAGCTTTCATTCACCTACCCTTTAGCTTTGATTCAAGCGGCGACCCTCTATCAACTCTTGGAACGCCCCTCTCTCACCCTCAAGCATGCCGAAAGAGCCGTGGAGGCGGCTCATCGCTTTGGCTTTGCTCACCATCGAGCATCAGCAGAAATTCTCTCGGGATGGGCGGCAGCCCATCTCAGTGACCTCCATGGAGGGATGAACCGGATCACCACGGGCTTGAAAGCTTACCGGGCTACCGGGGCCAGAATCGATCTGCCATACTTCTTAATGCTTCAATGCCAGGTCGCCATAAGGCTCGGGGAAACCCAGTTGGCTCAGAAGGCTCTATGGGAGGCTCTCCAGTTCACCTCGGATGGGCGGAGACTCAATGTTGAAGCGGAGATATTCCGCCTGATGGGAGACCTCGAACCGCGCCATCGAGATTCCTGGTACCAACGAGCTCTCCAAGCGGCCCGAAAACAGAAAGCCACGGTCTTGGTAAACCGGATCCTTTCCAGTCAGAAAGCGACCTCCTCAGAAACTTAGGCAAAAACGGCCTTGGTAAGCTGCCAATCTTGGTGTACACTCAAAGGGTGCTAGACCAAAGTAAGGTAGCCTGGTTTCTCGGAATCTTTGTCCTTATTTTTTTCACGCTTTTTCAAGCAGGTGAAAGAATCGAGGTCACCTACCTTGGAGAATTCGATCTCCAAGAATCGCGCCCCATCCAAGTCGGATACGCTCACCGCGAGTACTACCTCTTTGGAGTAGCAGTGCGAGTCTTCGAAGGTGATTATCACAGAGTTCGAAAATTCAACACTAAAGACTCCAAAGGCCACCCCAAGTTCAACTCCATACAGCGAGGAAAACTCAGCGAGGAACAGTTCACCGCTTTTCATCTAACGCACGGTCTTAGGTCGGATCAACTCCCATGGAAGGTGCGCCACGCCTGGCTTTACAATTCTTTCTGGAAAGCGATCCTCTTTCTCTGTCTGATTCTACTCTATCTCCAGTTCCGACCAGATTTTCTGAGAAAGCATCGAATTTCGGTGGCCCTACCCGAAGCCCTAAACAGACACTGAATTTGTCGGGGTTTAATTCTCCTTAGTCTCCACCCTTGAAGCCCATTCGAGTTCCCCGTGCACTTCTACTAGAGCTTGTTGACCCTTCTTATCTATTAAGCTGACCAGCACAGCAGCCAGGCTTGCCGCCAAGAACGAAGGCGGCAACTCGGAGAGTTCCGCAAAGAATGCACCGAGAGCCCCGCTCCGAGTGGCCATAAAAAACTTAAAGAAGGGCACACTCAAGAAGCCGGTAACCATCCCAGCTAAAGCTCCCCGGGCGGTGAAGTTCTTCCAAAATAAGGACAGGATCATCACTGGGCAAAAAGTTGCCGCTATCCCAGACCAACCGAAAATCACAAACCAAAAAACCGTTCTGCCGGGAACGAAGTGGGCCACGGAAAGAGCTAGAACCAAGGCCATTAGTGCTAAAGCCAGCGTCACCCACCGAGAGGTGCTCACCAATTTTGAGTCGGCAATGTGAGGGTGATAGATCTTTTGATAATAGTCACGAACGGCAGCGCTGCCTGCGACCACCAGCAAGGAGTCGATAGTCGACATGATAGCGGAAAGCACAATCGCACCATACAGTCCCACCAGGACCACCGGCAGTAGCTCGTCCACCAGCATGGGCAGTACTCCCTCGGCTCCCTTGCCAAAAAGCTCCACTCCCCCGAAATAGGCCCGTCCCACCATGCCTGTTAAGACCGCTCCACTACCCGCTAGCACCGTCCAAACGATGGCCACCATCGCCCCTGGACGAACCTCATCCGTTGAGCGCAAGGCCAAGAAACGGACAAAGATCTGAGGCGACCCTAAGAAGCCCAAGCCGATAAGAGAAAGAGACAGCAGACTGGCCAAGGTTAGGGAGTCGAACTGCTGAGTTCCAGACCAGTTCAGAAGGTTGGGGTCTTGAAGCTCGAGTTGGCTTAACACCGGCCCCAAGCCTCCGGCGACCTTGAGGCCGACTAATGGGAGAACCACCAATCCGAGAAACATCAGTGCTCCCTGGAAAACATCGGACCAAACGACCGCAAGAAACCCCCCGCTGACGATATAAATCGCTACGACCACGAAACCTACTAGAACTCCAGTGGTATAATTCCAACCCAAGAACTGTTCGAAAGCACTTCCGGTGGCATCGATCTGAGCGCTCACGTAGATGGTAACGAAAACGGCCAAGGCTCCTGCTGCGACCTTGCGTAGATGGTGGCGATGGTCCCGAAACCGAGATTCCAAGTAGTCGGGAATGGTGAGTGCCTGATACTTATCTGTGAGCCTCTTGAAACGGCGGGCCATAAGAAGCCAGGCCACGGCAACCCCGAGAGTTTCTCCCAGAACAACCCAAAAAGCCTTCACTCCTACCAGAGCCCCCATCCCGGTCAACCCCAAGAGCAGCCAGGCCGATTCCCCTGTGGCTCGAGCTGAAAAGGCAGCGGCCCAAAAGCTCAGCCCCTTGCCCCCGGCAAAATAGTCGGTGAGGTCTCCCATTCTTCTCGAAGCGAGCGCCCCGATGATCAGAAGAACTCCGAGATACATAGCCAACATCACCAGTTTGACGGTCTGGGGGTCCATCACTGTCCGTTCGGAGCCTGGTTCTTAAGAGCCTGTTGAAGGGGCTACTCCTGAGGAGCTTCTAAGGCCAAAAGATCCCGCTCGCTGCTTCGTCTTTCACTCTCCACCAGTTCGTCGATGGAATGCTCCGGCTTGAGGTCTAAGGTCCGATCTTCTTGAGTTGCTCGCTTCTCACCTCGGATCTTTTGAGGTCGCTGGAGCTGCACGGTGGAGTGCGGGCCCGGAAGCTCGATGCCGTCTTCCTCGAGAGCCTCCTTGACTAGGCGGATAGCCTCTCCTCTAACCTTGGCAAAAGAGCTCTGGGTTTGATCGCACCACCCCGACACAGACAAATCCACGGTCCAGTCTCCCAATTGTTGAATGAAGCAGGCGGGCTCGGGCTGCGGCAAGACACCCGGCGCCCGCCTTAGGGTCTCGAGAACCAACTGCTGAGCTCGGAGCAAGTCGCAATCGGGATCCACTCCAAGGGTGAAGGAAAAGCGACGCTCGGGGTTCCGGGTGTAGTTCAGAATCACCGCCTTGAAAACCAGGGAGTTCGGCAGTCTCAGATGGTTGCCGTCCAGAGTCAGTAGGATAGTGGAACGAGATGTGAGGCGGACCACCCGACCTTCGTGCCCATCGATGGCTACGTGATCGTTGGGGGAGAACGGTTGTCTCAAACTGAGCATAACGCTTGCCAGACTGTTCTCGGCCATGTCTCGGAAGGCAAATCCCAGGGCCACTCCCAAGATTCCGGCGGTTCCCAGGACGGCCCCCACGAGGGCGGTGGCTTCGAGGATCTCCAAAGCGATCAACAGGCCCACTAGGATCACCACCAAGCGCACCCCTTGACGGACCAAATCCGCCACGAAAACGTTCCTACTCAAACGCCTGAAGACAGTTTCTCGAGCAGCCAGGACTCCGGCCAGCAGATAAAAGACAGCAAAAATCACCACCGCCACCGCCAGCATGGGAAGAAAGGCCAGAAAACTCTCGGCCTTCTGCCGAAGTTTGGCCATCACCGGCGAGAGGCGCTCGGCCACCTCGGTCTCTATGGTGATGCCGTTGTCGACGATAAGCACCCCATCAAGGCGACCGGCTAATTCGGCAGCCCGAGTCTTGGCTTCACTGGAAGTCACCACCCCCCGCAAGACGACCACCCCGCCGCGCACTTCTAGGGTTACCTTTCCCAGGCCCTCTACCTGAGCGAAGGCTCGACGGAGCTGAGAGGTGAGCCGCTTATCGGGGTCGGTGGCACTCACGCCCGTCTCGGCCAGCACCGGATGAGCAGAGACCCACAGCAGCAACACCATCAGACCCATCCAGAAGTGCCGTCCCAGCCGCCTAACTGAGGACATCTCCCGAGCGAGCTTGCCTGATAACCTGGCAGAATCCGCTCCCCCCGGACCCCAGCCCATTACTTGGGAATCCAGCAATCCTTCTCCGTCACGGATTCCACGAAGGCGGTGAGTAACTTCACCGCATTATCGAGGTCTCCTAGGGCCAGCACTTCACATGGATTGTGCATGTAGCGCAAGGGAATGCCGATTAGACCGGTGGCCACTCCTTCCCGAGAGAGCTGAATGACGTTGGCATCGGTACCGGTGCCCCCACCGCTGGCTGCCACCTGGTAAGGGATCTCCTTGTCTCTGGCCACTTTCACCAAGCGCTCAAAGACCTTGCGGTTGATGTTCGGACCGCGCACGATCACCGGCCCTTGTCCGAGCTTGATGTCGCCAGCCTTGCGTTTGTCGGCATCCGGGATATCCAGAGCGTGGGTCACGTCGATGGCCACAGCCACATCGGGGTTGATGGCGTAGGCGGCAGTGCGAGCCCCCCGCAGCCCGATCTCTTCCTGGACCGCCGACACCCCATAGGTGCAGGCCTTCACCTTCTTGCTCAAAGCCCGCAAAGTCTCGGACACGCAAAAGATGCCGGCCCGGTTGTCGAAGGATTTAGCTACCGCCTTCCCATCGGCCAAAGGGACGAAAAAAGCGTCCATGGTCACGGAGTCTCCGATGTTAACCAGCTCTTTAGCGTGGTCCCCGTCTCGCGCTCCAATATCCACCCAGAGCTTATGAAACTCGGATTTCTTCTTGCGCTCTTCAGGGTCCATCAAATGGATGGCTTTCTTCCCGAGTACCCCTGGGAGGGAGCCGCTCTCGGTGTGGACCAACACTCGTTGGCTGACCATCACCTCTTCGTCCCAACCTCCCGAGGCCGCCAAGTAGAGATAGCCCTTGTCGTCGATATAGCGAACCAAAAATCCGATCTCATCGCTGTGTCCATCCAGCAGCACCTTAGGCCCGCCGCCATCGTTGTGGACGGCGATCACCGACCCGAGAACATCGGTGGTCACCGAGTCACAAACCTTCTCCACCCTCTTACGAAAAACCGCTTGCACCGCCTCTTCGTAGCCTGGGCTTCCGTGGGTCTCTACCAACGTTTTGAGATAATCTTGAGCATCTTTTTTCATGCAGGCCTGTTCCAAACCGAGCAGCTCAAGGCCTCTTTCACCGAGATGCTTGGTACACCTAAGAAGATCGTCCCACAGGGTTTAGCCCGCAGGAGCGTCGTTCGAAGGTAAGGAAGTAGACCGGAAGCGCTCCCCTGCATGACTCCACAGTCGCTACCCTATTCCACCCCCCCAGACCTTGAAAGAGAAACAGCCGCACCGGTGACTCCCAACGAAGATGCCTCGAAGGAACTCAGCGACCTAAAGTTCTTGCTGTCCAGAGCCCAACGGATCGCCCATATGGGCTTTTGGATCATGGATCTGGAAACCGAGCGCTTGGATTGGTCTGAAGAAACTTGCTTACTCTTCGAGATGGAGCCGGCGGAGTTCGGAAACCGGTTTGACCTCTTCCTAGAGAAAGTTCTCCCTGAAGATCGAAGCAAGATCACTGCGGCCATCGAACGTGCAGAAAACGGAGACGGCCGCCTAGAAGCCACCTACCGCATTCGCCTCAAAGATGGGTCGATCCGTTGGCTTTTTGAGCAAGGTGATATAGAAAGGGATGCAGGTGGGCGCCCCCTCCGCCGGGTCGGAGTGGTCATGGACGTCACCCCTCAAAAGCAGACCGAGCAACGCCTGGCCTTGAATGAAAACCTCAACCGCATGGCTGCCACCCTCAGCCAGGTAGGAGGTTGGGCCTTCGACCTCGAGTCCCAGGCCCTCTATTGGTCCGACACGGTTAAAGAGATCCATGGAGTCGAACCCGGATATGTCCCTTCGGTGGAAGAAGCCCTGGAATTCTATACGCCCGAACACCAAAGGCAAGTCCAACAAGCCTTCAAAGCTTGCCTGGCCCAAGGAATTCCGTACGACTTGGAGTTGACCATCGTGAGAGCCAGCGGGCAGCAACTCTGGGTCAGGACCATCGGACAGCCAGTGTGCGATGAGCACGGTCGGGTTATCCGGCTCGAAGGGGCCTTTCAGGACATTTCAGCTCAGAAAGAGGTGGAATTGGAATTAGCCCGACAGGCCCAATTGCTCGATCAAGCCAGCGACGCCATTCTGGTGAGAGATCTGAAAAACCAGGTGATTTATCTCAACCAAAAAGCCGAGCAACTCTATGAGTGTTCTTCTGAAGAAGCCCTAGGTCAGTCGGTGGCCGATCTGATCTATAACGATCCTCTGCCCCTGGAGAATGCCACCCGCGCAGTTCTCGACCAGGGCCAATGGACCGGGGAATTGCAGCATCGCACCAAGAGCGGACGAGAAGTCACCATTTTTGGGCGCTGGACCCTGATGCACGATGGTGACGGTGTACCCAAAGCCATCTTGGCGATCAACACCGACATCACCGAAAGTCGAAAACTGGAACAACAATTCGTCCAGAATCAGAGACTAGAGAGCGTGGGGCGCTTAGCCAGCGGGATCGCTCACGATCTCAATAACGTCCTGGCCCCGATCCTCATTTCCTTAGAATTGCTGAGAGAGCAAGTGGTCCATGAAGATGCCGTAAAGCTGGTGGAGACTCTGGAATCCAGCGCCCACCGTGGGGCCAACCTGGTGCGCCAGATTTTGAGCCTAGTGCAAGGCTTCGAAGGGAACCCCACCCCCATAGATCCGAAAGAGGTCATCGCCGAAAGCGCCCAAATCGTGCAGGAGACCTTCCCTAAGAATATCGATTTGGTAGTGAAGCTCCCCGAAAAAGCGTGGATTCTCGAAGTCGACCCCACGCATCTTCACCAAGTTCTGATGAACCTGTTGGTGAACGCGCGCGACGCCATGCCCGCAGGTGGTCAACTCACCTTAGAACTCCAGAACCAGCAAGTGGATGAGGTCTTCGCCGGCTTGAAGCCGGGCTTGTCTCCGGGACCGCACCTACTGTTCCAAGTCCGGGACACCGGGTCAGGCATCCCCGCCGATTTAGTGCAGAAAGTGTTCGAGCCTTTCTTCACTACCAAAGAGCGGGGACAAGGCACCGGGCTAGGGTTGTCTACCTGCTTTTCTATCGTTCAAGGCTACGGAGGCTTCCTGGAACTTGAGAGTCAGCAGGGCTCGGGAACGGTCTTCCGATTCTATTTGCCTGCCTCTGAAGTCCAAACTTCTCCAGAACAGTATACGGCGGAAGCATCCTTGCCCAGAGGACAGGGAGAGCTGATCCTCCTGGTGGACGATGAAGACAACATCTTGTCGGTGGCCCGTCAGGCGCTCGAACGGTACGGTTATCAGGTGGTCACCGCCGGAAACGGAGCCGAGGGGGTCTCTCAGTTTCTCCAGCATCGAGATTTGGTGCGCTGCGTTCTCACGGACATGTCCATGCCGGTCATGGATGGTCCAGCATTTATTGCGGCTCTGCGTAGCATCGACCCCCTGATTCCCGTGATTGGCTCAAGTGGACTGACTTCCCCAGAGAAAATGGGAAAAGCGGTGCAGGCGGGAGTCCAGAAATTTGTTCCAAAGCCCTACACCTCTATCAAGCTTCTCAGCGCCCTTCAGCAAGTTTTGCGCCCGAACACTGCAGCCCTCACTTCTAGACAAGAGAAGCCTTCGATTTCCTCAGAGAAGCCAAACTTCAGTTCCGCTCAGTCTGATTCAGGTCCAGAGCCAGCAAGAGAAGCCTCATCGCTTCCCTTGGTGATTCTGGTGGTCGAAGACGAGTTACTCCTGCAACGGCTGGCCTGCCGAGTGCTGAGCAGCCAGGGACACACCATCCACACCGCCGACGAAGGACAACAAGCCCTGGACACCTTGAAGAAGCTCGATGGCAAGGTCGACCTGGTGATCACTGACTTAAACATGCCCAATATGGGGGGAGAGGAACTCTACCGACAGGCGCACCAACTCTATCCAGACTTGAGATTCGTCTTCACTTCCGGAGACAGTCACATCCCCAGCACCTTGTCCGATGCCCTTCAAGATCGCCTGGTAGCTCTACTCAAGCCATACTCCATCCAAGACCTCAAGCAGGTCGTTTCCAAAGCGAGAAATCCTTAAGGACTTGACCACCAAACGGCCTTTTGCCCTGGGCCTTAACCGATGTTACACTCGAAAGTATGAACTGGTCAGGCATACTCTCAAGATCAACGTTGTTCATCTTATGCATGCTGCTCGGCGTGGTGGTCTTGCCAGGTAAAGCTCTCACTGGAGGTGAGACGCCCACTCTCGCCTTCCAAGACCCGGATCATGAACCCGAGCCGATGGACCTTGATCCTAAAGCGTCCCAAGATTTGGGCATTCCTCATCTCTATAAGAATCGCAACGAACGGTACTACCGAGAATTGGATCGAGAGGACGAGAAATTTGAGCAGGAAAGAGAACGAGAACTTCATCGGGACCGTTCCGGCCGTCAAACTCGTCAACAGAGGGGACAATGGCGACTGAATAAGCAAAACCGAACTCGCACAGACCCCTATTCGAAGATCCAAGGAACCATTCGCTGAAGGAGCGACCTTTTTGGTCACTAAGGGTTAGAGATCAAGACCATGACACGCCCCAGCATCTTGATCTGTACCCTGGTCTTAGTGCTCTTTGGCAGCGGCTGCCAAAATCTCAGCCAGGCTAACGGAACCGAATCTCAACAAGTTTCTCAGCACCTAGACCCTAGCCCTAACCCCATGGCTCATTCAGCAGAAAGGGACTTCACTGTGGTTACCGTTGCTGAAGGTCTCAGCCACCCTAGGGGACTGGCCTTTCTTCCGAATGGCTCGGCCCTAATCACGGAACGACCCGGGCGCCTACGCCTCCTCACTAATGGCAAACTTTCACCCGAACCCTTGCAAGGAGTGCCTGAAGTTTTCGCTCGCCACCAAGCCGGACTGATGGACGTTGCTCTGCATCCAGATTTCTCGGCTAACACCTGGGTCTACCTGAGCTACGCTAAAGCCGGAGCAGAGGGGGCGACCACCGTGGTGAGTCGAGGTCGACTCACGGAATCAGGGCTGGAAGAAGTGGAAGAGATTTTTGTGGCCAAGGCTTGGGGATCCGGTGGCCAGCACCTCGGTTCCCGACTGCTCTTCGATGACCAACACTACCTCTACATAACTGTTGGCGATCGAGGGGACATGGAGCGAGCCCAAAACCCCATGGACCACGCCGGAACGACCATTCGACTCCACGATGACGGAAGCATCCCTAAAGATAACCCCTTCGTTGATCGAGACGGCTACCTTCCCGAGATTTTCAGCTACGGCCATCGCAACGCCCAGGGCATGGCCCTCCATCCCGAGACGCGACAAGTCTGGCAAAACGAGCACGGTCCTAGAGGTGGTGATGAGCTCAATATCATAAGAGCCGGAGCGAACTACGGATGGCCCAAAGTCACTCACGGCATCAACTATAATGGCCGCCAGATCACTCCCCATACAGAACTGCCTGGCCTGGAATCCCCAGTGCTGCACTGGACTCCCTCCATTGCCTGCTCAGGTCTGGAGTTCTACACCGGCGAAGCCTTCCCGCAATGGAAAGGGAACGCTTTTGTGGGGGCTCTGGTGCAAACTCACCTTCGCCGAGTTGTATTTCGTGATGGGGAACCCGAAGCCCAGGAAGAGTTGCTCAAGGACCTGGGAGAGCGCATCCGTGCCGTGAAACAAGGCCCAGACGACCTGCTGTACTTGCTGACCGATTCCGGCAATGGAAAATTGCTGAGGTTGGAGCCAAAGTGACCCTCAAAAGTCGTTCTGACCCTGGAGAACGAATCGTCCTTATCAAGGATGAGGTCGATTTGGGGCGAAGTGTCGACCCTCAGGGGACCCTTGCGGACATTGGAGGGAACCTTAGAAAACCCGGCCCAAAAGCGGGCCATGGAGAGAACCCATGAAAAGTCAAAGAACTGCACTCACACTGTTTACGGCCCTTGTCTTGACTCTCAGCTGCCTACTTCCAGCCTCAGCCAGCACCTGGCGCTCCACCAGCGGCAACATTTTTAAGTTTCATCCTGGAGGCAGCATGACCGCCTTTGTCGGAGATCAGACCTACCACGGAAATTGGTGGTGGGTGGTGCACAACCATCAGTTCGCCTACAATTTCGGATGGGGAACCGTGAACGTCACCCTGCAGCCGGGCTCCGGGGCTATCGCTCAGCGTCAAGGTGAACCCGCTCAATTTTGGACTCAAGTTTCCACCCGAGGTGAAGACGAGAACGAGGTCGACACCAGCAGTTGGTTCTGGCCCCAGGTCGCGCCCTAGCTCTACAGAGAGCAAAAGAGGCCGGTTTGGTGAAACCGGCCTCTTTTGCCTTCTGTAGCCTTTCTGTTTGGAGATTCGAAAACCGCTCAGTAGTCCTGAAGTCCTCCTCGGAATGACTCTCACTTCAGATTCACCCAAAGCACCTCGCGAGCTACGTAGTTGCTGGGCTCCTTGATGGTAGGGCGGCTCGCCCGGGTCCCCGACATGACCGAACCCATGAGCTGTCCGAAGGGGGTTTCAAGAGTTGCTTCAGGCTGGGCTGCCGAGCGCACTTGACCCTGGGTCTCAAGGAAAAGTAAGTCGAGCTCCTGAGCGGTCCCTATCACCTTGAAACCTTCCTGACCACTTCCTCCGTCAAAGGCCATGTCCACCGCTAAGGTTTGGTCTACCGCCAAAGCCTTATTGACTTCTACTCCGTAGGGGAAAAGAACCTTGACCCCGCCGTCGGGGGTGAAATTGAGAACCGAAATATACAACGGTCCCGCCGAGCGATTGGTGATCTTCATCAAGGCTTGCTCTCCGACCCCAAAACTCAGCAGCCCATCGGGACCGGGTTCTGGCTCGGAGGGAACGAAACCGGCCACCGTAGAACCGGAAAAGCGGCCGGGCAGCAGTTGGACTTCGAGTTCCTGGGGAGCATTCACCATTCGTGTCAAGAACTGCCTACTGGCCTCACCTCGCAAGGCTCTCCGAAGCAGGGTAGGGTCGTTGGTGGGGGCTAAAATGTCTCCCCCAGTAGAGCGCTCCAATCGGAGTTTTCCTGCTTCGTTCCAAGCGAGAACGGCAGCCTCCGAGCCCCGAGAAACCTTCTTAACTACGGGATCCTCTACCAGGCTTTTCAGCCCCTCGGCCTCGGCATCAAAGAAGACCGGGATCTCGACCTGTCCGAAATTCTGCTCGGTGACCCAGCCCACTGCGGTCACTAGCTCCTCGGACTTACCCCGCTCTACTTTGGCCTTGGCCCGATAGAGATCAGTCCCTTGCTCGAGCACGGTCGCGCTGGTGAGGAAGCGGCCTTTGTCTTCAGGGGAGGTGGCTCCCAAGGCAAAAAGCTCAACCTTACTTCCGGGAGTCACCCCAAGCAAGCTTCCCCGATCCAGGGTCACCACCTGACCTTGAACCCCGAGCACCGAGATCGCCGGAGACCTCGGCTTGGCGCTCCCTCCGAAAAGCCGCAGGTCTCGGTCCCCTTCAGCCACGGGATTCTGGTCATAAAAATAAGGATTCGAGCTCACCAAGCGCATCAGTTCGTGATAAGTGGTGTCCGGACCGACCCTCGGGTCTTCCAAGGCCGTCACCAAGGCATTGGTGAAGTCTCCTCCGTGAGCCGGGTCTTCCTTGGCAGTCTGTCGGGCACTGCAAGCGCTCAGAACCACCCAGCCGGAGTCTCCTGCACCGTGCATGCTGGCCTCCACCAACTCTGGGGGTTTCTCACCTGTCTTCGGCAAACCCGGAGCCGCTCGGGCGGTCAAGTTGGTGCGCTCGATCTTTCCTAGGGCCGCAGCAGAGCGGCTGATGGTCCCCGAGTGGCAACTATCGAAAATGAAGACCACCGAACCCTCCCCGGTGCCGGAGGGTCGAACTTTCTGCACCGCCTTTTCGAGAATCGCCTCAAAAAAGTCGTCTCGAACCACCAGGTCGGGGAAGTCGGGATGGTCGGATTTCGGGGCATTCACAGGCACCAAACACTCATCCAAGCCATTCGGTTCCCAATCGAATCTCTCATAGAGCGAACCTTCGGGCGGTTCTCGATTGGGAACCGCGAATCCGTGCCCTGCATAAAAGAAGATCAGGGTCTCGCCAGGCTGGGCTGCCTCGACCAAAGCGAGTAGGCCTTGTTCGATTCCTTCCTTGGTCGCCGACTGCTCCTCGAGCACCAGCAACCTGTCTTCGGGAGTAGAGAAGCGCTCTTTGAGCGACTCTCTGACTCTGAGGACATCTCTCGGCGCTCCCTCCAGAGTCGACCAGGCATCAGGATGCTGATAACTCCCTATGCCCACCAAGAAGGCTCTGATCTTGGGGGTGGTGTCGGCCTGCACCGGGAGCCCGAAAGCCAGCAGAAGAAGAGCCGGCAGAACGAGTTTTTGCCTCAAGACTTCATCTCCAATCTCCAATCACTAGAAAAGAAGCCCAGTGATAAGGGTGGTGGGTTTCCTTATTGGCGATCAGGAGCTTCTGCGCCTCGTGCAAGGCTTTGGCCGGAGTCTCGCCGGCTCTCAGGTGGCGGTAGAAATGCTCCATCAGAAGTTTGGTCGAATCGTCTGACACCTTCCAGAGGCTAGCGGTGACCGTGGGGCATCCGGCGAAACCGAAGGCCTCAGCCAGGGTGGTCAGTTCGCTCTGTCCCTCAGAGTCGACACCCAACCCGGTTTCGCAGGCTGAAAGGGTCACAAGTCTCACATCGCGGAGATCCAAGCCGGCGATCTCCGCGATGTTGAGCTGCTGTCCCTGCCCAAGAACCAGATAGCTCTGATTGGGATCGTTCCTATCCAAAACCCCGTGGGTGGCCAGGTGCAATACACCTTTTCCGGAGAGGTTCCTGACTTGGTCCAGAGTGGCCTCATCGCCGATGAGCACTTCGGAATCCGGCCAAGAGGCGGCGATCGCGCGAGCCTCTTCGGCAGCCCCAGGAAGCGTTCCGTCCGGATTCCCCACAATCAAACTCCCACTCTTAAAAGGGGACGGTTGTCGGCCGAGACGCTCCAGGTCGGAAGATTTCAAAATCGTCACCACCTGTTTGGACTCAGCTAGAAACCTCAATGAGTCCCCATGGCGTTGAGCCAGAGCCTGCAAAGGTAGGTCCATCAAGGCTCCCGACGGGATGAAAGCCACCACTTGATAGGGCTCGATATCTTCGGCTATGGGCTCAACAAGATATTGGTAAAGAGCCACAAAAGGCTCCAGTGAAGATTCGGCTGTCTCAGGTTCGAGGGGAAGACCGAAGACGCGCCCGGCTCGACTGAGACCTCGATCTCGACTCTTGAGCAAGCCATCTCTGGCCCGCTTCGAGAGCTCCGAGATGATTTTGCTTTCCACCGCTACTCGATGGATCTTGAGGTCTGTCTTGCTCAAGACGAAGAGAAATAAGGCGTCCTCGGCAGCAAAAGTTTGAACCACCACGGTGTCGTGGGGAACGTACTCCTGGAGTCGTGCAAAGTTCACCGGCCGCACTGCCAGCATCTGCCCGTAGTTGGGATACTGACGGCGGATCTGCCCTAGGGTTTGATAGAAGTCCGAGCGGGTCTTTGCCAGTTCGCCCTCCATCTCTTTGGCTGGACGCCCGGCTCCAGCTTCGTTGCTCCGGGCTTGCTCCAGAGCTCGGGTTCTCAAGCGGGCACCCTCCAATTCCTCCAACATACCGGCCAGCTTAGCGTCCCGGGCGGCCAAGCGCTCCACCTCGAGACCCATAACGCTCTCGGCCTGTCCCAGGCGGGCCAGGGTGGTGAAAGCCTCCTGGCCTTGACCGGACCTGAGTTGGAGCTCG
Source organism: Vulcanimicrobiota bacterium (assembly GCA_050486105.1). GTDB lineage: Bacteria > Vulcanimicrobiota > Xenobia > Xenobiales > JADMJV01 > JAEXNA01. The sequence continues at coordinate 14,692 of JBJHCR010000040.1, forward strand.
GCCAGCAACTCGTAGGCACGGCGAAAACGATGGCGCAGGCCACTCTGTCCCCCGGCTTCAAGCAGGTACTCTTCAATCTGGGCCACCGCTTCTGCAGCCAATTTCAAAGCCTGCTTCTGGGAGCCACCTTGATGTTCGATCTCAGCGGCGTTTACGGTGCAGACGATCTGTCCCGGCCGATATCGATTTTGCGCGCTCAATTCTTGCAACTCTCGGTTCAAGTCCGCAGCCGGCTCAGCCTTAGAGTCCCGAATCAGACGTTCTACTTTCAGAAAGCGGGCATCCTCGAGTCCGAGAAACCCCCCTTGAGAACGAGCATCTCTTTGAAAGACCAACGCCTCTTCGAGGGCGTTGGCATCGTCGTAGAGTCGAGCCAACTCAAGTCGCTGCAGTGCCACTGTCCGAGGAGCTTCCCCCAACGACCAAACAAATTCGAATTGCCCACCTTCCAAATCGATGGGATTCCCGTACTGAGCCAATTGATATCCCAAGCCGGCTTCTCGAATAGTCTCCCAGGTTTGCTGCACCTGAGGTCCGGCTTCGGTCAAGAGACGCCTAGCTTGCTCTGTGTCACCACCACTGCGGACTGAAGCCACCACTTCAAGCTCCAAGGCCTGGGTCGCCAGCATGAACTCGGGATTCCACAAGAGCAGAAAAGCCTGAGTCTCAGAAGGCTGAAACTGCATCGCCAACTGACTTCGACCTAAGCGCCTCAGTCGCCTCAGATCCTCGGTGACTATGTAGCTAAGTTGAGCTTTGGTAGGGAACTCATCGGTCTCCCGCCTCTGCCGTCTCAGGCTCTCAAATATCCATAAGCCGGCAGCCTCCACCACTTGTCGCCCGAGACCCCCAGGTAGGCCTGCCAGGTCTTCTTCTCGCAACAGAGACCACACTTGAGTATGGCGTCGGGTCAACTCCGAAAGGTCCACCTCCTCAGATTGACAGCGCCTGGCGAACTCCACACTCTCCACGATAAAGCGCACCAAGGGTTGAGGGTCTTCGACAATCAGCGTTCGGAGCACTTGCAGTTGTGCATCAACCTCGGTGGGCCGTTCCAACTTTCGAGCAGCGGACAGCATAGTCAGATGCAAAACGGTAGCTTGACCTCCGTCGACCTCGGAGGCATAGGATCTACCGAGATTCAGGGCTTCGTTCCAAAGACCGGTTGCCTCCAAAGCACTGACTTCGAGAGCCAGTACTTCACTTTTTCTGGGATGCCGAGGGTTCTTCTCCAGATAGGCCTTGAGAGCTTTCAGCATAGAGGGCAGGGCCTGATCGTTGCCGACTCGCACCGCCAGATGAGTAGCAGCGAGAGCCTCAGCGAATGGCTCGGTCGGGAGGTTCGCCTCCCTGGGCAACATCTGGGCGACAGTTCCCCGAGTGTCGACCACTTGATCTGCTTCGAACAAGGTTCCACGCCAGCGCGTCTCGGCCCAGAGGATTCCCAGTTCCCTAAGCTCAGAGTTAGGCTGATCGTCGCCTTCCATTCGGAAAGCGCGAGCGATAGCGTTGAGCCATTCTTCGTCCGCGCCGCGCCCCACGTGCCGGTACCTCTCCAGGACGCTGGCAAAGGCCAGTTTGCCGACCTCGCGCTGAAACCTTATCGCCATGGCGATCTTGTGGAAGTCGCCCTCTTTCAACCATTGTCTCGTCTTAGTCTGGAAGACCTCTGGAGTGACCTCCTGAGCTGAAGCCGGGGAGAAAAACCATAAGACCGCGGCTACGATCATCCAACCGGCAGTTGTCTTCATGGAACGTCTAGGCATGCACCCTCCTCGCCAAGGCCAACCTGGACCCCTGCACGATCGGATCAATACACTTTTCTCGGGCGGAAACCTCCTATACTCACTCGCCTAGACCGACTTAGCAGCGAGAGAAGTAGGAGATTTCCCTTGGTCTCTCCAAACACCGCAGACGTCAATTTTAGGAGACCCCATGGGAAGTTTATTCGGAAACAAAGAGAAGGTTCGCTGCTCGCATATCCTGGTCAAGGATGAGCAAGCCGCCCGAGACTTGCTCAAGGAATTGAAAGAAGGAGCCGATTTTTCAGCCAAGGCCAAAGCTCTGTCCCAGTGCCCCAGTGGACAAAGCGGTGGCGACCTAGGTCACTTTGGACGAGGTGCGATGGTCAAAGAATTCGATGCAGTGGCCTTCGATCTCGAAGTGGGCCAGCTCTCAGACGTGGTGCAAACCCAGTTTGGCTACCACGTCCTCATTCGCACCGATTGATGCTCAATCAACAGCAACTTTAGCATTTACGGAGGAGGCTCCGAGCCGGTCGCCAACTGACCCCGAGCGGGCCATGTGTACCATGGCCTTAGAGATTCCGTAAGAGAAATAGGTTTGGGTAGGTCATGACTAGAGACGTTCGGGTACAGGAATGGGGTACCAGAGTCGGGGTGATCCTGGCGGTAGCGGGCTCGGCTGTAGGTCTGGGAAACTTTCTTAGGTTTCCTGGTCAGGCGGCGGCCAATGGCGGTGGGGCTTTTATGGTCCCGTATTTTATTGCCCTGCTGTTGCTCGGTATACCCATTGGGTGGGCCGAGTGGACCATGGGTCGTTATGGAGGAAAGCGAGGCTTTCACTCCGCTCCATTCATCCTGGGAGCCGTGGGTCGGAGTCGAGTGTTTCGCTACATCGGCGTCCTGGGAGTCTTGATCCCCATGTCGGTTTCATTCTACTACACCTACATCGAAGCTTGGTGTCTGTCTTACGCTATCAAGTATGTTCGGGGAGAGTTCAAGTTCACGGAATTGGGCAGCATTCCTGAACAGACCGCTAAGGCAACAGAAATCTTCAACACTACTGTAGGAATGAACGCCAACGGCATCCATGCCGGGGGAACCCTGGAGACTTTTCTCCTGTGGTGTTTTGTCTTTGCCATCAACATCTTTTTGATCTACCGAGGCATTTCCGGGGGGATCGAAAAATTCTGCCAACTGGCCATGCCAACCATGGCGATCTGCGCGGTGATCGTTTTGGTGAGAGTTTTAACTTTGGGAACCCCCGACCCGAACTACCCGGATCAGAATGTGCTCAACGGGCTTGGGTTCATGTGGAACCCCGATCTCCAAGCCTTAAAGAGTGGACAGACTTGGCTTGCGGCAGCAGGTCAGATCTTTTTCTCTCTGTCGGTGGGCTTCGGAGTGATCATCAATTACGCCTCATATATGAATCGCAAGAGCGATGTGGTGCTCTCGGGAGTCACGGCAGCGGCCACAAACGAGGTCTTCGAAGTCAGCTTTGGTGGGATGATCACCTTGACGTCAGCCTTCGTCTTTCTCGGGGCCACGGGCGCCACGGCAGCAGCCGCCAGCACCTTCGGACTGGGTTTCACCACTCTCCCGGTGGTATTCGCTCAGATGGGCGGCGTGGGCCAATTGGTTGGAGCGGTCTGGTTCTTCATGCTGTTCCTAGCCGCCATAACTTCTTCCATATCGATGTACCAACCGGCGCTGGCCTTCTTTGAAGAGGCTTTGGGTCGAGGTCGCATGGTGGCCACCGTTTGCCTGGTCTGCTTCTGCCTAGTGGGCTCTTTTCTGGTGATGTACTTCTCGGAAAACCTTGAGTTTTTGGGTACAGTGGACAATTGGGTGGGAACCTTCGGCATTTTTCTTCTGGCCACAGTTCAACTGATGATCTTCAGCTACATCTTCGGAGTCAAGCGAGGACTAGAGGAGGCTCACCAGGGTGCGCGCATCAAGATCCCGAGCTTTTTCTATCCCATCCTCTTGGTCATTTCTCCCCTCTTCCTGGTTATCGTTTTTGGAGTCTTCTCCTATGATTCGCTACCCAGTTGGATCGATGCCGTTAGAGCGAGCCCGGTGAGCCAGTACGCGATGTTGATGATTGGCTTGACCATCGCCATCCTCTGCTTCTTCGTCTACATCGGAGAGAAGCGTATGGAGGAACAGGGAATCGAGCTGGAAGGCCACGACCGAGAGATGACCGAGAGAGGATGACGGAATGACGATACAAGGCTGGATATTTTTGACCTTAAGTATCACCGGGGTTTGGGCCTTGGCGATCTGGTGCTACTACACCCTGCTCACCTCCCCGGATCCTAGCGATGAGGAGCCACAGGATCGATAAACAGTGGGACGCCTTAGTGGTCGGTGGCGGGGCTGCCGGAGTTTTCGCCGCCCTTGGGGCCAAGGAGCTGTCCTGTGAACTCAAGATCGCAATTTTGGAAGCCTCTCCCAAGGCCCTCCGCAAGGTTGCCATTTCAGGTGGTGGTCGCTGCAACGTCACCCATAGATGCGATGACCTCGATCTGCTGCTCTCCTGTTATCCTCGAGGGGGACCACGTCTGCGAGCCATTCTGTCCCGCTTCATGCCCGAAGACACCGCGGCCTGGTTCAAGACCCGAGGGGTCGAACTCAAAACCGAGGCGGACGGACGGATGTTTCCCACTTCGAATCGCTCGGAGACCATCGTCGACCTCTTGTTAGAGGAAATCAAGAAATTGGGAATACCTCTCTTCACCGGTTGTCGAGTGAAGGAAGTCCAGCACTCCGAATCCGAAGGTTTCTTGCTCCACACCGGCCAGGGCTCTTTCCGATGTCGCCGTCTCTTATTGTCCACCGGCGGAGGCTCAAGGGCCCCTGCTTGGTTGAAGACTATGGGGCACAGCATTGTGCCTGACATTCCCTCCCTGTTCACTTTCTGCTGCGAAGATGCAATCTTGCAAGGTTTACCAGGACTCAGTGTGGATCCGGTCCATCTCAGTCTTGAGACCACGCCGAGATTTGAACAGCGTGGCCCTTTGCTAATCACTCACTGGGGATTGAGCGGCCCGGCGATACTCAAACTCTCAGCCTTTGCCGCCCGAGTCTTGGCAGAACGGGATTATCGAGCGACCTTGCTCTGCGACTGGCTTCCAAGTTTGGCATGGTCCGACTTTCTCGATCACCTCAAGAAAGGCGAACTCCTCACCCGTCGCCTAGGAACCTCCCCTTTCCCGAACCTACCCAAAAGACTCTGGCAAAAATTCCTAGAGCAAAACCAACTTAGCCCCGAGCGAACTTACCGTAGCCTGAACCTAGATGAAGTGAAGTCTTTGACCGACAGCGTCAAGGGTTGTCAGCTCGAAATCGTGGGAAAGGGAGTGTTCAAAGAGGAGTTTGTCACTTCTGGGGGCCTGCCCCTAAGGGAGGTCTCGGTCCATACCATGGAGAGCCGAAGAGTTCCTGGACTGCTGGTGGCGGGGGAACTCTTGGACGTAGATGGGATAACCGGAGGATTCAACTTCCAGAGCGCTTGGGCCACCGGACACCTAGCCAGCTTTGGCCTAGTGGGCTAAGGATCTGGTCCGAAATAACTTCCCGGTTTGGGCCGCCGATGCATCGGGGACCCTCTGGGTGCTGGCAGCGTTGGTTCTCGCTTAAGTATTCTCGATACTAGTCGCTCGAACCGCCTTGCCACACCCACGGGGACGCCGGGAACCCGCGCTTGCGTGGGTGGCCCCGGCCCTCGACAACCGAAAATAGAAAGTTATTCCGGACCAGATCCTAAGAAGCTAACTAGCCGCTCGGTCCACCGCTGCCAGCAAGTTCAATCGACCTGCTCCCTGGGCGTTCTTGGGTACTCCGCTGAGTCGCTGAGCCGTGCCGGTCAGGATATCTTTGACTTCATGGTGACTGAGATTGGGGTTGACCTGCAACAAAAGTGCTGCCGCTCCACTGACCATAGGCGCAGCCTGACTGCTTCCGGTCAAAGCAACATACTGGGCCGTCTGTGCCAAGCGTTGGGCGTAGGCCGAGGCCGGAGCCAAAGGTCCTAGGACTCTCACTCCTTCAGCAATCAGGTCGGGCTTACCGCTGTCCTTGGCTCCTCGACTTGAGTTCTCCCAAACTCCATCGTCACTTCGGATCTCGGTACCGCGATCATCGAGGGTGCCTACCGTTATCACCTTTGGGGAGATTCCTGGACTACTAACGTTGCTTGGACAAACCTTGTCTCGACATTCGTTGCCGGCAGCTGCTACCACCACCAAACCGGCTTCCACCGCTCGCTCTGCCGCCTTGACAAAATCGTCCTCAACCGGGCTACCCTTGAGCTCTGTGCCCAATGAAAGGTTCAAAATGTCTATGGAATATTTTTCTCGGTTCTCGATGACCCAATCGATGGCTCGGATCGCTTCTTGTTCGTTGGTGATCCGACAGGCCACCAAGTCGGCCCGAGGCGCGATCCCCGAGACTCTGTCATTTTCTCCAGCGATAATACCGGCTATGTGGGTTCCGTGACCCTTGGGGTCGTAGGGGGTTCTCTTGCGGGACGAAAAATCCCGAAATGCTTTAATACGGTCCCCGAAGTCTGAGTGCTTGCTGACTCCACTGTCCACCACGGCCACTGTGACCCCCTCGCCGTTGATTCCCCGGCGATGCAACTCCTCCAAACCCTTGGGCCTCGAAACCCAATCGAATTCCTGAGAGGTTTGCCCATCGAAGGAGTCACCAAGGAGCGAGTCTCCAGTGTCCTGGGAAGGAGCCGAGAGCCTCGCAACAGATTCCGGTGCCACTTGAGTTGTGCGTAGCGCTTGCGCCAAACGTTCGCGAACGGCGGCACTCTGGAGGTGGGAGGCTTTCATACACTCAGAGTAGAGTAAATCGACTCAAGATATGTTGCACAAATGTAAATCTCCCATATGGGCAACATCGGAAATTGCTACTAGTCGCTCTCAGTGCGGGCAAGCAACCTCCTCGACAGATGCCTCGGATTGCAGTACCATCCTGCGATGGCGCGAGCGTGGACAGAAATCAAGCAAACCCTGGTCCTGGGGATTCCCATGGCCGGTGCTCAGCTTTCCCAAATTGCGATGAACAGCACTGATGTTGCCATGGTCGGTCGTCTCAAAGGGGAGGCTCTCGCCGCCATGGCCGTTGGGCAAGCGGCCTATGGATTATGCCTGTCCTTCGGAATAGGTATCGTAGCAGCCGTCAACCCCCTGGTCAGCCAAGCTTTCGGAGCAAAAAAAAACGAAGCCATTCAACGAACGGTGGCCTTGGGATTCTGGGCAGCTTGGGTCTGCGCCCTTTTATCTTGGATCGTACTTTTCCGTATCGATCTTTTGTTTGCCTGGTTGGAGTACCCTGAAGAGGTGAGCCGACAGGCCACCGGCTATACCCGGGCCGCCATGCTGGGCCTGCCGGCGGCCTTCCTGTTCTTGACCCTTAAGAACTATCTTGACGGGATTTCCAAACCGAGAATTCCTTTTTTGGTCGCCCTCATTGGAATAGTCGTCAATGGACTGGCAGACTACACCCTCATGTTCGGCAAGTTTGGTTTCCCGGCTCTTGGAGTCCAGGGCACCGGATTTGCTACCGCCACCGTCAATCTCTTTATGGCCCTAACCCTAGCCACTATAGCCTGGAAGTCCGAGTTCACCCAACAGCTCCTGAGAACGACCGCCAGAGGTCGAAAGGAATTCTTGATGATCGGCCTTCCTATCGCCGGCATGATCTGCCTTGAGGTCGGACTTTTCGTTGTCGCCGCGTTGCTTATGGCCCGAATCGGCACCGAGCAGGCCGCCGCTCACCAGATCGTCTTAACCTGTGCTGCGGTAACCTTCATGATTCCCCTAGGAATCTCGTTTGCCGGGGCCACCAGGGTCGGTCAATTCATTGGGGCCAAGAAGTTTGCTCGGGTTCGACCCGCCGGCTTGGCCGCCATCGGAGTTGGGGTCGGCTTTATGACGATATCTGCCCTACTCTTTATGACCGTTCCGGCCTTCTTCATCGACTTGTTTTGGGACCCTAAGTCTGGAGAGAGTTCCCAAGTGCGTATCTATGCCATAGAACTTCTCATTATTGCTGGAATTTTTCAGGTCTTCGACGGCCTTCAAATCACCTCCAGCGGAGCGCTGCGGGGCATGACCGATGTCAAAGTTCCTCTGGTAATCGGCGCACTCTCCTACTGGGTTGTAGGACTAGGATCGGCCATCTATTTAGCACTTTGGACCCCGCTGCAGCACCAGGGTCTTTGGATTGGCCTTTTGCTCGGTCTAGCTTGCGCGGGCCTTTCCATGTTCTTGCGCTTTCTCATCTTGAGTCGCCGAATACGCACCGACCGCGCGTTTCGAGCCAAGGTCACCAGCTCAAGCCTTCAAGAATAGTGTTCGTCTAACCGAGCCTTGCTCGAACCTTCGACACTATACTTTCCGGAGTTGGAAATCCGTCGGCATCCTTCTGAGACACTAACTCCCCATTCAGCCAAATCGAAAATTCCCCGGTGCCCCCTGGAACACAGCGCCAATTCAGGCTGAACTCCTCAGTCAATCGTGCCGCCAAACTGGCTGCTCTCGGCTGATAGTTTCAGCGCACACAGTATCGAATCTCTCCGTCCATATGATCCTCCGTTTCATCGATGATAACGCACCCTTCCCTAAGGCGAACTCCTATCCCCGCAGCCTTTTTGACAATTTAGAAATCCAGTGCAGGATGAAAACCAGCCAAAGCAAACTCGGATTATATGCAGTACCTCCCAAGTTTTCTCTGTCACATCATCGATGCTGTTGCCTATAAAGGTGACCCCTTGGAGTGGAAAGCCTCCTGGAATGATTGGAAGGCTCAGTTTCAAGAGTACTACCAAAGAGAGAGCGACTACCAGGTCTCTGAAGAAGACGCTCAAATCGTGGCCAATCTTCCACCGCTCTTGGAGCAACTGTCAGCCTCGGTGGAGCGCGCCTTCACGGGCAAGGTGGACCTAGAAGACCTAGTCAAAGACTCCTTGAGTTTCTTTCAGGCTCACGACGCCTTCTATGAAGAGAGAGAGCGTCCATACTTCGTGCACAACTCCTCGCTCGACCGCCTCTTGAAGGCCAGCGTCGCTCATCTCCAAGGGCGCGCCGGCCACGAAGCCATCCATGCCAAAGCCCCGGAGGCGGTCTTGGCGGTGGCCACTCTGAGCGATCTCTATATGGACACTCAGGATGTCCTGCCTGAGGATTTCAAGAAAGGCTGTCTCGAAGGCTTTCGGAGAGCCCAGAAAGGTTTCGACATGTTGGCCGAGCACGAGGCGGAGTTCCCCACCGAAGTGCTGGAAGAAGCGCTCTTTGAGCTGCGCAGCGCCGGAGAACTCTTGGAGCATTTACCCACCCTCTATAAGGAGTTCGAAGAAGAAAATTCTCTGGCCATCCCTATTGTGGGCTCCCTTTTGAGCGCCTTGAGGCACGAGGAAAGCGAGGAGAATTGGGCTCTACTTCAAGAGAATGCCTTTCCTGCGTTTCTAGAACTCTGGGAAAAGCGTCAAGATGGCTGGCTTCTCCATCCTGAGGTGGCTGCTGACTTGCTGGAGACGGCCGAGGGACAGATAACTCTCTTGAGTGAAATGCTGGAAGAGGGTCCGCCGGAGAACCTCGAAGAATTCTGGAGCCTGGTGGATGCTTTGGACGAGGTCTTCGCCCGGTTTCCGGAGCACACCCTCGACCTTGAAGCGCTGAGAGCTTCACCCTTTTGGCCCGAAGCCCAAATGATTCTCAATCTTCTTCGAGGCGGGGCTCCCATTTATGCCGCACGCACCCTCATTGATGGAGTTCGGGGGAGCGATGCCCCACCGGTGATACAAACCCTAGCTGACGATCTGGACCTACATCTGGAAACCGGAGACCCTATCCCACTGCTTCACTCACTGGTTCTCTTGCAGGAAGACCTAGAATTGAGCAAGACCTCAAGGCCGTGCGCGTCCTGTCCAGAAAGAGTGCCACTGGAAGCCAAAGAGTGTCCGTCCTGTGGGGCACAGGTCGAAGAACTCTCTATCTCCGGTTAGGGTCTATCAAGGACGAGCTCCACGGCTCTCTACGATCGCTCGATGGGCCTTCAGGCGGATGGCATTGATCTTGATGAATCCTTCGGAGTGGCGAGGGTCGAAGTCTCCCTCGATCTCCATGGAAGCCAAATCCTGATTATAGAGCGAAGAGGGAGAGCGTCGGGCTACCGGCAAAGCCCTGCCTCGATACAACCTAAGTGTGACTTCCCCATCAATGAGTTCCTGAGCCTTGTCCATAGCAGCCATGAGAAACTCCATTTCAGGGGAAAACCAGAAGCCGTTATAGACCAATTCACTGAACTTGGGGCTCAGCATGTCTCTCAGCCGCATGACCTCACGGTCCATGGCGATCCCCTCGATGTCGAGGTGGGCTTCCCTGAGCAAGGTCCCACCGGGCGTCTCATAAACCCCACGGCTCTTGATCCCAATGAAGCGGTTCTCCACGATGTCGATGCGACCGATACCGTGCTTGCCCCCAAGTTCGTTGCAAAAGAGAAATAGCTTCAGGGGGTCGGTCTCTTCTCGCTCTTCCGTGGCTACTCGAACGGGAATCCCATTCTCGAAGCTGACGGTTACAAATTCCGGTTCGACGGCCGCCTCGGTGGGGTCACAAGTCATGCGATACATGTCTAGATCGGGGCGGTGGTTGGGGTCTTCAAGGACTCCCGACTCATAGGAAATGTGGAAGAGGTTCTCGTCCATGCTGTAGGGACTTTTGGGGGAAGCATCCACGGGTATTCCGTGTTCAGCGCAATAGTTCATCAGATCAGTCCGACCCCGAAAGCGCTGTAGGAAGGACGGCAACCGCCAAGGGGCCAAGACTTCGAGTTCAGGCCTGAGAGCGTAGAAGGCCAACTCGAAACGGACCTGATCGTTGCCCTTACCGGTAGCCCCGTGGGACAAGGATTTGGCCCCGACTTTATCGGCTACTTCAAGCATGGCCTGAGCGATGCAAGGACGCGCGATGGAAGTGCCCAGCAAATACCGTCCCTCATAGAGTGCGTTGGCCTTGAGGCACGGAAAGATAAAATCGGTGACAAACTTTGAGCGCAGATCCTCGACGAAAACTTCGCTGGCTCCGATCGCCAGGGCTTTCTCCTTCACCTTCTCAAAGTCTTCATCCTGGCCCACGTTTCCAACAAAGGCCACGACTTCCTTATCTTGATCCAGCAACCAACGCAGGATGCACGAAGTATCTAGTCCGCCGCTATAGGCCAGGACAACTTTTTCCTTCATCGCTTCAACTCCTCAACGGGTGGTGTTCGCCGTACAGTTTCCAAAGTCCAAGGCAAGGGCTCCACGTCGCACCCCCCAGGCGCTATAAATCCAAAAAAATGGGCTATGGTGCTCACCACCTGCCGGGGAGTACACCACCTATCTTCAGTTCCCTGCGCCCCTGGCCACCCATAAAACAAAAGCGGCACGTGAGAATCATAGGTCCAAGGGGTCCCGTGATGAGTCCCACCCACCACGGTGTTGAAGGCAAAAATCCTATGGGGCTCAGGAATCACAGCGAGATCCCCTCCCCGACTCCTATGAGTGGATCGGGCCACTTTATCGGCGTAGGTTCCGGCTCGATACTTTCCTTGGAGCAAATCCGATTTCGACAAGACCTCCAAAACCCCCGGAAATCTCCGAGCCTGCTCCTGGAGACTCTCGAGCATACGTGAGCGTTCAGCAGCAGAGATCGAGTCAGAGAAGAGATAGATGTAGGGATCGCTGAAGAGAATTTCCCAGTCCTGGCCAGGGAAATCTCCCTCCATCCTTTGGCGCAACCGCAAGACAAAATCCCGGGTATCCAAACGTTCGGCGTCCCCGCCCATCTCTTTTAGATGTTCGGGCAACGGAAGCACTCCATGGTCCGAGGTGAGAACCACCAAGCATTTCTCGAGCCCCACTCGAGACTCGACCCCTCTGAGAAAGCGGTCAACCTCTCGGTCGGTGGCCATCAGCACCTCGAATGCTTCGGGAGAATTGGGACCAAAGGCGTGTCCAACCTTGTCCAGTGAGCTTAGGCTCAAGTACAGAAGGTCTGGCCCGGCCCCCTTCCCCATCTGGTAGTAGTCGAGCGTTTCCAAAGCCAGATCCACACTAGCGGTGAGTGCCTTAGGGGTGTGGCTCCACAAGGTATAGAAGGCCGGACCTGGACGCTGGGCTTGGCCCTTTAAGGTATGGGGAAAACCGCCCTCAATTCCATAAAAGCCGTCAACTCGGCCGGAAAGAAGTTCAGAGGCGCGGAGATCGGCGGGCGCCTCGGAAGGCTGGTAATAGGTGGGTGTCCAGACGGTGTCAAAATCGTTATCGGGATGGTGCTCCCGATTGTGTCGAACAAGATAGTCGGGGAGTTGTCCATCGGGAGCATAGTATCGACTGCTGACCCAGTTCCCGGTCTCCAGATTGAACCAAATAGCCATATCCCCCGCAGGACCCGCAGTGAGCACCGCTCCCCGGTCCTTCACCGAGACGGCTGCTACCTTGGCTTTCCCGCCCGTGGCGTGCTTAAGCGTTTCTCCGAGGGTCGGAGCAGTCAAGACTCTGGGTGAAAATCCTATACCCTCGTCCTTGGCCGGGCCTACCAGCGGGTATTCAGCGTCCTGACCGGAGTCGGTAGCTCTGCGGTCCCCGGGCTTCACCCAACTGTTCCCCACCACTCCGTGTACGTCAGGAAGAGCGCCAGTTGATACGGCCGCGTGCCCGAGAGCGGTGTGAGTCGGAAAGTGGTCAAAGAAGGCGCGACGATGCTCCACTCCGTTCTCGGCCAGAAAGCGAAATCCCCGAGCTTCTTTGGGCAAAAAATGATCTCGGTAGAATTGGATTTGGTCGAATCGAAGTTGGTCGACAAAGACGACGATCACCAGCGATTTCGACTGTCGGTTTTCACGCTCGGCAAGAGTTGGGCTCGAAAACAGCAACAGCCCAAGGAAGAACGTCAGGGGAACACCAAAATAACACTTGCGCATACTCGTCAAGCTTAACTCAGGGCCCAAGAAAACCTCCCAAACACAGGAGAGGGAAGCATACTAAATCTAAGGAAACAACCTAGGTGGAAACTCTCACTCAGTGGGCCCGACGCATTGTCTTACGGCCTAGCTTCGACATCACCATTCTGGCCCTAATCGTGGTTTCGGTCATCTTGCTGGGAGTGGAAATCGCCCTGCCCGAAAGCGATCCTTACTATGCGCCAGTTGAAACCGCCGGGGACGTCATCACCTTGATCTTCGTCTTCGAACTTCTCTTGAGGTTCATCGTGAGCAAAAAAAAGAGGCGGTTTTTTCGAGAGTACTTCATCGACATCTTGGCGGTCTTGCCGGTCTTCAGGGTGTTTCGGTTTCTCCGCTTTCTCAGACTGCTGCGACTGTTGCGTCTGTTTCGAGTGTTGAGCCTAGTAGCCAATCAGACTCGGATCCTGCAGTGGCTGCTCAGAAAGCGGATCACCGAGTATCTCATCGTCTCCGCCTTGCTGATTTTCGCCACTCTTTTCGGGACACTGGGGATGGCCCATTTCCAAAAGGAGCCCTCCGACGGCGCATCTTCGCTGGCCGAAGCCTTCTGGATGACGGTTTTCAGTCTGGTGGCGGGAGAATACGTAGACGAATTTCCTGCAACCCTAGGTGGTAAGCTCGTCATCCTCTTCATAAAGTTCTGTGGACTGACCTTATTTGCCCTCTTGACCGGAACAATATCCGTGGTCATGATCGAAAAACTCAAGGATGGAGCCGTTTTGAATAGACTGACCCTAGAAGACCTCGAAAACCACATCATCATTTGTGGCTACAACGCCGGCGTGGAGACGGTCTTGGCCGAGTTTCAAAGTCATCCCACCCTGAAAGAACGGGAGATCGTGATCATCACTGAGCGAGCCGAGAGGGTGAATATGGACATTCCCTATCCTGGTCGAGTGCGGGTGATCGAAGAAGACTTCACCCGAGCCGAAGTCTTGCAGCGATGCAATGTTAACGCTTGCGACATCGCGGTGATCGTCTCCGATGTCAGTGGTTCTCGTTCCCGCCAAGATGCTGATGCCCGAACCGTTTTGGCTGCCCTGACCATAGAGAAGTTGAATCCCTCGGTCCATACCTGCGCCGAGCTAAGCAACGGCATGAATGAGCCACATTTGCGCATGGGCGGCGTGAACGAAGTGATCGTAACCCGCAGCATCTCCGGTCATCTTCTGGCCCAGGCGGCCCTGCACTCCGGCAGCGCCCATCTCCTTCAAGAATTGCTGAAACCGTCTGAGGGTCACACCTTCACGCCGTCTCCGGTTCCTGAAGAATTCTTTGGCAAGAGTTTTGCAGAAGTGCTGGCGGCCCACTACGACAAAACCGACACCATCCCAATTGCGCTGGAACGAAAAGACGGAACACTATTAGTAAACCCGAAGAACGAAATACTTCAAGAAGGAGACCATCTGATCTGCGTCAGCTATAACGGAAGTTCTAAGAAGTAATCCTCGAACGAACTGAATTCTCAACTCACTTTGATTGAAGCGCCGCCAGCATCTCGAGAACGCCGTCACGGTCGCGGAACCCTTGGTGTCGAGCAACCATTTCCCCATCTTGGAACAGACAAAGGGTCGGACTTTTGACCACTTCGAACCTCCGAGCCAATTCAGGCTCGTCTTCCACATTGACCTTTCCAACATGAAGAGTCTCAGCCCAGTTCGGCACCAACTCGAGGAGCACCCGCTCTAGACGCTTGCACGGGGCACACCAGTCTGTTCCAAAACAGACGAGCAAGGGATTATCCTGCCTCAACAGGAGATCGGATAAGGACTCGGACCTAAACTCAAACAATCGCGCTGGCATAGAGGCTGCCATTCTCCGAGGGCCTTAGGATCCTTGCTACTCGACCCAGAGATTCCCTAAAAAAATCGAATCGGAGTTGTTCATGGCCTGTTCCGTGAGTTTCATGAGCGCTCCTTGGATCGGTGGATGAAAGTCCAGACCCTGCAGACTCCCCAACGAATGCCAGGCCAAAGCCGTGATTCTCTCCTCTTGGGGAACGGTCAACTGACCACCTACGGGAGTCCCGGAAAACACCATATGGACCAGATGGCGGCTGCCATTGGGAGCAAGTGTCTCACAAACAAAGAGCAGCTTTCCCAACTCGACCTCGATACCGGTCTCCTCGAGAACTTCACGCCGGGCGGCTTCCTCCAAGCGCTCTCCCCAATCGAGACCTCCACCAGGCAAAAGCCAGTACGAACGTTGGTTTTTGGTGTGTTCCACCAAAAGAATCTTGCCTGCCTCCAAGATGGCCACCGCAACTCTGATACG
>JBJHCR010000041.1:0-28014 GCA_050486105.1 Vulcanimicrobiota bacterium
CTCCGGTGCTCCATTTTTTGCCCCCATTGGGGGACACTGCCGTGAGAAAAGCTTGGCCAGAGGAACCGGGTGTGCTACTGCCGATATAAATCGTACCATCGGCAGCCACTGCCGGCGAGGAGGAAACAGAGGCTCCCGGAAGGTTCACAATCTCCTCATCCTCTGTGCTCCATTTCCTAGTCCCATCAGGATTCACTGCCGTGAGGTAGGCTGCACCACCTCCGTGACTGCCTATATAAACCGTGCCGTCCGCCCCCACCGCCGGGGAAGAGGAAACAGTGGTGCCCGGCAGGGCATCATCACCACTATTCGGAGTGCTCCATTTTCTGCTGCCATCGGGGTTTAGGGCCGTGAGATAGGCTTCGGTATCGGTAGTTGAAGGTCGCAGATAACTGCCGATATAAACCGTACTGTCGGCAGCCACTGTCGGCGAGGAGTTGAGCCAATTCCCCGGCAGGTGCACGATGTCCCCCCCGTCTCCGGTGCTCCATTTTTTGCCCCCATTGGGGGACACTGCCGTGAGAAAAGCTTGGCCAGAGGAACCGGGTGTGCTACTGCCGATATAAATCGTACCATCGGCAGCCACTGCCGGCGAGGAGTTGACAAGGGTTCCCGGCAGGGAATCGTCGCCATTTTCCGGGGTGCTCCAAAGGATCTCCCCAACGTTGCCCGAGGTGTCCACCGGGCTGCGGCCGGTTCGTTGCAGGTCGCGGGCGAAGCCGGCCCAGGGGTGAGCCCCGTCTACGGTGAGAAAGGCTGAAGCCTGGGCCCTGAGGCCATAGGCATTGGTGGCTTCCGCCACCAGCAGATACAGGCCCGGCAGGCCTGGGGGGGTCCAGGACCAATCTGGCTCTTCCGAGGGCGGTGCCGGGACCGGCTCTACCCCGCCGATGGTCCAGGCATAGCTCAACTCGGAATTTTGGGGGTCGGTGACGCTGGCCAAGATCTGGGTGGCGTAGGAGATGGGAGTGGAGAAGGTCAGGCTCTGGAAAATCGGCACCTCAGCTCGAGTGAACAGCACCACCGTACCCACAGCCTGGCGCCCCTCGGAATCGGTCACCGTCACCGTGGCGGTGGTGGAGTCTCCTTGCGACCCCTCGGCAAGAGCCGGAGCTTCCACGGTGACGGTGGCGGCGTCCTCATCGCCGGTGATGGTCCAGTCTACTGAAGCCAATTCCCAGGAGTAGGTCAGGGTGAGATTTTGAGAACTCTGAGCCTGCACCGTCACCGTGATCTCTGAACCGGGAGCCGCGGGCAAGGGCGAGGTGCTCAAGCTGCCTATGACGGGGACGGTCGGTCCAGGGGGTCCCTGGGGGCCTTCTGGGCCTTCTGGGCCCCTTCTGGGCCTGCGGGCCCCTCGGCTCCAGGCTCCCCAGGGGTCCCTACCACAACCACGGTGACCACCCCTCCATCTTGCAGATTCACCGGGCTCTCGAAGACCCACAGAACCTCACCCCCCTGCCGATCTAAAGCCTGCACCTCAACTCGAGAAAGAGCCGTGGAGACGGGCACCTCCAAAGCACCTTGGCCACCTGGGTTACTCGGGGGCGAAAACTGTTGGGGCCCGAACAGCACATTCCCATCGGCATCCCAACCTGTGACCAGCAAAAACGCTCCTTCAGCGGCCTCGCCATAGAACAGCAGTCGAAGGATGGCGGTTCCCGCTTGTTCCCCAGGCTGCTGGAGACTCGACTCCTGGGAAGTGGAAGCGAACACCTCCTGCCCACTCTGGGACCCACAACCGGCCAAAAGCAGACCAAAACATAAAAACGTGACAATTCGACCCAGCACACCTCCTCCTCAAAGCACACCTCTGTCAGAGACGCTCCAACCAAAACCCAAAGAATGGGCAAAGTTCCGTGCGGTCGTGGTGTAGGCTCAGGATTTTTCCTAAGCCGAAAAACGAAACATCCTTGGGCGACGCGGCCAAGGTCGAGCCACCCATACTCCTTGCTGCACCCAGCACCCCTAAGCAATTTGTGCGCTAATGATTTCACCATTCATCATCCAGCTCCTGTTAGGGAGGTCGAGCCTGCCTCTCCACTGAACGGGCTTCTCGGCTTCATGCGAGAGGATTGACCGCGATTACGCCTCCGTAGTTCTGGCCCGTACTGAGCTCCTCGGTCCACAACTCTTTAGCCCCAGCCTGTTGAGCTGCCGCCACGATCGAGGTATCCCAAAAAGAAAGGCCCCACCGCTGCTGCGCTGTGAATGCCCGACGAAGAACTGTCTCGTTGTTGCTTACTACCCGCCAAGAAAGATAACGCTTGACTGTGTCTACTGAGTCTTCCAAGCTGACTCCTTTTCGGACTAGGTTCACATGCATCTCCTGGAGCACCTGAACGCTCAGAATAGGCACCTCGCGCCGCTCCCAAACTCGCCGAACAAGTTCACGTGCCGTCTGGTGCTTATGGCCTGCCTCGAGATCGTGGGCGTATATCAGAATGTTGGTGTCAACAAAAACATCAATTGCGTTCATGGATATGCTCACGGGTCAGCGGCATACCGCCTGCGTTTAGCCCCCGATCGAGAGCCTTGAGCGCCTCCCGCCTGGAGCGCTCATAGGCATCCTCCCGACTGAGCGCCCGGACAATCAGGTCTGAGACCCAGGCAGAAACAGATTTGTTCTCATCGACAGCCACATGCCGAACCCGGTGCAAAAGTTCTTGGTCAAGTTTGAGGGTGATATTCTTCTTCACCAATTTAGTCTAGGAGCTGGCACAGAAAAGGTCAAGCACACTTTCTGTGCGCTCGATTTCCGTATAAGTGATCTAAAGCCGCCGACGCAATCCGGTGAGAAGGAAAACCAAGGCGATCCAAATTCCCTTGATGCTTCGATAAAACCCGATGAGGATGACGGTCATCAAAAACATAAAGAAGAACAGTAAGAATCCCGGTGACCAGTCGGTCCAAGCGTAGGCTGCCACTACACCTATAAGCGAGGGAATGAGAGTCAAAAAGTACCCAACGGCGATCACTCCCAGCTCATCACCGGGATAGGGCTGATATAGGATCGAGCAGTTCGGGCACCGTTTGAACATGGTGAACCCCTTCTCGAACAAGGGCCCCTGTTCGCAACGCGGACAACGGGCTCTGGCTCCAATAAAGAATAGCTTCCTAAGCCACCAGACGAACAGAAACACAGCTCCCTTGGGCCTTTGCGGAATATCGATGTCCTTGCTCATGCTCGGGAATCTTCTCGAGAGTGAACTCCAGAGCCTGGCAGAAAATGAGAAAGACGCCAGTATAATGCTCCTGCCCCCTGGAAGCTGAGGCAACAGGAAGTGAAAAACTGGCGGTGAAGCCAAAGACTGCGCCTAGGTAAGGGAGCACAGAAACGAGGAGAGCATCGTGGATCAGATCGCAGCAGCCCTAAATGTCATCAACAACGTGTCTTTGAGCGGACTGTCTACCTCGATCAACCCTACTCAGGGGGCGCGTCTTACGATCGACGGAGCCCTGGATAGCTTGAAGCTCACAGCCTCGGACGGAAGTTTGGCAGGGGTAACCGTCGTTTCCGAAGGGTTCGGAATCGAAGGACTCGACCTCCCTACGCCTGAGGACCCAAGCATAGCACTGGATCCTTACGTGGAGCATCTCGAAGTGACTCTGGCTCCGGATCTTTTCCGAAGATTGGCCGTCTTCACTAGGGAAAAGGTGTTGGAAGGTTTTCATGAGGTGGTCGATAGAATCACTCTAGACACCTTTGAGATGGCCATTCGCCTAACCTCGGAGAAGGTTCTCCACCTCGACCTCTCACTGAAGGCCGTGGCTCTCTGTCAGGAGGCCGAGGAACTCATCAGAATCAAAGATGTCTCCGTATCCATTCTCCACTTTGACACCAAGAAACCCCCAAAAGTTGCTCTGGAGTCCAGTGTCGTGGTTCTTAGAAGCGCCTTGATTGAAATCGAGCAGAGCTTTTTTGAGCGGGCGATCTCGGCCAGCCAAAGCGAGATCCCCCCACCCTTGGAAAGACTGCGAATCGAACTCCCTGGTCCCAAGATGGTGATCGACGGCTCCGCCAGGCTCAAGGTCCCCATCAGCTTCAGAACCGATCTCCGCCTGGAAACCGAAAACGATCTATTTGGCATATACTTCGACCGCTTCTATATCCCAGGAACAAACATGAAGCTCCCCGGGTTCACCAGAAACGTTCTCCTAGGCATCTTTCGCGGCTTTATCGAAAAGAAGATGAGGGGACTCGTAGAGGCCTCCAACGAATCTCTACGAATAAACCCTTGGATCAAGATTCCGGTGAAAATTGTTACCCGGGTCGAAAAATTTGCGGTGCAAGACGGGAAAATTGTCATCGCCTTTTGCCAGCCCACGGACCGCGAGATTCCAGCAAAAGGTGTTGAGCAAACTCGCCTAGCCGAACGCCGAGATACAGCAGATTCGACGTCCTCCCCCCTGGCCCCCGGACCAGCCATTTACTCTTGAGAACTGGAGAATAGCATGCTCAAAGTCTCCACCATCTTCGTTCAGGCCGATCAAGACAAGAGAGTTGAAAAACTCTTGCGCTGGGGAGCGGCTCTAGCCATTTCTGCGGCAACATTCGGCCTTCTCGCTGTTCTGGCCAGAGAGCGAAAACCCGAACCAGGTTACGCTGAATCCTCAGAAACAGGCGATCAGCAGTCATCGGAATCCGATTCGAACTCTGTGGACTCTAGCCCAACCGAGAATGAGGCTTCGAGCCAGATCTCAAGCGGCAGTCTCGTGCTGGAAGGCATAGAATTGTTCGGGCTGACTCACACCGGGAACCTTCGCTCCAACAACCAAGACACATTTCGGATCCTCCCCCTCCCGAACCTCGGCCCCGATTATGCCTTGCTCCTGGTCTGTGACGGTATGGGAGGGCACGCTGGAGGTGAAGTGGCTTCAGACATAGCCGCCAACATCATTGCCAGTGGCCTGGACAGGCAGCGCTCCAGTGATCCCCGAGAACTCTACGAAGCTCTCGAGTCGGCATTGAAGCGGGCCGATGCCGCCATTGAAATGCGCTCCTCCAAGCAGCGTGAACTCCAAGGAATGGGGACTACCGCAGTGGCAGCGGTCATTCACCGCCGCGGATACGTGCACTGTCACATCGGCGACTCGAGGCTCTATCACCTGGCAGGACAAGAACTCGTCTATCAGACCAAAGACCATTCGGTGGTGCGCTATCTTCTCGAAGAGGGAATCATTAGTGAGTCTGAGGCCAAAGAGCACCCTTACCGCTCCCATCTCACTTCGAGCTTGGGCGGAGGAAAGGAAGCCAACCGCTTGACTATCGAGCCTCAATGGAGCGATACGACTTCGCCATTACGAAGCTGGGCACCCGGGGACTGTCTGCTCTTATGCAGCGATGGTCTCAATTCTGAACTCGGAGAAAACGAGATCGTCAGGCACCTCATCGGTGCCCAAGACAGCAAGACCGCCGCCCACAAACTCCTAGCCAAGACTTTGGAAGCAGGGGCTCGAGACAACGTAACCATCATTGTCGCCACCCATCACTAAGCAAGCCCCAACGCCTGAGTCCATCAAGGCTGAGTGTCCACAGGCCCTAAGGATCTGGCCAGGAAGTACTTCCTGGCCAGATCCTTGGCTAGGGCTTTTCGAAACGCGAAGGGTCGAGAACGCCAATGTAGGGCAGATTGCGGTAAAAGGACAAGTAGTCCAAACCATAGCCCACCACAAAATGGTCCTCGATGGTGAACCCCAAATACTCGATCTCCAAGGGCAAAGTTCTCCGGATTGGCTTGGACAAAAGGGAACAGATCTTCAACGATTTGGGCTGACGAATCTCAAGTGTGCGCCGAAGAAAATCCAAGGTCAGTCCGGTGTCCACGATGTCTTCAACGATAAGAACATGGCGTCCCTCGATGTTCTCCTCCATGTCTTTGACCATTCTGACCACCCCACTGCTCCGGGTTCCGTGCCCATAAGAGGAGATGCTGATGAAGTCCACAGCGCATCGGATGGTCAAGTGCTTCATTAGGTCCACAGTAAAAAGCGTGGACCCTTTAAGAACGCACAAGAGGATCAGGTCCTGACCTGCGTAATCGCGATTGATCGCTTCAGCAAGTTCGGCGACGCGCTTTTGTATTGTGTCCTCGTCGAGGAGCACCTGGGACAACTCATCTGGCATATGGCTGGTGTGAGGCATGCCTTGGCCTTTCCAACCGGCCGATGGTTATCCTCTAGAAGATCTCACCCAATGTCCCCAGTCTCTTAGGCTACTGGAGACAGGAGTGCAATCAAGACCGACTGTCCTAGAGCCACGAAGGACAGGGCCAGAAGAACCCAACGCCAAACTCGATGGCTCTTGTAGGGCATTTGCACGGAGCCAAGGAGAAGCAGCATGGAAACCACTTGAAGAACCAAGGTTTCAAGCTCGACCCGACCTACTCCATGGCCGGAAAATGATACTGGGCCTATGGCCAAGAGCCATAAACAGCCACAAAAAACGGCGAACAGACCGAAGTTGAGAAGAGAAATGTAAGGGACCCGAACACTCTGCACCTAGTTTTTTTCCCCTGGCGAGGCAAGGATTCCTACTTGCTTATGATTTTTTTTCAACTTTCTCGAATCGGCGTTGTTCGTACTCTTCCGAACCCGCCGACAAAGCTGCCGAGCCTGCCGATCGGCCCAACTCAAAGATATCGGTCATTTCATTTGTAGGTGGCTCGAAGTGAAAGCCGCGAGAGTCTCGATGAAAATGGCCAAGCCCATCACCAACTCCCTTTTGATTGTCCATATAACGGTCGAAGAGATCTGCGGCAACGTTACCCACGAAACTCGGAGGGCGAAGCTTCTGGCGAATGATCTTATCGCCGGCCTCTTTATTGAGAATCGGAAACCCGGCTTCCCGAGCGTGCAGGATCCCCATCAGCGAGAGGTCTTCATCACTACCTTGAATCACCGGAAGCCTCTGTTCACTGGGACGCACCAAGTTCAGGGCCACCACCGCCCGACTCACTCCGGAACTCTTGACTCCCTGCAAGTAGGTGTCGAGTTGAGGGGCGAACTTCGCATAAAGATCTCTATTGTGGGCATCGATCAAGTCCAGATTTCCCGTATCGAAGTTCAGAGTGTCCAAATTAACCCACTCTCCGGTCTCCGGATGTCTGGTTCGAGTGTGGGCAGGCAAGAGCAATAGAGAACGGCGTTCTTCGAGATTCTCAGCGGAACTGATGGAGAGATTGTCCACCGTACCCCCGTCAGCAAGTTGCATCCGAGCAAAAGAAAGCTCTCCATCAGCAGTGGTATTGGCTATCTGAAACTGAGGTGATTGGAAGAAGGCTGGTACGGCTGCAGAAGCAGCCAGAGCACCTGCCACGTCGAAATGGGGAGTGTTCTCAGTGCTGAAAACGAAACGCCCGTCGCTGTCCAAGTGATCGCGCAGAGGATGGTCCTCAGGTAGGTCGGTGTTCATGACCGTGGTCACCAACTTTAGGCGATGCGGAAGGTCAGAGAAAAGGACTGGCCTCCCCTCGATGCCCAACTTTTGAGACAGCAAGTCGTGGAAGGTCTGATACATCTTCTGGGTTGAGAAGAGCCCAGTGCGATCCACTCCTCGAGCCTTAGGGTCGACCCCTCCCAAAAGCCAGGCGGCATCCGAATTGAAACCTTTAAAGTCGATGCTCTCGACGATAGGCCGAAGCTCGTCCGGACGAAAGCCTGCCGCCAAGAGTAGGGCGACCATAGAACCAGCAGAGGTTCCCACATACTCATCTATTTCGTAGCCGGCCTGACCTTTGTCGAGAGCCGTCTCAAGCTGCTTCAAGCACTCGACGTAGGCGAACCCGCGACCCCCACCGCCTTCGAAGACTTGAGAGATCTTCATAGGAGAAGGGTCGTCAGGGTTCCCAAGCCGAACCGAAACTTGGCTGCTGGTTCTCAGGGGCGAAATCGTTGCCGCGTTGTCGGGAGGGACAAAATGCTCGCTCACCCCTAGGGATTCACTGCCAATCTGCCCGGACAATTTGCTCATGTAAGGCTCAATGTCACCATAGCGGGTATCCAAGGTGGCCATCAGCTCCAGGAGAGCGCCGTGACGGCGAGCTTCCATGCCCACCACTCCTTTGGGGTCTTGCCGAGCAGCCTTGTCTAGAGCTTCCAAGCCTTTGAGAAGCCCCTCTTTATCGTGAGTCCCGAACAGAGCCTTGTGGACTTCGAGCCCTGGGTAAGCTGCTCCCAAACGGTCTCGGAGCCGCTGCTCTCGAGCTTCCACATCAGCTTGACTCGCCTTTGCTTGCTCTCGCAAAGCGCTCTTGAGTTCGCGGCGATGCTCAATTCCCACGCCGGTTAAAGTTCGGTCGACCACCTCACCTAAGGCCACCGCCCGATCGTACGGGCGTCGCTCTACGGCGTACTCTCCCGAAGGGATCAGCTCTGACACCTCAGGAGCATCAATGGGAGCCACTTGGCCATACAAGGCGTCTCCAGATTTTCGAAGATTGAGTTCAAACAGAAGACCAGGGAGGGGATCCGTCAATCGCTGCCTGTTCGGACGGGACGATTCCCGGACGGTTTTGACCCAATGACTCTGCAATCCGGTGACCACGTCTCGGTCCAGGGCTACCAGAGCGTCAACGTAGGCGTAGGTGCCCTCACTTTCCCTCAGTCCCTCGAGTTGCTCAGGAATCTTGGCAACCAGCGGACGATGTGACCAGGGCCCTAAGCCCTGACTGCCCCCAAGCCAAGGAGAGCCTAGGTCTTCCCGCAACTTGTCCACGAGCATTGAGGCTACTGGACTAGAACTCTTGAAGTAAGGCTCGAGCTCCTGAGAGAGAGCTTCCTGTCGCACCGTCAACCAAGCCAGATATCTGCCGGGCTCAGCCAACTGCCCCCCTAGAGGGTTGTGGCGCTCAGTGATGGACTCCAAGGTCCTCTTGGCAACGTACTCGGTTCCAGTGAAAGTCGAATAGTCGCCATCGAGGTCCACGAAAACCGGAAGTCGACCCTTTTCAACGGACCGTTCAAGGGTGCTCCAAATGATCGATCTCTGGTCGTCAGGGGGAAACGGATTGGTGGGAGGGCGATCTTCAGAGTTCCAGAGCTCGGTGACCGAGTCGGCCTGAGCTTGCAGCTTTTCACCCAGAAAAACGAAGGCCGCCGGAGGCTCTCCCGGAGCCCGATACGGCATCTTGGCCAGTTCTCTGATGAAGGGAGCGGTGGTCTTAAATCCATTTTCATCATTCACCGGGGCGAGAGCCTTAAAATAATGCTCCTCTACGTCTCGCAATCCGGTCAAGGACAGTCCGAGAGCCTGCTGCACCGGCCCCGAAATCGAGCCCAGAACCGCGCCCATGGTGTTGGCATAAGTCTGGGGACGTTGATCCCGAAGCCAGTCTAGAGGGGGTTGCGGAGCTTCACCCTTACGAAGGCCATCCAAGGTGGAGAGTTCGCGAGCCAGCACGATGTGCCCCAAGGCCGGCCCAATAGACAATGCCAGCTTAGCGCTCTGGAAAGCTTGACCCAGAATGCCCCCTAGCCGTTTAAGGAGAGAGGGTTTCTTCACTCCTGCCCGACGGCGAAACTCGGAGGGGGACAACTCGCTAATCGACGGTGGGGTCTGTTGAAACGACTCCGACTGCGTTGATTCCGTCTGCGACTGCGTTGATTCAGTCTGCGACTTCGTTGATTCAGTCTGCGACTTCGTTGATTCAGTCTGCGACTTCGTTGCTTCGGTCTCCGCCTGAATGGCAGATTGAGAGATTCTCTCCGCAGGCAAAGCAGTCGATTGAAGGGACGTATGTTGGGTTGAACGGATCTGCATCAGCGGTGGTCGCGAAGTTTCCCCGTGTTTCCCCCAAAACCTCTCTTTAGTATACGTCCTTGCACATTCTCAGAGTAGACCAATCTTAAGGCAAAAAGGTTACGAAAATGAAAACTGAACGCGCATGAGCTGCATGGTCACTTCCGAATGAAAGTCCCAGCCCGTCCGGGTCAAGCGAAATCCTTCCTCGGTGACTTGCCACCAATTCCTCGGCAGACTCTCGAAAAAACCGTGGAGTTCACTCACCTTCAGGCCAGGATAGTTTCGCAGCAACCTAGCGACCGAAACGCCGTCTTCGATTCGCAGCCCCATCATCAAGGCATCTTTGACGGCCCCGTCGTTTCCTCGACGCTCTAGGAACACCAGAGGACTGCGGCCTTCGGCCAGAGCTTTCTGGTAGAAGAGAGGGGCCTTGATCCGCTCGCTGCGCCAACCGTTCATATAGGAGACGGCCCCGCAACCCAAGCCCAGATAAGGTTGGTCCTGCCAATAGATGAGATTGTGAAGGCTGAGAAAACCTGGAAGCGCCCAATTGCTGACCTCGTATCGAAAAAATCCCGCCGCCGACAGCACCTCACAGGCCAAGTCGTCCATATCGCTCACCACCTCTTCGCAGGGAAGCTCGACTTCCTTACGGGCCAGCTGACTTTGCAGTCGGGTCCCTGGCTCAACCGTCAGCATATACACCGAAAGGTGATCCGGCTGCAAATCCAAGGCCGCGTTCAAGGACTCTTCCCACTGCTCCAAGGTCTGCTCGGGAAACCCGTAAATCAAATCCAAAGAAAGATTTCGAAAACCGGCCCCTCTGGCAGTTTTTGCCGAGGTGCAGATATCTCGGGGCCCGTGAAGTCTGCCCACAGCCTCGAGATGTTCAGGGTGAAACGACTGAGCCCCCAAGGAGACTCTATTGAAACCCAACTCGAGATACTTTTCAAACTCCGCTTCTGCAGCGGTGCCGGGATTGACCTCAATGGTGGACTCGAACGCTCCGGCCCAGGTGAACTTCTCTTTGAGGGTCTCCATAAGCAGTTGAAGATGCTCCAAGGACAATAAGGACGGCGTCCCACCACCCAAGAAGAGCGTAGTCACCGCTCTCTCTTCCTGCTGAGCGATGTCGGCAAGGAGTGCTCGGAGATAATCGGCGTGAGCTGCAGCACCTTCGGAAGGCTGCAGATGAGCGTTGAAGTCGCAATAGGAGCAGCGCTGCCGACAGTATGGGAAGTGGACGTAGAGGCCAAAGGGTTCAAAATTGGTCACGACGCACCCGTGCAAAAACGAATAAAAACGACCTCTTATGCAGGATTGGGAGAAGGTCCGGCACCCAGGTTCGGAATGCTTCGCTCGCTGGCCTCGGTCTCCCGAGCCTTACCAGCAACGGCCTGTTCCTCCACCTGCCGAGCCGCTACGCGATCCTCTTCATCACGACGAACCTTCTCTCGCCGAACGTCTCGTTCCGATGGCCCGAGGAGACGCTCGAGTTCTACATCGTCGAGCACCTCAGCCACGATGAGTTCCTGGGCCAACTCATCGAGCTTGGCCTTCTTCTTCTCCAAGATATCTTTGGCTCGGTTGTACTGAGACTGCAACAACTGCCGCACTTCTTCGTCGATCTGCTGAGAGATGGCATCGGAGAACTCTCGGCCTTCGTGCAAATCCCGCCCCAAGAATACCTGCGCTCCGCGTCCGGCAAAGTTCACCGGACCCAACACTTCACTCATCCCATAACGGCAAACCATGTCTCGAGCGATCTGTGTGGCTCGTTCAATATCGTTGGACGCCCCAGTGGTTATCGCCCCGAAGGTGACCTCTTCGGCAGCCCGCCCACCCATGAAGACGCAAATATTGGCGATCATTTCCTCTTTGGTGTGGTTGTAACGGTCTTCCTCAGGAATCAGGGCCGTCACACCCATAGTCATACCTCGGGGCAAGATGGTGACCTTTCGAACCGGGTCGGCTTCGGGCAAGGCCCGAGCCACCAGAGCGTGTCCAGCCTCATGATAGGCGGTCACCTCGCGCTCCCTCTCTGGAATCACTCGACTCTTGCGCTCGGGACCCATCATGACGCGGTCGATGGCCTCTTCACAATCATCCATGCTGATGCTGTCGCGCCCTTTTCGGGCCGCCTGCAAGGCCGCTTCGTTGAGAAGGTTCTCCAGATCAGCCCCGGAAAACCCTGGGGTTCGCCGAGCTAGTTTACGCATATCGATCTCGCTGCTGAGAGGCTTGCCTTTGCTGTGAACCTTTAGGATCGCAAGGCGACCCGAAATATCCGGCTTGTCCACCATAACACGGCGGTCGAAGCGACCTGGCCTCAACAAAGCCGGATCCAAGACATCGGGACGATTGGTCGCTGCCAATACGATCACGTTCTGAGTGGCGTCGAATCCATCCATCTCCACCAGCAACTGGTTCAAGGTCTGCTCGCGCTCGTCGTGCCCGCCACCTAGGCCGGTGCCACGCTGACGGCCCACCGCATCGATCTCATCAACAAAGACGATGCAGGGAGAATTCTTTTTGGCTTGCTCGAAAAGGTCTCGAACTCGGGACGCCCCCACGCCCACAAACATCTCTACAAAATCGGAACCACTGATGTAATAGAATGGGACCCCAGCCTCACCGGCCACCGCCCGACCGAGGAGCGTCTTCCCGGTCCCAGGTGAGCCCACCAGCAGGACTCCCTTAGGAATGCGGGCTCCAACCTTCTGGTATTTCTTCGGATAACGAAGATAGTCTACCACCTCGGCCAACTCTTCTTTGGCCTCGGTGACCCCTTCCACGTCGTCAAAGGTGACCTTCACTCGAGTGTCCGAGACCAATTTATGACGGCTGCGCCCGAAATTGAACGCCTGACCTCCAGATGATTGGGCTTGGCGCATGATGAAGATGAAGAACGCCACCAGCAAAAGGAAAGGAAGAAAAGACAGTAGGTGGCTCCACCATTGGTTGCCATCGGCCTCCTTGACGTTGAGAGGGACCCCTCTATCGCGAACCTCTTGCTCGGGAGACGGTCGCATCTCCGAACGGAAGTAGGTATAAAACTTTTGAGGTTCCCCTTCGGCCGGGTCCTTATAGGTGCCGGTCAACCGAGTCCCGGAGCCCTCTATGGTGACTTCAGCCACCTCTCCGGCGTCCAAGAGTTGGAGAAAGTCACTATATTTGATGGCTTTCGGTGCAGATTCCCGGTGAACGCTATAAAACACCGAGACGATCCCGCCGGTGATTAGCGCTAACAACACCAGATGCCGGAGCATCTTGTGCATACTTTTCCTCCTCTTAGCGGAAGCTGAATCCCTTGCATAAGGGGCTTCTCGCCTGCTGATGGCTCTTACCAACCCTCAGACCATAGAAAACTGTGGAAAGTTTCCCAATCTTCCTTCTTCGCTGTCCCTAAAAGCTCATCTTTTTTATCTCTGTCCTGAGCTTACCAGGAAAGAAACCCAGCCAGTAGTCCCCAGGATCAGGAGTTAAGCGAACTTGTTCATCCCAGCCAAAGTCTCCCGCCACTCCCAGAACCTGCTGTCCACATACCAGGATGGGCCAGCGGTCCCTCACCCAGGGTGGATGGCCGGTAGTCGACAAGAGCTTCTTCAGGTCCAAACCGCGAAAGCGGTCCTTGGGTCGGCGCGACCGAACGGCACAATCAACCATGTTCAGACAAGAGACGGGCAGGCGCAACGGCAGACAACCGACCGGAAATTCCGAACCTGGTCCTGCTTTCACCGAAAGGAATTCTGGAAGAGCGGACCCTTCGCTCTGCACCAACTCCGAGACCGGAAAGAGATAGTCGGAGCTGGACAGTCTTGGCTCGAGCCACAACCGTGGTCCCAAACGCCGAAGACAAGAGCCATCAGGCAGCAAAACTCTCCGATTGTCTCCGCCTTGATTCAGAAGCCGCTCGACCTCGACAAAGAAGCTTCCCAAGGGGCGCCGACCAGCCGGAGCCCGGGTTCGCCAAATTTCTCTGACGGCCCGATAGCGAACCGCTTCGGGTAAGCTCACGAGCCTATCCAGCAGCCAACAATCCGGCCCCAAAGCAGCTTCCCCAAGCTCTCTCCGGGCGGTGCTACTGAGTGCATCTTCGTCGAGAGCGAGCAACCGAGAAGTTCGGAGCAAACGCTCGATCAGGCCGGGGCTATGACCTTCCAAGCTGGGGAGAATTTGGTGTCTCAATCGAGCCCGATCGTTACCGTTGATATTGGTAGGGTCTTCGACCCAGGTCAGGCCTCCTTGCTTCAAATAAACCCGAAGCTCGGACCTGCGAAACTCTAGAAGTGGACGAAAAATTCTCCCACCACGGCTCCTGCGAATTCCGGCCAAACCTGCCAGACCCGAACCGTCCAGCAAGCGCAGCAGAATCGTCTCGGCCTGGTCGTCGGCGGTGTGAGCGGTAAGAAAAACTTGAGATTCCCCAGTCAAAGCACGATACCGAAGCTGCCGGGCGGCAGCCTCCCAGGACAGGTCTCCCTCCTGCATCAAAGGGCTCACTAGAAGTTCCGTAACCTCGCACGACACCCCATAGTCGAGGCAAAGCTCCAAACAAAACTGTCGGCTATCCCGGGCAAAGCGACCAGGACTGTCGTGAACAAAGTGCCGGCAGGAAAAGGAGACCCCGGTTTTCCGCAAGAGATGAAAAAGCGCTACGGAATCCCCTCCTCCCGAGAGCAGTAAGACCACATCAACTCGCTTTGCGATCGGGAGCTTGTGCCAGATCTGGGCAAACCGCTCTTCAAGGTCTTCCGACGGTCTGCTCACACCACTGGTTGGCCTTCCTTAACCCTCAATCCGGTGTAGTCGATGGCGAGCTCCAGGACCCGGGCCGTCACTCCACACTTCTCGAAAGTCCTTGCCATGGCTTGAGCGACTCTTGCGGCAAGATCGTCTCCTTGGCGGCGGTCGACGAAGGCGGCTACTGTGGGTCCGGCGCCAGACAGAAAAACGGCTGCGGCGCCCGCTTGCCGACCGGCTTTTAAGACGTCTTCGAAGCCGGGAATCAGAGAGGCGCGAAACCCTTGATGAAGGCGGTCCCGACAACCTCGATAGACCAAATCCCCGTCTCCAAGCCTCAAGCCCTCCATCAAGAACGGTAGACGCCCGAGATTATACAGGGCCTCGGGCCTTTCATAGCGGCGAGGTAGAACCTTGCGTGCTTCTTCGGTCAGTAGGCCAAAATTCGGTATCGCCACCACCACCTGCCAACAAGGGTGAAGCTCGAGAGCTAGGGCCTGGGGAACTCCATCCTCCTCTTGAAAAGAAGCGACCAAGCCCCCCAGACCGGCGGGAGCGGCATTATCGGGATGACCTTCCAGCATGGCTGCCAATTGCCAGGAAGCGAACGGTCCCGGCCCGGTCAGCCGCAGGTAGGCCTCACAACTGGCGACCCTCACCGCTGCTGAAGAGCCCAGGCCCCGAGCCAAAGGAGTTCCATTGTCGGCTGAGAGAAGGACTTCTAGATCCGCCTTGCGGAGCAAGTCGAACAGATCGGGGCCGAGCTTGCGCTGATGCAACTCGCGCCAGGTGGTGAAGAACAGGTGCTTGCCATCTCGGGCCATGGCCTTAGCTCCTTCGCCACTGCAAGCAACCACTCGACAGCGGCCGCCTTCAGCCCCGGGCTGCACCTGCACGGTCCATGAATTAGTAAGACCCAACGCCAGGCCTAAACAGTCGAAGCCCGGCCCCAGGTTGGCGCTGGTGGACGGAACCACCAAGGTGGTAGTAGATGGTGTCGGTGTCATTGGGAAGCGATGTTCGCCGAGGGTTCCCAATTTCCGCCTTGGGGGCTCACCCTCCTAAGGGAAGCCTTAGGGTGAAGGTCGCTCCCTCGCCAGGCTCAGAATCGACAGTGATAGAACCTTTGTGTTGCTCCATGATCTGCAAGGCCACCCACAGCCCTAGGCCAGTGCCCTTGCCTACTGGCTTGGTGGTGTAGAAGGGCTCGAAGATCCGCTCCTTCTGCTCTGGATGCATTCCGATTCCCGAATCCGCTATCCTCAAGAGAGCCTCCCCGCCGTCTTCATCCAGGTCAATCTCAACGACTCGCCCCTCTAAAGGAACCTTCTCCATCGCCTGTCCGGCATTGAGAATCAGATTGATCAGAACCTGCTGCAACTCTTGGGCCCTGCCTTTGATCTTGAGCGGTCGACACTGCTTCTTGACTCTTACCCCTAAGCTTCTTAGCTCGAAATTTAGAAAGGATATGGTGTCCTCTACTAAGTGGCCCAGATCTAGCTCTGCCTCATCTTCAGACGGTTTACGACTGTGGGCTAGCAGGCGTTCGGTGATGGAGCGAGAGCGTTCGATGGCCTTCTGAGCTTTTCCTAACATGCGTTCTGCCACTTCAGGTCGATCTACCAGGCATTCGGAGGCTTGCTCCAAGCACAAGGCCATGACCCCCAAAGGGGTGTTCAGCTCGTGAGCAACTCCGGCCGCAAGCTTACCGATAGCAGTCAGCTTGCTGGATTGGATGAGAGATTCCTGAGAGTCCTCGAGCTGCTGGCGAGCTAAGACGACCTGGCTGTAGAGGCGCGCATTGGAAAAGGCCATGCCTGCGTGATAGGCCAGGAGCATGAGCTGGTCGAGTTGCTCACCCCTGAAGGCCTGTATTTCATGAGCGCCGATCAGTATGGCTCCTCGAACCTGCTCTTGAACCATTAAAGGAACACAAAGCGCACTCTCCATCCGCCCCGTTGTCGGCGGATAGGGTGAAGCTCTAAACTCTTCGATAAGGATCGGTCGTCCGGTGTCTTGGACTGCCGACAAAAGGGCAAGGTTCTCGGGTTCGGCCGAGGGACCCCAGGAGCTTTGAATCATTCGCTCCGAATCCCATCGGAAGGTCAAGAATCCCTGGTGGTGGGCAAAATCGGCCTTGAGCAGACCTTGCAAGCGGTCGGCGAGCCCCTCGAGGTCCAGGGTGCTCGCCATTT
Organism: Vulcanimicrobiota bacterium; assembly: GCA_050486105.1. GTDB lineage: Bacteria > Vulcanimicrobiota > Xenobia > Xenobiales > JADMJV01 > JAEXNA01. The sequence continues at coordinate 16,681 of JBJHCR010000041.1, forward strand.
CTTGCGCCCATCTGGTTAAGGTTGCCAACAGGGCGATTCGCCTTTTCAACTCTTGAAGCTGGCGTTGCTGCCTCTCCTGGGTTTCATTGCGTTGATGAACCTTGTAGGCCGCTCCGAGTGCTAATATGGCTTTATCCGCAAGCATTTTCAGATTCTGAAGTTCTTTGGGAGTGAAGGCCTTTTGGTCTTGTCGTCCCAGGTAAAGCACTCCGATATTGGCTAGGGGAAGGGCTAGGACCGAACGGTTGTCTCGCATCAGACGGGAGTCGCTCGCTTCCTCACCCAGGGAGTCGTGACAAACCTTTTTCGAAGTCCAACATCGGTCCACTATGGGCTCTCGGAGCTGGGTGAAGGGAGCCCCTTGAAGGCGGCTCTGGTGGGCCGGAGCGGCCTCGTAAAAGAAGGGTTCGGGGATTTCTTCGTCGCTATTGATGGGCTTTAGGAAGATCACCACGTCGTCGGTGGTCACCAACTGATGCACTGTAGCCGAAAGCGAGCGCGCCGTCTCCTCGAGGCCCGGGCCGCTCGCCAAGTGAGCCGCGAAACCCTCTAGCAGTTGCTTTTCCGTCTTGGCCTGCTGCAGCTGAGCCACTGCTCGTCTTTCTTGACCTCGAGCGCTCGACAGGGCTGCCAGCATTTGCTCCGTCGTCTGAGCCTTGGCTTTTAGGACCACGTTTTCTGCGGCCTGTCTGCTGCTGGCCAGCAGAGGGACCAAGAACAGCAAAGTCCAGAAATCCTCTCCCATCAACAGCCCCCCAAGGCCAACTGCTGCCAGACCGGCTCCTAGCTCGAGAGGTCGCATCTGGAGGCGAACCCGAAGCCATTTGAGTCGCTCCTTGCCAACCAGGTTCAGTCGGACTCGCCTCTCGACCCAGAGATGCATGAGCAAAAAGAAAGCCGGCCCCAGCAGAAAAGGAGACCAAACGACACTCGGAGCCAACTGCACGGCGCAAGCCGCCCCCAACACTCCGAAGACAAGGGGAATCCTGGCCTCCAGAGCCTCGAGAACTTTGAGACCCCGGCGCGAGAGAGCCTCCAAGAGTAGGAGCGCTGCCATGGCAGCCGGCCCCACCGAGGGCACGATGGCTCCAGCCAAATAGATTGGAGCAGCCGGAGAGTAGCGAAATTCCCCATATAGAGGAACGGAAAAGCGCTCAAGAAAAAAGGCCGAAACCCCAAGTAGAGCAAACGCCGGCCAATTTTCGGGCCATGAACTGAGGGCAGCTACAGCAATCAAGCTCCCACCCCCCAAGATGCCCGTGACTCGTTCGCTCATTCCAAACTATCCAATCAGCTGGGAAGGGGCGTCACCTAACCCATATCTGGCCTGATGGAAGGTCCGCAAGAGGTCAATGTTGGGCTCAACACCGTATTCGCGATCGAGCAGAAGAGCGCAAGCTTCATATTGCTTCACCGTAAGTTCAGGCTGTCCAAGCCCTAGATGAGCTCGCATCTTCGCGTGGTGAGCCTCCTGCTGGTCAGGATTGAGTTGCAACAGACTAACCGAATATTCCAAGGCTTCTTGAAAGCGCTCATTGTCCAAGCTGTGCTCCACCAAATGCTCCAGAGCGGTGCTGACTTGTCGCTCCACCTGAGTGCGCACGGCTAGCGCCCAATCCATATAACAACCTTCTAAATAGGGACCACCATAGAGGCGAGCCACCCTCCGAAAATGAGTCACAGCTTGGTCCGGCCGGCCGGAATGAAGGGCTTCCCTGCCCTCTCGATAGGCTTTATTGAGTTCTTCCAGGTCGTGCCAAAGAACAACTTGAGGATTCAAATGAAGAACATCCTTCTCTCTTGGCACCGGATCCCAACTCTCGGAATCCCCCCTACGAAAACATCTTCGAATCGAAGAAACTGCTGAATTTAAGTTTTTTCTGGCACTCTCACCTGGTCCCGGCCAAAACATATCCATGGCAGTCTCTACCAGTGTGGGTCGTCCCCACTTATAGGCCAAATAGAAGAAGAGATGCTTCACTTTCAAAGACTTCCAGCTGGACTCTTCTATGCGCTCATCATCGAAATAGACTTCGAGAGACCCTAGAGACGTCACACGCAAGACTGGAGGAGCCGATGTCCCCTCCTTCAATCGCAAAGCTCGAACTCGCAGCTCCGGATCGACATCTTGCACTAGGAGCTGCAGAACTTCACTTGGGACGCTGGAGTCATCAGATTCGTAAACGCCGAGTAGAAAAGTCCGAGTTCCCAGTCCCAGTCTCCCTTGGCGAAGCAGAATCGCGACCTCCTGGGGATGGTCCTTAATGAAAAGAGACGCCAACCGAGCCCCTTCGTCCAGACTTTGAGCTAGAGAAACCTCGATCAAATCCGGGAGAATGTGACTCAAACTTTCGAAGAGTTCGGAACGATAAATAGGATTAGCTAGAACTTCCAGGGCTTCCGAAAGCCAGGAAGCGGGGACCTTTCGAGTTCGGTTAGCCAGCTTCAAGATAGCTCGAACTCTGGGGACCTCAAGCCTCACGGTCTTCAAGCTTTCAACAGCTCGAATCAAAAGTTTTTCTGCGGCGGGGTGTTCACTTCTATGGAGAATTTCAGCGGCTTCGAGTTGAGCTGTCGCTGAAGTCACCGGCCCCAGTTGTTCGGCCTCGATCAAAAGCCGTCGCACCGCCTGCTCGAGGTCTTTTCGGTTCCCCTGACCTGAAGCAACTCTGGCTGCACCGAGCCATCCTGCCACCGCAAGGTGGGATGTGGAGGCCTGCTCCAAGATCTCCCCATAGATCTTCTTGGCACCCGAGAAGTCTCCAGTTCGCTCCAGTGCCCCGGCTAAGCCTAAGAGGCCGGAGTAGTTCACCGCTTGCCGTTGAGGGGCGCTCTGCTTCTCACCGGCAACCCAGCTGAGATAAGCCTCTCGAATGCGCTGTTCAAGTTCCGGAAACCGCTCTAGAGCCTCGGGAGAGTGTTCGTCAGCGGAAAGCTCACGACATGCTAAACTCGCAAAGGCCGCAAGATCGGAGTTTGGGCTGTCCAGAGACTCCAAAGCAGCTCTCAGGGTTGAGAGGGTCAGGCCTTCAATGATGTCGTCGGGGACTTCGAGTTCCCGAAGGTGAAACAGCTGATTGATGATGGCGGCAGCCCTGAGCTCGCGCTGTTCTTCGGTCGACATACCGCAATGAGAGCCTAAATTCGCCGCTAGGTCCGCAGCCGAAGCCACCTTTTCTTCGTGCAAACGGTCGGCCACTCGGCCCAGATGGTCCAGACTCCAAAACAAGGCCGAGCGGAGCCCGTGAACCTCTTGAAAACGCCTTCGCTCTAACACTCTCTGTGCTGCAAAATCATTGATTTGAGCTAGCAGGTCCTGCATCTTGAAAGGCTTCTTCAAATAGGCGCCCACGTTGAGTCGAACCGCTCGCAGGGTCTCCTGTTCGCTGGCGTAGCCCGATATCACGATAGACCCGAGGTCTGGCTGGTGCTCCTTAGCCCGCTCGATGGCATCCAGCCCAGTCATGCCCTCCATGCGAATGTCAGCGATGATGAGGTCGAAATGCTCTGAGCGAGCCAGACTTAAGGCCTCCTCCCCTCCTCCGGCCGCACTGACCTGGTATCCTCGGTCCTCGAGGACTTCAACCAGCAGCTCCCGCATATCCTGATCGTCCTCGAGGACTAAAATTCTGACAGCAGATTGCATAGCTCAAGACTTTCGAACAAAGGCCGCTCTTCCCTGGGGTTCAGAAACTCAGATCTTCTGAACTCTCTTTCAGCAAGAAATGACTCGAATTCAGCGAAACAAGCACCCATGGAATCTAAGCCCGAGTACTGGCGGCAAAGAGCACGATGTTCTCCCACGGTGGTGGTCGGCTTCTATCGAGAATTAGCGACATTATTGGCCTCTGGAATCAGTATTGTGGACGCCTTGCAAGTCTCCATCGACTATTCAAGCGACGACACCATGCCTCTGGTCGCCGCCGAACTCCAGCAGATGGTCAGTTCTGGCTATCCCTTGTCCATAGCTATGGAGCAGTTTCCACGAATTTTTTCCAACCTGTCCGTGGCCCTGGTTCGCTTGGGAGAGGATGGAGGTTCTCTCATCAATCAACTCCAACAGCTCTGCATTTGGATGGAGCGAGACAACAAGCTTCGAAGACAGGTCGTTTCCGCTCTCACCTATCCGGCCTTCGCCCTCGTAATCACCGTGATCCTGACTTTGATCCTTTTTCTCTCAGTGGTTCCAGACTTCATGCTGATGTTCGACGAGATGGGCATCGAGCTGCCTTTGCCAACCAAGGTCTTGTCCTTTCTCACTCTTTGGATAACCAACCCCACGACTTGGGCTATTCTCTCAGTGATCAGCCTGATAGCTCTCTACCTCTCCCGGAGCACCTTGGAAACCGAACAAGGGCAAGCTGCGGTCTACGGCTTTGCCCTCAAGCTTCCGGTCTTTGGGACGCTCCTCCGAGATTGCGCGACTGCTCGTTTCGCCTTCGCCGCTTCAACCATGCTCCGTTCAGGAGGTAACCTGCTCAACGGATTGAGATTGTCGGCAAGAGCGAGCGGTAGCCCCCTGATGGCCCAGGATTCTGCCGCTATTGTCCGAGCTTTAGGAGACGGGCTCTCCCTTTCAGAGCATATGTCCAAACACACCCATATCTATCCAAAATTGTGTGCCCAACTCACTGCAGTGGGTGAAGAGGCCGCCAAACTTCCGGAGATGTTCACCTGTATGGCTGAACACTATGAGTCCGAACTGGAGTACCAAATCCGACTCGCGACAGCACTCTTGGAGCCTATCCTCATGGGTTCCGTGGCCTTTGTGGTCGGCTCCGTGGTCATGGCAGTGTTCCTCCCTATGTATGGTTTTATCTCTCAGATCCAATAGCTTCTTGGGAAGAAGACGAGCAAAGGCCAGGCGGTACCGCCTGGCCTTTGCCGCCGTGTATGTGCCAAAGATCACTTGCGCCCGGGAAGAGACGCGCTTTTCCCCAGCAACTTAGTCAAGTTCCTGATAGACCTCGAAAGACCGCGAACCGACCTCGATAGACCTCGGGTTGTTCTTCGATTCAGAGCCTGTTGCCGATTAGAGTTCGTGGTGTTTGGGGCCCCAAAATTTGGCGAAATGGTCTGAGAGAAGCCCCCCGCCGGAGCAGCCATTGCCCCGAAACTAGCCATCGGTGCTAGAAAACCGAGACCCATGGTGGAACTCGCCATCCCCTGCAAGGTAGGCAGGAGACTGTTGAGTTGTGCACTGGGCTGTCCTGCTCCAAACGCGATTCCGCTCGACTGAGCAAAGGGTTGAGGAGCACCGAAAAAGAGATTGTTCTGGAATGTGTTGTGATTGATGTTCATTGGATACCTCCGTTGTTTTCTGAGCCCAGCATACGGAGTCCGACCTGCGGGAAAATAACCTGAATCCCTCATTTATTAACAAAGTGTAAAAGAATCACCATCTTCTGCGTGGGAAGAGAGTTCGGCCGTTTCCGGCATGGTGGGGTGAACAAGTTTACATTCTGTTCAATTATCAAGACCGTATCGCAACTCTCAAGACGTCGTGCTGATTCAGGATCCTAGGGAGAACAACAATCTCTATAATAAGGAGCGCTCCCATGCAAATAACGAACTCAGGATTCCACCCACTCCAATTCTTAAATCAAAACGGTCCAATCGCCGCTCCCGATTTGGGACAGCTACCCTTGCCTCTCCAAGACCAGGACCTGATGATGCTTCTGGCCATGCTGGGTCCCATGATTGACACGGCTATGCCAGGGAGCCAGGGTCTCGGCCTACTCCCTTCAACCCCCACCTTCGGTGGAGGCCCGGCCGTTTCTCCTCCATCGAGCGGGATGAGCAGTTTCCTCGGAGGCTCTTCTGGCTCCGCTCCGAGCGGTGGAAGCAGTGGATATGTCCCAAGTTCCGGAAGTGGAACGTCGGCTGCCGCTTCGTCAAGTTCGAGTGCCTCAAACTCAGCTCCGGTGGACGTCAACCAGATCCAGGGGGGAACCGAATGGGGACGGAAGCTCGCAGCAGAAGCGCGAAGTCACGCTACCGGAAGTGGAGGATGGTGCTTTAAGTACGTCGGTGAGTCCCTGAGAAAGTTCGGTGTTCAAACCAGCGGAGCAAGCGCCTATATGGCAGGAGACCAACTTGCCCAGAGTGACAAATTCCGTGAAGCAAAGATCGACCCAAAGAACTTCAAGAAGCTGCCTCCCGGAGCGGTGGTCGTTTGGGACAAAGGCAATGGACATCCTCACGGCCACATCTCCATCGCGCTTGGAGATGGGAAAGAAGCCAGTGACGTGATTAGAGACCAGATCACCGACTATGGAACATCGGCTCGGGTCTTTCTGCCTAAAGGCGCCAAGAAAGCCTCCACGAATCCCAAGCCCGCCCCCCCCCCAAAGAGCAACCCCCCTAAGACTCCAAAGGCCACCAGTCCGCAGCCGAAGAAAGTTAGCCCGGCCAAGCCCCCGACTCGAAGCACCTGAGCCTTTTGTCCCTAGTCAAAAAATGCTATGCTCTGGAAAGGAGATCGCGTGGCTAGATTTCGATTCAAGCTCATCGATAGTCAGGGACGGCGCCGTAGCGGAGTACTGAGAGCGCCTGACCGAGCGGCCGCGGAACGTGAATTGCTCGCCAAACTCTGCCAGATTGAAGAACTGTCAGAATTGGAAGAAACCACACCGCAGAGGCAGACCGAAAACAAGCTTTCGTCCTCCTTCCCCGGGGGACGCTCGGTTCATCTAGGGCTCTCCCTCGTTGCGGTCTGCTTATTGGCGGCGTCTTTCCTCCTCCCTTTGGGGACGAGCAGTCCCACTCACGCGACAGAACTCCAAGAGGAGAGTCTTGAACTTAGGGTGCTCGGTTCTATCGACACCAGCAAGTCCGAATTGAGTGACAGTGAACTAGATGCGCTAGTGCTGTTGGCGGTCTTTCCAGAACTCCCTTATGAAGTTGGGCATTCTTGGACTCTTGGAGGGTCGGACTTTGACCTCGCGGTGGATATCCTAGCGGCCTCTCGGCCAACGAAGATGCACTTCGAAGCCAGTACCGGTCAGCATCGTTGGCGGCTCGAACACGACTTTGCCGTCGCCGACGCAGGCGCTGTCCGGGTGGGAACCATTCAAGTAAAGCGTCCTCTAAAGGCTGAAACTCCAGCGTCGAGTCCGGCCCCTAGAAGTCGAATCCGTAGCACCACGCCCGACACCCAAAGGAGACTCAAAGATCTCAGTAAACCAGAAATCAAACGATTGATGAGGCGCGGACGATGAAGCTCGTGTATTCCCAGGCCAGAGGCCTATCCATGATGGAACTCATCCTGGCAACAGCGCTCTTAGGGCTGATGTCCGTGTTCGGCCTCCTCTCCCTAAAGCATGGTCGAGGTTCCTCGCAAACCCAAAGTCTGGCCCAGGAGATCGCTGAAGAGTTCAAGTCTGCCCGAGAGCTCGCCATCGCTCGCCAGATGCCGGTCGCTCTGGTGTTCCCCAGCAACACGGGCTCAACGGGGATGAGTGCCTCGTTCTACCAGTTGGAAGGGGTCTCAAGCCCCAGGGTAACTCGGTCCTTCAACTACAGCTCATCTTTCCCTGAGGCTTGCTTCTTCTGGGGCATCTGGGGGTCAGGAGAGTCTGACCGACAAGGACCGGCCCCGATCGGTCTCGACTTTGACCCAAGCTTGTGGCTCCCCTTACCTGAGCCGACGGATTACGCTTTGATCTTCTCCCCTTCGGGAGTCCCGAGCAGTAATGGTCTCCCAGTTTTTGATGGAGAGTATCGACTCCTGGTCAGCCAAGGGGCCGAGGAAGGGGGCGTCGCCTGGAGTGAAGCCAACGGACTCAGCCTGTTCTCGCTCACTTCAATGGCTAAACCATTTACGGTGCGTATCAGCCAAACGGGTGCCGTCACTGTAAGTCCAGGATTGGTTGGCGGCAGTGGAGTGACCCAACGGGACGCCCTGCCCGTCGATAACCTCGCCAGCCATATGCCCCAACGGCAGCAGAGCACCTCACCTCCGGAGATCGTATCCTTGCGCACCGAACCCACTCCGAGCTACCAGGCTGAAGAGGGAACGGTAACCTTCGTCCCAGTAGAGGGCTATATCACTCTAGTTGCTGAAGCCACCCACGCCTCAGGCGATGAACTTTCGGTCCGATGGTCGGGCGATGGAGGTTCCTTCTCCTCGCAGAACCCTACCCCTATGTCCTGGGATTCGAAGCTGCAGAGATGGGTTAGTCGCTGGACATGGACTCCTCCCGCTGATGCCATCCCTAGTGAGACGTTCAACCTAGTCTGTCACGTTCGAGACTCGGAGGGTCGAGAGGTCAGCCAGCAACTGGGTGCAGGAATTTCCATCTACATGGTGGCTGCTGACCGATTGGCCATCATCTCTTCTGATGATTGGTGGGAGCACTTTTATGTCTCCTGGATGAACCCTCGAGGAACGAACGTTATTGACGTCACCGTTCCCATGAAGGCCTGGGAGCAACTCACTCCGGTTTGGGCCCCCAATGGAACGAAACTCGCTTTCTACTCAGGAGATTTCGCCGATCAGGCCAACAGCAACGACTGGTGGGGAACCTTTGAAGCCACTCTCTTCATCGTCAACTACGATGGAACTCACTTGCGCCCACTCTTCGAATGCCGAGGAGACATCACCGATTATATGTTTGGCCCGAGTTTCTCACCCTCTGGAGCCCATGTGGCATTCAGTGCTTATCTAGACGATAATCTGATGAATTCTCGAGTCCGAGCTGTCGAAGTCTTCGGTAATCCTAACCCTGTTCGGGTCACCGACGAGTCCGGAAATCCTGATGCTGGCTCTGTCGAGCATACGGAGGTCAGTTGGCACCCCTCGAAAAACCTTATTCTGTACACCTCCACAAATAGGAATACAGGGGAAAGCGCCATTCGAGTCACCCGGTTTCCCACGACTTTGCCGGTGAGCAAACCCGCTGACGACTGGCCAATCGTCAGTACCGGCCCAGGACCATTTCACAATACCGTCAGCGGTGGGCACTGGTCACACGACGGTCGAAGAATCGTCTATACTCAAGGAGGGCGACTTTTCGTACATCGTGTCGACGCGAACGCTCGGCCCGTTGGAGCGCCAATCGATCTCACCCCACCCGGAGCCTTCGATGCCGTGTATCCTCGGTTCTCTCCGAGGGGCAACCGTATCTCGGTCGTCGATTGGAACACGGATAATCTCTGGGTGGTGAGGCCCAACGATCTCGACAGCGACACCGACAACGAATACCTCCAAGTGACCACGATAGGCGATATTTATGGCTACAATTGGAGTCCGGATGGTCGCCGCTTCGTCTTCGCAACCTATGACTCTCAGCTCTTTGTGGTTTCTTCGGGAGGTGGCTCGGCGCTTGAGATTACTCCGGAGAACTTTAACGTCTACACTACTCCGGCCTGGTGGTCTCCCACGGGGTGGGTTGCCGAGTGAACTCTATTCGAGGATATTCTCTCATCGAGGCGATCTTGGCCAGCTTTCTCCTGATTGGGGCCTTCTTCATCGTGAATCGGCTCTTTCATACCGGGCTTCAGTATTCGAGCAAGGTTGAAGGGCGAATTGTGGCGGTTCAAGTCGCCGAGCGACAGATGGCCCTAGTCCGACGATGGGCCAGGTTCCAAGACGATTGGGACAACTTTCCGTCAGACTCCCAGGTTGAAGTCCCCGGTTATGAAATCTCGGTATCTATAGAGGATCAGGTCCTGTTCTCACCCAGTAGCCAACTTGAAAGCGTCTATCAGGGTGACCCTAGAGGGCGGCGCGCCATCCGAGAGAGCGTCAGGCTGGCAGTGGTCGAGGTGCTGTGGGGTACAGATAACACTTACCGATTGGTGAGCCTGGTATCCCGGGATTGCAAACGTTGGCGTCCCCCGCCAACCGTGGATATTAGCGGCGTGGTCCCTACGGTGGTGGTAGGGACGGACCCGGTGAACTTCTCAGCCCAGGGATTCGACGAAGACGGGGATCCCATTCCAGATCTCTTCTTTCATTGGACTGTGGAACCGGTGTACTTCAACTCGTCTCCGGTGACCGGCCGCATACTCTACGACCGCAGAGACGGACGAACCGTATCCTACGTCAATCAAGTGCAACGACGAGATGGTGAGTGGGTGACTCAAAACGGCGAGTGTCGGGTTCGAGCCTATGCTCGCTACAATGGCATCCTAGGTGGGGGGAATTCCGAGCCATTCAGGGTGTCAGAATGAAGGCACCTCTTCGGCGAAAGCCCCTTGCAGAACGCAATTCGTCCGGTTTCAGCCTGCTTGAAGCGATGCTGGCAATGTTCTTAGTTTTTCTGGTACTCGGTTTGACGGCATATTTGATCCGTGAGTACAGCAGAGTATCGAAACACGCTGCGGCCCGGGACAACACCTTTGACGGAGTTCAGTTCGCCCTCACCGAGTTGGTCAAGGAGATCGGCTCCGCCAACAGCATACTGCAACCTGCCTCTGTCGGAGCTTCGAGCACCACCCTGACTCTGCGTCGACTCGACCCCACGGCCGTGCGACTTCCTGATCCAGTCCTAGACGACTACGACCTGTGGAAGTATGAGCACCTCGATGTCAGCACCGACGGCACGGGTACCGAAGTCTTCATTTGGAACCCCAAGCATCCGGATCATCAATTCCAGGTAACTTATAGTCGAGACGCGATCACCGATCAGCTCATCAGAGAGACCCAGAGGGCTTCGGGGGTCGAGCGACACATCGTGGCCGACATGGTGTCGGGCTTTGTCGTCCATCGACTCTCAGAGGACTACTACGAAGTGTCTCTCTCATTTCAAGAGAAACAGCGGTTACGAACGATCGTCATGGAGGCCCGAGCGTGGATAAGTCAGTAAAGGAACACGGCTTCCTGCTGGTCTCTGTTCTCCTGATCACTATCATACTTTTCACCGTGGGTTTGGCCTTTCTCGGAAAGAGAGCGATCCAGTACCGACGCGCCGCCACCAGAGAGCGTTCGGCCCAGGCTAAAGCCCTGGCCGAATCCGGCTTAGAGGATGCTCTGGCAAAACTTAGGCGGGACCTAGAGTTCCCACCCCTATCGGCCGACCAAAGGACGTTCAGCTACTCAGAGGTGGTTCGACGTGGCGGTGTTACCGTGGGAAGCTACAGTGTCACCGTTGATGGAACCTACCGCTTTCCTCCGTTCTTAATATGGGTCATCACCACCGAAGGCATCATAGGGGAGTCGACAAGCCCTCAAGCTCGACGCACTTTGCGGGCCGAGTTCGACATCTCGACTCATCTGCGCAACAACCCATCAACGCACAACCCCCACTACTACAAGGTCATTGAATTCCAAGACCTTGGGGGTCTCTAGTGCAACGTCCGTGAAGTTCGTCCCTACCAATTGTGGTCAGG
>JBJHCR010000041.1:28024-29599 GCA_050486105.1 Vulcanimicrobiota bacterium
GTATTTGAGTGAGATTCGACGCCGCGAAAGAGGATGCATGGCCGCCAAGACTAGGGATGAACTTTGCGGACGTTGTACTAGTGAGGAGCTCAATTCGCTACAGCGATCTCTTGGGACACCAGGCGCCAGGCTAATAGAGCCGGTGGGCCCGGCAGTCGATTGACCGGTGAAGCTGTCCCTGGAGTAGCGGCAAACTGCGAGGAGTTGCCGATCTGGCGGAAGCGATGAGCAGGCAAAAAAGCCAGATCGACATTGCGGTGTTGGCTGTTCACTTGTCTTTGACTCAGAACTAAGGTGGTCACACTTTCAAGTCCGCTGAGGATGTTCATCGTTTTCTCCTTGTTTCAACTTCCTCTTAAGACTATCTGCTTTCGATAACCCATCGATGACCCTATCGCCGACTCATGTTAACGAAATGTTAAGAGTCGGCTTTGTGATGCCGGGGAGGGGGCTTGATAGAACTTTAACATCCCGGAAACATCTCGAAGTATCACACAAGCCCCAGGTCACTCCGCAGCTCGACAATCGGTTCATAAGCAAACGGAGGACTTAGCAAATGATCAATCAGCTCTCATCGCCCCAAACTCTTCTTTGGCCAACCTCACCGAGCACTGGCCCGAGAGTCATCAATCCGTCACCACATCCCAAAGACCGGAATGGAGTTCTCACTCCCAATCCCAATTCTCTCACTCCAGAGTATCAAGGTGGTGCCCTCACTCCTTTTGGTTTTCAACCAGGGTCCTTCGACCAATTTCATCCCTCAGGGGAACTCTCAGACAGTATCGGAGCCCCTAACAGTCCGGACTCTCAAGCCCTCCAGGAGCTTCAAGCTCAACTTGAAGCGGCCTCGGAAGCCGGCGACCTTTTCCAGGTGTTGGCTCTCACCGCCCAACTCAATGAACTCAGAGCAAGACAGCAGGCCCCTACGGGATCGGGAACCCCTTCATCGTCCTTGCCCTCATCTGCCGCTCCAAGTCCCTTTAGCAGTTCTCCCTCCAGTGGCAACTCGGCTATTGTCCCAAGCTCCTCAGAAGGCTCCTCCTCCGGCAGCGGTTCGAGTTCGAGCCTCGGCTCAAAGGGAGGCTCGAGTTTTGGTCCGTCAGCCACAGCCGAAGGCCCGGCTCCCGTAGGTCAAATCACCCCCAATGGGTCTGGCGAAGACGCCGTGAAGCTGGCCAGAAAATATCTGGGCCACAACTCCATCGACATCAAAGGAAAAATGCCACACTTCACCGCTGCCGGAGGCCAGACCAACAACTGCGTGGACTTCGTCAGTTCGGCTTTGGAAGCCACAGGTCGGGTGAAGGGGCATCACATCAACGTTCAAGCCTTCGAAAAAGCCCTGAAGGAGCAGGGATATGTGGCCGTTCCTCAATCGAAGTCCAAACCCGGCGACGTCTGGATCAACAACAGCCGCGGTCACACCGAGCTGATTTCCAAGAAGGGCGGCACTCACACCATCGGCTCGAACAACGACCGACCTGGACACCAAGTGATCTCCGAACGTGCCAAGCCGGAAGGTCAGGGTGTCGTCTATCAGCTTAGAGAAAAGCCGTCCTCGTCAACGTCCTCTTC
>JBJHCR010000042.1:0-29114 GCA_050486105.1 Vulcanimicrobiota bacterium
CTTCTAGGAGTTGCTCCTCCAGTTGCTGTTTTTCTTCCAGCAATTCTTCGGCGTTGAGCTGGACTTTTTCGGTCTCGCTGCTCTCTTTTTTGGCGCCTTCCTCGAGTTCCCAAAGTTTCAATAGGGTTTCTTCGAGTTCCCGGTCTTTCTGGGCCAGTCGCTCACCAAACTCCGAGAGTTCTATTTCAAAGTCGGATTTTTGCTCCTCGACGCCCTTGAGCTGTCCCTGGAGGGATTCGGCTTGGGTCTTGACGGCTTGGTGCTCTGTTCTGAGCTCCTCGAGGGTGAGTGCGAGCGATTCCGTTTGGGTCTTCAGGGTGTCGCGCTCCGTGGTGGTCTCTTCCAGGGCTTGAGTTAGGGTCTGGAGTTCGTTCTCGAGCCCTTGCAGCACCTGGCCGTCCTCTTCGCTCTTGACCAGGCTCTGCTCATCGTTCATGGTTGAGAGATTCTGGATTTCGGTTTCCAATTCGCTGATGCGCTCTTGGGTTGCCGAATCGAGAGCCAGAAGCTCTTCGCGAAGGGTTGCTTCCCGCTGCCGGACCACTGCCAGCTCTTCCAGGGCCGAGAGTTCCTTGTCCTCAGCTTGGCTGAGGGCCTCTTGGAGCTCTTCGAGGAGGGCGTCGGTCTCCTCGAGACGTTTCAGGCTGGCGGAGTGGCCTTGGTTTGCAGCTTCAAGCTGTTCTTGGAGCTGCTGTATCAGGTGGGAGTTCTGGCTCTCCGATTCACTTTGGTTCTCGAGCTGCAGGTGCAATTCCGCTGCCTCAGTGCGCCGAGTCGATAACTCTGTTTCCAATTCGCTGAGCCGGTCGTGCAGCTCTTCTAATTCCCGGGTGGCTTCATCCAAAGAGGTCTTGAGGTGTTGCTCTCGGCTTTGAAGCTCTTTGACTTCTGCGCGCTGCCGTTTGTCATTTTCTCTAGCCTGAGCCTTGGTGTCGGCTAGGTCTTTCTTGCTGTCCTTGAGAAGAGTGACCGTCTTGTGTAGCCGATCTTGAGCCTTGGCTAGGGACGCCTCGAGACGGCTGTTCTGCTCCTCTAGTTTGGAAACCGAGGCGCTGCTCGGGGTGCTCTTGTCTATAGGACCGGAAGCCTTCAGCTTCTTGTAGGCAGCTTTGAACTTGGCCAGATTCTTCTTGAGTATGGCAATGTTACGTTGACGAACCTTAAGAACCTTGAGGTATTTAGCCAATTTTGCTTTGAGCAATTTGACTTTCTTACGCTCAAGGAGAACCTTCTTCTTAAGGAGGAGGTCGCCGTCTTTACTCTTTTTCTTGGTCTTCTCGGTCACCGCTGCTGGTTTTCCCTCGTGCACCTGGAAAGCGCGCACCTATGCGGGTTTCCTCTAGACTCGGTCATCTCCCTAGGCAAGAAAGCAGAAAAGGCCTGATTTTCCCACTCACTGATGGCGATATGGGGTGAACCCTTCCAAGGCAAGCAATCTATGGTCGATTCCCGAGCGCTCTTGGTCTAAGTGATCCCGAAGCAGCTTTGAGAAGCTTTCATCAAGAAACGCGTGCACCGAATGAGTCCGCACCGGGAGGTAGCCCCTTGGAATCTTGTGCATTCCTTGGGCTCCGGCTTCCACTCGGTTCAGACCCTTGGCGATGGCGTACTCTATGGCTCGATAATAGCAGACCTCAAAATGCAGGAGGTCGAAATGCTCCAGGCAGCCCCAGTTGCGCCCAAAAAGGGCTTCGCTCCCCACAAGATTCCAGGCTCCGGCAACCCAAGTGGGTCGTTGTCGATGACGGACCAAAAAAAGCACCACTTTGGGTCCCAGGCGGGCTCCCAGGAGATGAAAGAAAGAACGATTGAGATAGGGCTCTCCCCACTTTTCTCTGCTGGTTTTCCAATACATTTCGAAGAGAGCGTCCCAGTGCTCTGAGGTGGCGCGATCGCCCTGAATGATCTCGATGGACAGGGGGTGTTGGGCGACAATTTGTCGCTCCTTGCGAATCATCTTTCGCTTTCGTGACGTGAGGCTAGATAGAAAATCAGAAAACGTGGAATAACCACGATTGAACCAGTGGTACTGCTCCCCTAGGCGATGGAGATAAGGAGCCGACTCCGAAGCCGCTCTGGCTTCCTTCTCTTGGCAGAAAGTTAAGTGGACCGACGAGGCCCGAAGATGCTCGGCGGTTTGCAGCAAACCTTGGAGAAAGGCAAGGCGAATCGCTTCTGAGGCTTCCTTGGTGTGGGCGGGATCAATGAGGAGCCTGGGCCCGGGAACAGGAGTGAAGGGCACGGCAACTTGGAGCTTAGGATAGTATGAGGGTGGAAATCGATCGGCCTGGTCGTAGACCTGAGCCCACTGATAATCGAAAACATACTCACCCTTGGAATGGAGCTTCACGTAGATTGGTGCGCAGGCTGCGATGCTCAGGTCAGATTGCTTTCGCAGAATCGCCGGAGTAGGGATCCAACCAGTCTTCCCTCCCACGCATCCACTCTCTTCAAGGGTCAGGAGAAAGTCGTAACTGACAAAGGGATTGGCATCTCCGGCGCAGCGGTTCCAGTCGTCCCTGGGGATTAGTGAGATGCTCGTGAGCAGTTCAAGTCGCCACTGAGATTCCAGATGGCTCACGGTCGGTCGAGAGGAGTTTTTGGGGGCAAGGTGGCTTCCACCATTTCACACCAAATGTGGCCCACAGTGATGTGGACCTCCTGGATTCGACAAACGCGGTGGCTGGGAACCTTTAAGCAAATATCCGAAATCAAGGCTAAGCGTCCTCCATGGTCACCCGTCATTCCCAGGACTTTCATTCCGATGGCCTTGGCAGTCTCTGCAGCCTTAAGGATATTAGCTGAATTGCCAGAGGTTGAGATCGCCACCAGGAGGTCTTCTCGACGACCTAAGGCTCTGAGTTGTTGGGCATAGACATGTTCGAACCCGAAGTCGTTTCCGATAGCCGTGAGGTTCGAGGTGTCCACGGTGAGGGCCAGGCCCGGCAGGCAGTTTTCTCTTTCGAAACGACCTACGAGTTCGGCGGCTAGGTGTTGGGCATCGGCAGCACTGCCTCCGTTGCCGCAGAAAAAGATCTTGCCCCCGGCTCTCAAGGTTGCTATCCAAAGGTCCCCTCCATGGGAGATCTCGTCCACTCGTTCGAGCATGCCCTGACGTAGAGTGATACCCTCGTAAAGTGAGGTTTCGATGAGAGTTCTTGGGGACACGGAATTCATACAAGCGGCGGTTCTCGACCCTGGATCCATTTCCTTTACCACCGGCCCTAGAGAGCTTTGGCTGGGAGGCCAGGAGTTTCTATGCTCCTGGTGAAAAGCGGCTTCACCGGCCTTAAAGGTGCCTGATTCCAGGGTCCGTACTTCTCCATTTGCGGGATAGAGGGATCACCGGAAAGCTGGCAAGCCGTGGGTGTTACGAAGTCCAAGCATGACGAAGTACAACATCCACCTCCGGTAGGCACCCGACAGGCGGAATGGGACGAATGTGCGTAGTTGTCCCATAGCAACGCTTCGCTTTCGGGAGTACTGGACAATATGGCCCAGCGGGAACGCTCACGCTTTCGGGCTGTTTCATAGGTACAGGCACCCAAGAAGTGGGTGATGGACAAGACCGAAGCGAATTGCGGAACGGCTAAAGCCTTGAACGCTTACGCTTTCAGGCGACGGGAGGGTTTCCGGTGGACCCTCTAAACTACGTCAACGACTAGAAAGTCTCACGCTCGAGGGCACCGGAAGTTTTCTCTGCGCTGGGTCGACGATTAAAGGAGGTTCATTATGAGTCTACAGGTCTATATCGATGGCGAATTCTATCCGAAGGAAGAGGCCAAGATCTCCGTCTTCGATCACGGACTTCTCTACGGAGATGGCATTTTCGAAGGAATTCGTGCCTACAATGGGAGGGTGTTCCGATTAGAGGAGCACTTGGAACGACTTTATCTCTCGGCACGTTCCATTATGATCAATGTGCCCTTGAATATGGACGAGATGAGAGAAGCCGTTCTAGAAACACTCAGGCTCAACAATCTCAGGGACTCCTATATCCGCCTTGTGGTCACTCGAGGCAAGGGCGATCTTGGTTTGGACCCTCGCAAATGCGCTAAGGCTGCGGTGATCATTATTGCCGACTCGATTAAGCTTTATCCCGAGGAAGCCTATCGCGATGGACTAAAGTTGATGATCGCCTCCACTAGAAAGAATTCCCCGGACGCTCTTTCTCCGCGCATCAAGTCTTTGAACTACCTGAACAATATTCTAGGAAAGATGGAAGCCATCAACGCTGGTTGTGCTGAGGCGGTCATGCTCGACCGGCACGGATATCTCACTGAGTGCACTTCCGAAAACATCTTCATTGTCAAGAAGGGCATGCTCTACACTCCCACGGCAACGGTGGGAATCCTGGAAGGCATCACCCGGAGCGTGGTCATGGAGTTGGCCGAGCGTTTGGGATATCAGGTGCAGATGTCGTTCTTGACCGCTCACGACCTTTACGTGGCAGACGAGTGTTTTGTGACCGGAACCGGTGCCGAACTCCTGCCAGTGGTGGGCCTAGTGGGTCGTTCCATTGGCAGCGGACGCCCGGGACCGGTGACCAAGCAGTTGCTCGAGGCCTTCCGAGAACTGACCCAGACCGAAGGAACCGAGATTTATACTGAAGCCAAAGCTGTCGGCTAGGTTTAGTTTCTCCGGGAGTCAAGCTTCACGAAAGAGGTTCTGATCGGCGAACGAGCAGGGGTCTTCGAGGGGTTCGAGATGAGTGAGAATCGAGGTGCCGGGAAACGAGTCCCGCACCTCTTTTTCGATGATCTCGAGAAGTTCATGCCCCTCTTGGACCGTCATTTGTCCAGGGACCAGCACATGCATGGAGACAAATCTGCGAGAGGCGGCTTGCCGGGTGCGTAGGGCGTGGAAGCCAAACTCGTGCTTTTCGCTGAGCTCTGTGAGCAGGGTTCCAAGAGCCGACAATTCTTCCGTTGGCCAAGCCACGTCCATCAAACCGTGCAGCGAGCGCCGAGTAATATCGATGCCAGTGGCCAGGATGAAGATGGCCAAAGCCAATCCCGCCAACGGGTCGAGCCAGGGTATCTTGAGCCAGTCGGTCAGGACTAGGGCTAGAATGGCCACTCCGGTGGTGAGCACGTCCAACAGGAGGTGGCGCCCCTCAGCGGTCAGGGTTGGTGAGCGGTCCGCCCGTCCCCTGCGGCTAGCGTAGAGCCCCAAGGCTCCATTGGCCAGGGCTGCCGGAACCAAGAGCAGCAGGCCGTCCCAAGTCTGCTCAACCATAACGGGAGAGAGCAAGCGGTCCACGGCGGTCACGGCGATGGAGATCGAGGCCAGGAGCACCACAGAGCCAACGAAGCCAACGGCAAAGTACTCGGCCTTGTCATGGCCGTAGGGGTGATCGTCGTCGGGAGGAAGGCGGGCCCACCAGACAGCCAATCCCGCTACGGTGGCGGTAGCGATATTGACTACCGATTCTGCCGCGTCGCTGAGGACGGCAATCGAATTGGTCAGCCATGCTGCTATCAGTTTCATGATTAGGATGACCACCGCTCCGACAAGCAGCAGCTTCATGACCTGAGAACTATCGTTCTTGAGGTTCTCCATAGTTTGCTAGCTTCTCGATTCTGCATCGGTCCCTGGGTGCCCTGGGTGGTCCCTCTGGACCTCCTCACCGGAGGACCGAGTGTGCGGTTGCCCTCTGGGCGTTCGAAATCCATGAGTCAGGCACGACCCTCCCGGCCAGGTTGGATCTGTGCTCCTTTGACTTCATCGCCTTCGGGCGAACGCATTGACGCCAGGGCAAATCGTCTCCGAGGCGAATCGTGGCCTCATGGTTTCCTTAAAGGTCGGTGACCGGACAACCGAGATACGATTCGGGCCTGGCTGCTGGCGAGAGTTGCTCTCGGATTTTGGCTGGACGGCCGAGAATCTCACGGTGATCAGCGATGAGAGGGTGGCCGAACTATGGAAGGGGAGTGTCCTCTCCGAAGCACTTTGGTTGACCTTTCCTCCAGGAGAAGGATACAAGACTCTATCTTCGGCTGCACAATTGTGGTCGAGCCTGGTTTCTGAGGGCTGCTACCGCGGCCGACCGATCATCGCCTTGGGTGGGGGTGTGGTCACCGACCTTGCCGGTTTCGTTGCTGCCACCTATCTGCGCGGAGTTCCTTTGTTGAATATTCCGACCACCCTGTTAGGCATGGTCGATGCTGCCGTCGGGGGAAAAGTCGGTCTTGACCTGCCCGAAGGAAAGAACCTCGTAGGGGCCTTCTACCCCGCCAGAGGGGTGGCCATCGACCCCACATTCTTGTCCACTTTAGGACCGGCTCTCTGGGGTCAGGGGATGGCCGAGGTCCTAAAGCACGGCTTGATAAAAGGCGGCTCTCTCTGGGCCCGACTCAACTCTTGGCGACCCGACATTCGAAAAGGTCTCGACCCTCTTGGAGAAGAGCTTCTCGAAGAGGCGGTTAAGGTCAAAATTCAGGTGGTGAGTGAAGACCCCTTCGAGCAAAGCGGAAAGAGGGCTCTACTAAATCTGGGCCACACTTTTGCCCATGCCTTGGAATGGAGTTCCAATTATGCTCTACCTCACGGTGATGCGGTGGCTTTGGGGTTGTTAGGTTCGATGAGATTGAGCCGAAGGTTAGGAAGGCTGACGGAGGATGTTGAGGAGGACCTTTGCTCGCTCCTCGACTTCTGGGGTCTTCCCAGTCGGTTGCCTGAGCAACTCAAATTCGACTGCCGTTGGCAGCGAATTCAGCTGGCTCTGAGTCGCGACAAGAAGACTATTGCCGGCCGGTTGACCTTCATCTTGCCCAAAGCACCCGGCGCGGTGGAGGCCCATGAGGTGACTGGCCTTGACTTCATCCGAGAGGCTTTCGAGTCGCTGGGTTCAGTTCGTGGGGAGGTCTCGGCGTGAGCAGGCAAGAGATCTTGATTTTGAACGGTCCAAACTTGAATGCTCTGGGTCGGAGAGAGCCTGAGCGGTATGGAGCTTCAACCCTGGCCGAACTTGAGCAATCCTGGCAGGACTGGAGCGCAGCTCGAGGAGTCCCGGTGCTGAGCTATCAGAGCAATTTTGAGGGAGAACTGTTGGAGCGGTTGCACCGGGCCGAGGAGGAGGGTCAGGTGGCAGCAGTGCTTCTCAATCCGGGTGCTTTCACCCACACTTCCAGAGCGCTTCGAGACGCCATCGCCTCTTTGAGCATTCCGGTGGTCGAAGTCCACTTGACCCACATCGGCAGTCGAGAACTCTGGAGGCGGGAATCGGTGGTTTCAGAAGTCTGCCGGGGTTCGATCAGTGGCTTTGGAGCACAAAGCTACTTGCTCGGTCTTGAGGCGGTCTGTGGTTTTCTGGACCAAAGTTAGATGAGCAGTGGTTTCTTAAACGTCTTGAAGCCCCCGGGAATGACCTCCCACGACGTCGTTGATGCCGTGAGGCGTGGTCTTCCTCGCAAGACTAAAGTAGGCCATTTGGGGACCTTGGATCCTGGTGCCACCGGAGTTTTACCTTTGGCCGTGGGAGCAGCAACGAGGTTGATCCCTCATCTGCCTGACCTCGGACCAAAGATGAAGGCCTATTTGGCCGAGGTTGCCCTGGGATTAGAGACCTCCACCGACGACTTGGAAGGAGAGGTCTTGGGTGTCCGCCGACACCACCACGAAGTCGTCCAGGCTTCGACCAATTGGAACCTAGAGCTCGAACTCAGGTCCTTTGAAGGGTCTCAACAGCAGGTCCCTCCTCAAGTTTCGGCGGTGAGAGTTCAAGGACAGCGGGCTTATCAAAAGGTTCGACAGGGAGAGGCTGTAGAGCTTGCAGCACGAACGGTGGAGATCTCCCGTTGTCAACTGACCGAGGACCTCGATGAGCAGGCTCGCTTTAGGTTCTTTCTGGAATGCTCGTCGGGAACCTATGTTCGTTCCATCGCCCGCGACCTCGGTAGGAAATTGGGCGTGGGCGGAGCGTTGGCCTTCTTGATCAGGACCAAGAGCGGTTGCTTTGAGCTTTCGCAAGCTGTGACCTTGGAAGAGATTCGTGCTGGCAGCGTGGGCCGCTTCTTGATGCCCGAGGAAACTCCATTTCTCGAACTTCCACTGGTAGATGGGGTGAAGTTTTCCCAGAAAGGGGAATTCGTTCTGGGAGACTGGCCGGTAGGCAGCAGGTTTCGCACTGAGCTCGGAGTCTTGTCGGTTTCGCCGGAGCAACCCGGGAAGGCCCGAGTAGAATTCTTGTTCAGCCGGGAAGAGCCCTAATGGGAATCCGGTTGCGCACCCAGCTCATGGTGATTTTCGTGGGCCTCTTGAGTATCGCTCTGGCTATCGTAGCGTACTTCAACGTAGGGGTCTTTCGGCTGTCCTTTCTGGCCGATGAAGAGCAGCGTCTTCGGTACCTAGGTCAACGGGCGGCAGACCGTGTTCTGGAAAGCTTGGCTCCTTTGGGCGCCGATGGGCAAGCCGCTGCAGAGGGAAGGACGAGCGCCCATATCTTTTTCGAGCAACCCGAGTTTCCGGGCCTGCGTTATTTTGAAGTGTGGGACCATCAGGGGTTGACCCTGTTTCGGTCGGGGGAAGTCAGCGAAGAATTGCCAGGAAAGGAAGTCTTGCAAGCTCAGATGAGGTTCAAGCCGCTTCCCACTCACCTTTTCTGGGACCGCCGGTTGGCAGACGAGCAGAGGTCCCTACCATATCTCCAAGAACTGCCGTTGCAGAGTTCCGTGGAGCCCGGGGCGGTGACCTATGAGGTTCTGTATCCGATCTTTTCTGAGGAGCCTTTCGATGCTCGAAGTTCCGCAGGTCTCCAGGGGGTTTTGCATCTTTCGTTTCAAGTGGACAATGTCTCTCGGCGCTTACGACTGGTGACCGGAGGCAACGTACTGCTGGCCCTGACCTTTCTTCTGACCTCCTTGATGGCCGTTCATCTTTGGTCTCAACACGCGATTCAGCGTCCTCTTGAGGGATTGGTGGATTCCATGCGACAGCTGGATACGGGCGCCAGTGGCCGAGAGTTGGCGAGTAGCAACGAGCTCATAAACCTCTCCCAGACGCTTCACGCTTTAGCATTGGAGCGCCTGAAATATCAGCGAGAGCTTGAGCAACTCAACCGAGACCTCGAAGCCCAGGTAGAAGAGAAAACTCGGGAGATGAAGGAGTTCTTTAGCCTGGTTACCCACGATCTTCGAATCCCTTTGGCCGCTATTCAAGGATATTGTGATCTCTTGAAGCGCAAGCCAGAGCAACTGAGCGAGCGACATTTGACCTACGTTACCCGAGCGGCAACAGCGAACAACCACGCATTGGAACTGGTTCGCAACCTGTTGGAAGCTATGAAGATAGAATTTGGCACCTTGCAACCAGTGATGGAAAGCTTCGATTTTGAAGAGTTGGCCCAAGAAGTGAGCCACGAATTGAACGTGGATGAAAGCCTTCCAGAGGTGAGACTGAAGCTTCACGGAGAGGAAGCCGGGTCCGTTCAAGTGGATGCCGACCGCACGCGGATTAAACGGGTGTTGACCAACCTCTTGAGCAACGCGCAAAAGCATGCCAACGAGACTAAGGAAGTGCTTCTCAGATGGCAACCCCAAGGGGGAGTCTTGAAGGTCTGGGTGGAGGATAGCGGTCCTGGGATTCCCCCAGAGCAGTTGCGTCGACTCTTTCAGAAGTTTTCTAAGGTGACTGACCACGGTGGCAATCCTGGTGGCCTAGGACTGGGATTGTACATCGTCAGCAGAATTCTCGACAGCCATGGACGAACTATTGAGGTGGAGAGTGAAGTTGGGAAAGGCACGAAGTTCCACTTCAGTCTGAGCCTATCGTCCCAAGAAGAAAGCCAGAGGAAGGAATCCTTTCCTCGGACCGGCGATGGGTTGGGCACAGATTCGGACTTAAGTTGAGGCCAGGGTTCGCGCCCAATCAGGTGGAACAACTCCTAGGAGGCTGCTGACTTAAACGGGGACGTAACGCTTCGCTTGCGGACCGCAAGCGAAGCGTTCACCGTAGGTGCCCGAGACGAAGGACATTTTGTTCAGGCGGCTTCGGGCGATTTTGAGTAATATACGGAAATATTTCCAATATGGCCCTACGGGAACGCCTTCGGCTTTCGAACGAACTCGCATGGACAATAATGAACGAGTCTCGCGACGCGGAGATTAATTCAGCAGCCTCCTAGGACGTTAGCGAGGAAACATGGCAGACAGTATCATTCGTTTGGTGATCGCAGACGATATTCCCCTCTTCCGAGAGATGTTGGTCCATACCTTGGAAGAAGAGTCTGATATCGAGATCGTGGCTCATGCAGCCAACGGTCGCCAGGCTTTAGAGGCTTGTCGACAGCATTCTCCTCATATCATATTGCTGGACGTCGAGATGCCCGAGATGAACGGGGTCGATGCCACTCGTGCCATCGTGGCGGAATGCCCTTCTACTCGAGTGGTCATTCTTACGGCCTATGAAGATGATCGCCTTATTCTGGAACTGATTCAAGCTGGAGCAACCGGGTATCTGGTTAAGGACACTCACGTGGACGAGGTGGTCAAAGCGATTCGGGTGGCCCACGATGGGGAGTCGTTGATCCAACCGAGGGTGGCTCAAAAAATCTTAAAGATGATGGTCACCATGCCGACCGTCGCTGATGAATCGGCTACCCGGCCCTGCAATTCGGTTTTGGAGAAGCTAGAACGGCTCACGGCTCGAGAGAGGGAAGTCCTCGAAGGGATAGCTCAGGGGCTGAACAATAAAGAGTTGGCAGAACAGTTTTGTATAGGCCACACCACGGTCAAGACTCACGTCAACAGGATGATGCAGAAGTTGGAACTCCGAGATCGGGTGGAAGCAGTTCTCTTCGCCCATCAGGCAGGGCTGCTCAAGGGCTAATGGGCCTTACGCAACCGGGAAGGTGAGGGTGAACACGGTTCCAAGTCCCTCATCTGAGTGCACCTCGATGCTCCCGTTGTGGGCCTCGACCAGACGTCGAACAATGAATAGTCCCAAACCGCTGCCTCGGATGCTGCCGTTCTGGTCGAGGCGAGCAAAGCGTTGAAAAAGTTGCTGACGCCCCTCCTCGGACATGCCAAGTCCCTGATCGGCTATGCTCAGAATGGCATGCTCAGATGTCTTCCTGAATGAGATTCGAATTAGCCCCCCTCGGGGGGAGTACTTGACCGCATTCTCAATAAGATTTCCGAGGATCTGAGAGATTCGTTGACCGTCTCCAGGTAAGGTGTCTTGGGTAGAGATATCGATCTCAACTGTATAGAGTGCGCGCCGCTCGTCCGAGAGACTGCCAAGAAGCGTTCCTAATTCGTCTTCCACTAGGGCCCGCAAGCTGATCTCTTGTCTGCTTAGGCTGAGTTCGTGGCCCTCTTCGAGCTTTTGAATGTCGAGGTAAGTGGAGACCAGGCGTGAGGCTCGGTCGACCGCTCGCTCCAGGTCCTGCACCACCCGAGACTGCAGTTCGTTAGGTTGACTTCTCTTCAGTAGGGTCACCCCGGTCCTCAGGACCGTCAGGGGACCCTTGAGGTCGTGAGAGGCAATAGCCAGGAAGCTTGACAAGCTGTCCTTGTAGGCTTGCAACTCGATTGCTCGAGTCTCTTCCTCGTGCTTTCGTTTCTGGGCTTCTTCCCGTTCAGAGATCAGGCGAATATTCTCCAGACAGATGGCCGCCTGAGCCGCAAAACTTGGCAAGATGTCTCGATGATCATCATTGAATTTTGAGGTGATGGCTGAATCGAGGTAGAGTACCCCAAGCAGGCGCTGGTGCACCTTGAGAGGTTCACAAAGTATAGACCTCAGTCCAAACAACTCCATACTTTGAGAACGATCGAGATCATCTGTTTCCCCGGTCCAACTGGCAGAATGGTTTTCGGTGACCACTTTCATTATCGCGGTTCGGGAAGCCCGAAACTCTGCTTGGGCAATCTCATTGGGGTCAAGCCGACAAGCGGCGGCGACTCTCAGGCCGGCCAATGGTAAATCAGCTTTGGGCTCGTCGTCGAGTAAGAGCAGAAAGCCTCGTTGAGCACCGGTCACCTCTACTGCGGTGTCCACCAACTTTTGAAAAAGCAGCTTCGGTTCCGTAATAGCGGTGATGTATCGAGTGACCTCGAGGAGTTTTTGGTAGGCGACCGGGACTGCGGACATCCTTCACTCTTCCCAATCCTCAGTTCCGTTCCTCGCATGAGTCAGAGGAAGAGGCGAGTGGACCCCGAGAATAGACGGCTTACCGCCCTAGTGCAACGTCCGTGAAGTTCGTCCCTACCAATTGTGGTCAGGCGCCTCTTTCGCAAGGAGAAGTGAACGCTTAATACCAGGCGTATTTGAGTGAGATTCGACGCCGCGAAAGAGGATGCATGGCCGCCAAGACTAGGGATGAACTTCACGGACGTTGTACTAGTTCCATCGCGCCTTGGCGGCCAGTTCTCTCAGCTTCTTGAGGGCTCTCATTTCGCGTTGTCTCACCGTCTCTCGCGAGATGCCAAAGATTTCGGACAGTTCGGCGAAGGTCTTCCCTTCGTTGCCATCGAGCCCGAATCTCAGGGCCAACAGCAAGCGCTCCTTCTTGGTCAGGTGCGAAAGGAGCCAATTCAAGGCATCCCGCTCCACCTGAGGAGTCTCCACGTCTTGACTGTCTGGAATGAGGTCCTTGAGATGGGTATCTGAGTCCTCGCCGACCTGCAACTCGAGAGAAATGGGCTGATTGGCCATCTTCAGAATCTCTTGTAACCGCAGTTCCGCCTTGCGCTCCATGCGAGCCACCATGGCCTGAACCCTGGGATCGTCGCCCGAGAGATTTTTGGTTTTGGTCTTACGTCGGACCTTACGGCGGGCCGTCTCTAGATCCACCGGTAGGAGATCCTCTGCGGCTCTGGCGAGGTTGGTGTCGCTCCCGGTTTCGGCTTGAATTTTGTTGTTGAGCTTCCGGTAGCGATGAAGCAAGTCGTTAATGTGGACAGGAAGTCTGATCACCCGGCCTTTATTGGCGATGGCTCTGGTGATGGCTTGGCGCACCCACCAGCAGGCATAGGTGGAAAAACGGCAACCCTTGTCGGGGTCAAACTTTTCAACGGCCTCCAGCAATCCCATATTCCCTTCCTGCACCAAGTCCGCCAAGGGTAGGCGGGAAAAGCGGAACTGTCGGGCGATCTTGATAACCAGACGCAAGTTCGCTTCGGCCAGCCGGGCGCGGGCTTCTTTGTCTCCTTGTTGGACTCTTCGGCCTAACTCGATTTCCTCAGCTGCGCTCAGGAGGGGGCCCTGAGAAATCTGCTTGTAGTACAGGTTAAGGTCGTCGGCCTCACTGGAAAGATCATCTTTTTTTCGGGAAACCACTGCCATAGTACCATCCTCCTGCTATCATAGTAGTCGAAGGCTTGTTCCGAGTCGTCGTCCCATGGTTTCAATCTTTGTCGTCTCTAGGAGGAGATCTTCTGAGGCTTCGCTGACCCCGACTCCGTTCTTTTGGCCAAGAATGTCTGGCCTGAACCTACCTACTAGGAGAGGATTTCCCAGGTTCGCGTTCTATTCATTCTGCTATGACAGCACCAAACCCCCGCTTTTTGCTCGTGGAAACCCGATTGGATCCCGTTATGCGTGAGCATGAACTTCGATGCTTGGTTCGAGCTGGAGCCCTGGATTCTTCGGACTTTAGGGTCCTTGATGCTACCACAGAGCCTCTCGATCCATCGCTCTACGAGCAGTACGATGCCGTTTTCATAGGAGGCACGGGAGATTTCTCTGTAGCCTCCGATCGTCCGTCCTGGTTTGAGCCTCTCGCTGAGTGGACCCTAGGACTACTCGAGGCTAGAGTGCCTTCTTTGGGCTTATGCTACGGGTTCCATCTCATGGCCCATGCGGTAGGGGGCGAGGTCAAAACCCGGCCGGATTTGGAGGAGACGGGGACCTATGAGGTTCGCCTAACTCCCGAGGGCCAAGAAGACGCTATTCTGGAGGTCTTGCCTGCCACTTTCCCCGCACAGCAAGGGCATCACGACGTGGTCTTGTCCATGCCTGAGGGATGGGTTCGCCTAGCCGAAAGCGAACGCTGCCGATGGCAAGCTTTCCGTCATCCCGAGAAGCCTTTTTACGGATTGCAATTCCACCCTGAGCTATCGCGCCAAGATTTTATGGACCGCATGACGGCCTATGCTCACAGCTATGCCAGCACCCCGGAACTGTATGAGGAGATCAACGCTAGGGTTAAGGAGACGAACAACGAGGAAGTCATCAAGGCTTTCTTAAATCGGGTGGTTGAACCCCACCGTGCTGCCAGAAGGCGCTAGCATGTCTTTGCATTCTTCCTTGAAGGCTTTGATTCCAGAGCATATTCGACGCCTTGAGCCTTATCGAGCGGGTCGAACCATCGAGGAAGTTCGCCAAGAATTCGGGCTCGAATCAGTAGTCAAGCTGGCCTCTAACGAAAACCCTTTGGGCCCGTCTCCTGAGGCAATTAAGGCGGCGCAAGCGGCATTGAGCACCTGTCATCGTTACCCAGACCCTGCTGCTCGGGCTTTGCGGAAGAGACTGGCCGAGCGCTTTGACTTGGACATCGAGAACGTCATCGTAGGTGCGGGCTCCGAAGGGATTTTGGCTAGTATCGTCCGAGTGTTTCTGGAGGCCGGCGATCAGGTCCTGACTGCTGATGCGGCTTTTCTCGGCTTCCCGATCTTGTGTCGGACTCGAGGCGTCGAACCTACTCTGATTCCCTTGAAGGATTATCGGTTTGACTTGGACGCCATCGCCGAGGCCATCACTCCGCAGACTAAACTGATCTATTTGTGTAACCCAAACAACCCAACCGGAACGATCTTCACAAAACCGGAGTTCGATCGCTTCATGGATAGGGTGCCAGAGAGCGCTCTGGTGATTCAAGATGAGGCGTACTGCGAATATGCCGCCTCTGAGCCGGAGTTCCCAGACTCTATGGATTATCGCTACGACAACGTCATCACCCTCAGGACTTTCTCCAAAGCCTATGGGTTGGCCGGATTTCGAGTGGGCTACGGATTTGGCCATCAGGAATTGATTCAGGCACTCTGGAAAGTAAAATTGCCTTTTGAGCCGAGTGCTCCAGCTCAGGCTGCGGCTACGGCGGCTCTGGCAGATACCGAACACCTAGTTCATTCCCTACAGGTCAATGCCCAAGGGAAAGTGTACTTGGCTAGAGAGTTGCGCCGACTCAGGATACAGTCTTACGAGAGTTACACGAATTTTCTTCTGATGATATTCGACAGTGAGGAAGATGTACAAAGGCTCTTTTTGGATCTTCAAGCCAGAGGCCTGATCGCCCGTCCTCTCAAGCAGGCGGGGTTGCCTCACTGTCTGAGGGTTACGGTGGGACTGCCGGAAGAAAACCACCGTTTCATTTTGGCCTTAGAGGAGATCGTCTCAGAGATGAAAAGGCTTCCCTAGGGGATATTACCTCAGTGGAGTCTCTAGAGGATTCGACTGAGGTTTCGGCCGACCTCGGCTCGAAAAGGGGGTCAAGACGAATCTGACTTGAGAACTGAGGTGCCATGGTGCTCTTGAGACCCGACGAAGTGGAACACTGGAGAGTATTTTATCGCTTTCTAACCAGCCTAGTGCAGCCCAGGCCCATCGCTTGGGTCAGTTCGCTTTCTGCTGACGGAGTCTGTAACCTCGCCCCGTTCTCATTCTTCAATGTGGTCTGCGCCAACCCCCCGACCGTGCTCTTCTGCCCGATGGTTGGGGGACGAACCGGATTGAAGAAAGACACTCTTCGCAATGTGGAGGAAACCAAGGAATTTGTGGTCAACATTGTTTCTCGCTCGTTGGCAGAGGCTATGAACCTCACTTCTGCGGAAGTCAGCTCTGAGATCGATGAGTTCGACCTTGCCGGCTTGAAGAAGAAGGCTTCGCACTTGGTAGCACCACCGAAAGTTGAGCTGGCCAAGGCTCATCTGGAGTGTCTCTTGGACCGAATCATCCCGGTGGGTGAGGGTCCGGGAAGTGGTGCGGTGGTTCTGGGTCGAGTAGTCCTCTTGGAGGTTGACGACAGTATCTTGGTGGGAGACGATATCGACGTGGATAAACTAGCGCCGATCGGTCGTCTCTCAGGCTCAGACTATTGTCATGTCGAGAATCGTTTTTCTCTGGAGCGCCCCTCAGTGGAGGCTCTTCTCGAGGGCCTGAGCCCTCGATCGGAGTAGGATGGTGGAGCAGCGTTTTCCCCTAGCTCCCTCGGGTGAGGGTGAGTATTTGCTGACCTTATTGGGCGCGGCTACGATGGTCGGGAGTCCTGAGTTGGAAGTGACTCTGGGCAGCAACGAGGTGACCGCTGATTTCGGCTATTTCGCTTATCCCCCAAAGCTCTTTGAGCGTTTCCCGGTTGGGGATGCCTCGGTGCTCGCCTGGCCCTTGAGAGCCATGGTGGTGGCATGTCAAGCTGGCTTCGTGGCCGGGGCACCGCGGGTGGACTTTGAGACTTGGAATGGTCAAAGCGGGAGCCGTTGGAAGCTAACTCTTGAAGGTTCCAAAGAAGAGGCCCTATCTAAGCCTCCTTGGAAAAGCGGAGGGCCGGGAACCCGGCTGGTCATTCGTTTTCGAACGGGTTTGAATCGCTCCATCTTTCGAGTTGGGGGCAAATCGGAATTCACGGACCAGATAGCTCTCTTGGCCGAAAAGGCCTCGCATGCCGGAACGAGAGTGGTGGTCGATGGTGAGGCGGTGAATCGTCCTTACACCCTCGGACAGGGTGTTCTCGGATTAACCATTCTTCCCCCGGAGACCATCTCACCCCAAATCGCTATTCCGGAAGTCGAAGTGGAAGCTGAGACTCAGCGCACTCTCAATGGCTCTGAGGCATACTGGGGTTCCCTTCTCCTCAACGACGAGGATTCTATCTGTCAGGTCATCTGCCGCGGGATAGGGTACCCTATCGAAATTCCTCTACTCGAGGAGTTAGGTCTGTCGGCCATCCTGGTCTGCAATACTCTGACTTCGGCTCCAGATTGCTCCAAGCTCATCGAAGATTCAAGTTTTGAAGAGTTTTTGCACGCCGTGGAATCGGACGTGCTTCGGAGTTCATCGACCTTGGTGGAGTTGCTATCTGAGCTCCCCGAAGAGAGCGTCGACAGGGTGCTCGAGGTATTGCGGTCCATGGTGGAGAGCCACCGCTCGGCAGGCGAGAATGACGAGGCCATCGAGCTCTTGGCTGCTTTGTCCTCAGTGGAAGCTCTCCCCGATGACGCCATAGCTGAGTTCTTGACCCATCGGGCCAGGCTCTTAGAGATCACCGGTGAAGCCGAGGAGAGCTTTGCCGTCTATGAAGAGGCTCTCGAGGTGTGGGAGCGTTTGGAACCTGAAGATCGAGATCCCGAGGCCTTTTGCACGGCCCTTTTGGGAGCAGGCTTCATTCTCAGCGTTTCTGGAATGGAGATCGAAAAGGCCATCAGCTATGCCATGACGGCTTTGGAGCTCAAGAGAGAAGAAGAGGCCGGTGACGATGACCCTCAGTTGGGCCTAGCGGCCGAGCTTCTGGGCTGGCTCTATTTGCACTATACGACCTACCCCGAGCCAGAGTTTTTGCAGGTGGAACCCCTGCTGATGGAAGCCCTCCGCTGCCACGAAGCGACCTACGGCGGAACTCATGCCGAAGTGGCCAACGTCCTGCAAAATCTGGGAGAGTTTTATCGACTGAGGAGCTCTTTCGAAGATGCTGAAAGATACTTCCTCAAGGCTCTGGCCATTCGAGAAAAACTCGTCGGCAGTCGGCATGAAAGCGTTGGCCAATTGTTCGACCTCTTGGGCAACGTGTTTGAGACTGCAGGGGACATAAGCAAGGCCGGACACTATTACGGGCGAGCTCTGGAGATCTGGGAACAGCTGTTGGGGCCTGATCACGAAGAAGTTCATCGTCGCTTGAATGACCTGGTGGTCCTCTTCCGGGTCTACGGGCATTTCGATAAGGCCGAGCCCCTGTACGTTAAATTGCTCAAGCTTGACCGGGACCAAGAGTCTCTGCCGAGTCTTGAGCTAGTGCCAAACTTCTGTTCGTTGGCTCTCTTTTATCAGGTTCAGTCTAAGTATGGGCAGGCTGAGAACCTTTTTGAGAAAACTTTGGGAGCCCTGGAAAAGCATTATGGGGCGGAAGCCAATCATCCCGCTCTCGCCTGGGTGCACGGTTTGTGTGGGCGTTTCTTCGATGACCAGTATCGATTCAAGAAAGCCGAGATGCACTTGCAGAAGGCGCTCACCATGAGCGAGGCTCTGTTGGGTGAAGAGCATCCGGACCTGATCGTTTGCCTGGAGGCGATGGCCCGTCATTATCGGGTGCAGAAAAACTATGCCGACGCCATGCTCTATGCTGAGAGAGCGTTGTCCATCTCAGAGCGATTTTACGGAGCTCGGCACCCGTATGTGGCCACCTCTCTCAACACTTTTGCCGAGCTTCTCTACCGATCGGGTGAAGAAGAGGCGGCCTTGCCCATCTATCTGGCGGCCTACGAGATCCATCAAGGTGCATCCGAGGTCCTTTTTCATCAGGAGCCGGTGCCCAATGCTGAGATCTCGCGGCTAGCGGTAGTTCGCCGAGAAGCCGAAGACTTTCATCGCCAGGCCATCGAGCCGGCTAAGGAATACAGCAGATTTCCCGAGGCAGAATCGTTTTTTCTTCGTGCCCTGTTCCTGAGAGAGCAGACTTTGGGTCCGGACCACTACGACAACGCGCGAACTCTCCAGCTGTTGGCCCACTTGTACCGCAATCACCGTCGCTACGAGGGAGCCGAGAGCTTGTATCGCCGATCCTTGACTTTGCGACAGGCCCACTTCGGTCCCGACCATCCCGATTGCGGAATAAGCTATCGAGATCTCACCGAAGTCTTACTCCTCCAGGGAAAGAACTCTGAGGCCGAGCCGCTACTTAAGGAATGGCTGACCTTGGTAGAGCGAACTCTGGGAAAAGGCCACGTGGAGCGGGCCGAGATATTGATGAGGCTGACCGTTATTCTCGAAGAGCGCGGCGACCTCGAAGAACTCATCGAGCGCCTGCAAGAAGCCTTGACCATCCGGCACACGGTTTTCGGAACCGAGCACCCCACTTTCGCCGTGACCTTGGCCGAGATGTTGAGGATCGAGAAAAAGTACGGTCAGGCCGCCGAATTGTACGATTTTGTGGTGACTTCGTTAGAAAAAAACCTGGGAGAAGAAGATCCCCTCTTGATCCCAATCCTCGAAAAGTATGCTGCGGTACTCGACAGCAGCGGAAGGGGCGAGGACGCCGTGGAATACGAAACCCGGGCTTTGGTCATGCGGGCAGAGCACGGTTTGGATTTTGGCTGAACTGTCGATGTCGCTCTCAACCTCGTTACTTTTTTTTGCCTGACTGGAAGAAAAAGTCTCGAACTGCTACACTATGTTAGCATGCAAGCCCGAGACTCAAATTCCGCCTTCCCTACAAAGCACTTGGCTGAAGCTTTCTCAGCGGTTCAGACTATGGCATCCGGAGACAGTGAGCGGAGCCTTCGATCCGTGGAGTTGGAGCGAACTTCCTCCACGCAGACAGCCGAGATCGTCGGTGAGCATCCCGAGCGAACCGCTGCCGTTGAGAAGATTCCCGAAGGTGGCCTAGCAGGGATCCGGGCACGAAAAGGTTCCGAGTTGCTGTTGAGTGCCACGGGACTGACCAAGCGATATCAGGGGACGATCGCTTTGTCCGATGTGTCCCTTCGCTTGAATCGCGGTGAAATCTTTGGGTTGATGGGGCCAAATGGGGCTGGGAAAACAACTCTGCTGAGGATTCTGGCGACCCTGACTCAACCGGACTCCGGTGAGTTTGTCCTCGACGGAGTCCCTCATGTCAATGCCAAAGAGATCCGCCGCCGAATAGGCTTCACCAACGACGTCCTTGGGGTTTACGACGATATGTTGGTGGTGGAGTATCTAGAATTTTTCGCCCGAGCAAGCGGGGTGGAGAGCCGATTGGTGGACTTTGCCGTGGACGAAGTGCTGCAGCAAGTCGACTTGGTGAGTCATCGCGAACAACCTGTGGACGGCCTGTCTAGAGGTATGAAGCAGCGCATTGCTTTTGCTCGAGCCATTATTGCCAAACCGAAGCTCTTGCTCTTGGATGAGCCGGCCAGCGGTCTAGACCCTCTGGCTCGCTTGGAACTCAAGGAGCTGCTCTTGGCCTTGGCCCGTCAGGGCACCACGATCATTCTCTCCTCCCACGTGCTTGAAGACTTGGCGGAAGTCAGCGACCGAATCGGAGTGCTGAAGAATGGTCTGCTCATCCGAGTGATGGAGACCGAGCAATTGGTTCGACTCGAAGGGTCTCGGAGGTTCCGAATTCGCCTGGGAGCGGGGATGGACGGTGAATTGGCCTTCCGGACTTTGCAAGCTCGAGGAGATGTGGCGGGTCTGCGATGGGACAAAGACGAATTGGTATTTCGATGGGTCCAAGACGAGGTGGCGACCGAGAAACTCACGACCAATTCTGGTGACGCGTCTGTCCTGTTGCTAGATTTGGTTAAGGCGGGTTTAGGTTTGTCGTCATTCATTGAGGAGAAAGCCACTCTGGAAAACGCTTATCTCCATCTTGCCGAAACCGACAAAGAAAGGGCTACTGTATGAATTCATGGCAAAGAAATAGCCGGGAGCAAGTCTCTCTAGGGAATCTGGGAGTACTGTTGGCGTTGGGGGTTGCCATCTTGGCGGTTCTGGCTGCTTGCTTTTGCAGCCGCTTCACTTTGCTCATGTGGTCCGCCTTTGCTTTCAACGCCCTTTGGCTCGGTTCCCGACTTTTTTCCACCATGGCCCGGGAGCGGGAGAAGCGGACCATAGACGCCCTGCGCTTGACCCAATTCAGCTCTCTGGAGATTCTTCTTCACAAGGCTCGTCCAGACCTGAAATCCTGGTTTTACGGAAATTCATTCTTCGCTGTGGCCTTCACCGGCGCAGCGCTGCTCGGTTTGGAATCGGTAGTGTGGGCCGTCGCGGTGACCCTAACTTTCGCGGCGTCGGGACTGTTGGCCATTGCCTCGGCCTTATTGGTTTCGACTCTCAATGATCGCTCCTCGTCTGCGGTGCTCAACGGATGGCTGACCAAGGTCGTCTGGATCCTGGTTCTTCCCCTGCTCGATAAGGTTTTGGACGCGGTCTTTGTGACCACTTCCAGGACCAACCTGTTTGCCGTTTTGGATCCGGGCTGGTTGGCCTTGCACTTCAGTAAGGCTGCCTACTTCGACCTTGGGGGTTGGCCTTTTGCCGAAGCTCTTTTCGGCAGTTTGTCCATGTTGGCCGTTGCGGCAGCGTGCCTAGTTCTCAGCGTCAAGACCATCGATAGTAGCTTCGAGCAATTGGGGCGTCTCACGGACCGAAATCGCCATCCCGTTTATCGGGCGAAGTTTGTTGGTGGTCTGGAAAAGAATCCATTCTTTATTCGAGAACTGGCTCTCCAACTACGAAGCGGGGCTGGTCGCTGGCCAGGATACGCGGTTTTCCTCGTTCTCTTTCTCGCGCCCTACTTCTATGGTGTGGCACAGCAAGAAAAACGTATGCAAAAAGAGTTGCCGCAAACAGTGCGAGCCGAACTTTTTGCAGAGAAGCAGACCATGCAGACGATACCGGTTACCGTGTCCTCTGGCGAGCAACTCGGGAAGTCGTGCCAGTCAGACCATCGTCATACTTGTCGACAAGAGTCCAGCCAACCTAGGGTCTGCGGGACAAGATCGCACCGCTCCGAGTGCGTCAAATCTGGGCCCTCGGTTGAGGACTCTTCGTCCTATGTTACGGCTCGGTCCTCGGTGGAAGCGACCCCTAAAATTCGACACTCCCACCTGTTCTGCGGTTCCAGGATTATCGGTCTTCCAGTGGACGGCAAGGCCCCGACTCACTTGTCTTGGGTGCCCTTGACCCCGGGCAGTTTGAAAGGGAGGGTGGTGCCCACGGCCCATCAGGGTCAAGGTACGGACCTTCGGCCCAGCGAGGACCGCGTGAAGTCTAAGGCTAAACCAGCAACGGGGCTGCAGGCGCCCTTGACTCAGCGAGACCTTGGTAGAGGACTCTTCGCAGGTCTCTTCTTGACTCTGGTGTATCTCTTTCTTCGGGGTTCAGCCTTCTCGTCGGGTGCTGTGGCCGGCGAAAAGGAGCGGCGAGCCTGGGACCAGATCGCACTCACCGGAGTGGAGCCGACAACTTTTCTGAACGGCAAATTGCTGGCAGTGATGGCCTATCCGGTCAGACAACTGTTGCTGGTGTCCCCTGTCTTGCTCCTCTTCGTGGCGGTGGGGGTGATGAATCTTCTGGAGTTCGCCCTAGTGCTGGCTTTGTTGCTGACGACCTTCACTGCTGCAGCGACCTTAGGGCTCGCCGCCTCGGCGGTTTCTAAGAGCGCACACGAAGCTCAAGGCTTGGCCATAGGGATCGCCTTCCTGCTCTTGTTCGGCCCTCTCCTACCGGGCTTCGGTTGGATGGTGGTCCTGCTGCTCGGAGTTCTTTTTGTGGCGCGTTCTCAACTTCAGATCGTAGGTCTGCTCTTGGTCCCCGTCTTAGCCGGCCTAGGGGCGACCATCGGAAGTTGCTACCTGGTGAGCCCGCTCTTTGCCGTGGGAGTTCTCAGTAACCCCCAGCTAATCCGAGACCTGGTCATGGATTACTCCGTGTTGAACTTCATACAGCAGAGCGGTGCCGGAACGGTGAGCTTGCTCATCGCTTTGGTTTGGATGGCGATGTTCGCCACCGCCTTCTATCAGTGGGCCCTTCGCTCCCTGGAGCAGGGTGGGTCCGTCAGGACCGACGGGTAGAGCGCTCGCCTTAAGGTTCTGCACATCACTGAGCACAGATCCATCCCGTCTGGGGATGTCGTGCTTTGCTTACGGACGTCAAACACCCAAGGGCAACCGCCGCTCAGCCCTCCTTGACATTCGGAACCTGAATGCGAACACTTTAGAACTTGGTCCTAAGCGGAGGGAGGCTCTTGACAAGTGGGGCGCAGGTAAGGTAGACACAGAGAACACCATTTGCTATCATTCGCCGGTGGGCGGAAGTAGCTCAGTGGTAGAGCATCGGCTTCCCAAGCCGAGGGTCGCGAGTTCGAGCCTCGTCTTCCGCTCTTACTACGGTGACGTGGCCGAGTGGTTAGGCAGAGGTCTGCAAAACCTTGTACAGCAGTTCGATTCTGCTCGTCACCTCCAGAAGAATGCGGGCGCATAGCTCAGTTGGCTAGAGCACTACGTTGACATCGTAGGGGTCAGCGGTTCAAGTCCGTTTGCGCCCACCATAAACGGTCCTTCGGGGCCGTTTTTTTTTACGTCAGGAGAGCTACAAAGTTCGGAGATATGAACCGGGAGATTTCCGGTGGGCCCTCTAGAAAGCGAAGCTCAGACAACAAGCTACCACCAATATCACGAATCGCCGTTCCGTTCCAAAGGGTCGTTTCATTCACAGGCATTGGGTTTGAGAGCGAGCGAACGAGCTGGGACAAAGAACGCGGAAACCGAGTCTCTTGCAGGTTCGCGGCGCTCCAATCCGTGCTCATCGGGGTGACTTGCTAGGCCATGCAGAAGGGAGACCTTTAACCGGCCACCCCCTGAATGTGTTGCTTCTAGGAATCTTCCCAGCGGTCCAGGGAGCAAGGCGTGCTCTCGGCTCGGATTCAAATGTGACAAATTTGTTAACACCGCGACATCTTCTGAAGCCCGGATCTTTGGCCATAGGTTACCTGCTTTAAGGACTTAGGAATTCCAAATTTCTGGCTTCTAAAGTTCACTTACTTTCAACTTGCAGTTGCTGATGCAACCTAGCCTCGTCGCTATAATCAACTTATGAACTCAGCAATGATCAATCAGTTTAGAGGCACCCCCACCTTCCGCAATTACTACCCCCAAACCACCCCTGTCCCTCATCAAGTCCAAGTGCTGCGCTCACAGCAGGCCGCCTACATCAACTCCAGCCTCTCGTTCATGATGGGCTTCATGCAAGCCTTGCAGCAGATGAACCAGGGCTGGAATTCCTTCCTCGGTCCGCAGAACCCCGGACATCAAATAGGTTGCGATCCCAGGCAAGGCCTCGGCTACCCGGTCATGCCTGGTCCTGGGAATCCGGGCTACCAACTGGCTTGCGACCCGAATCACGGCCTTGGGTATCCGATCATGTCCGGTCCGGGTTCAAGGTGGGGAATAGAAGCAGATCCGCCCTTGAGACACGGAGGAGTGATGCCGAAGCCGCCGGAATTCCGCTAGGTGACCTATGGTGCACTTGAAAAATTCCCCACCCAATTGTCTTCTCACCACCTAAGGGAGCGCAGGCAAGACCAATCTAAAGCAGGCCCCGCCGAGGAGATCCGAACGGCCATGCTGCAGGCTCCCTTCGTTGGCTCCGGCCATCTCCCGGCTCACTGAAAGACCAAGTCCAGTGCCTTTGCCGACCGATTTGGTGGTGAAGAAGGGATCGAAAATGCGGTCTGCAATCTCCGGGTCCACCCCGGGACCGCTGTCGTGGACTTCGATCACGAAGTGTCCCTCTTGCAGACCTGCGCGAATCGCGATACGCATAACCTTAGAGCCTTCCAGCGCATCCCGAGCGTTCAGCAAGAGGTTGGTCAAGATTTGCTGCAGTTCCTGAGAATTGGCCAGCACCTCGATTTTTCCAGAACGTGGGGGGTAATCGAGAAAGATGTTTTGGCTGCGCAAAGAGGCCTCAAGGAAGGCGCAAGCGTCGAACAGCACCGTCCAAGCGTCCACCTTCGTCCGCCCTTTGCCTCCAGCTCTCGAGTACGACAGCAAAGATCCGGTGATCGATTCTGCTCTGGCAACCCCGGTCAGAGCTTTCTCCAGCAACCCCTTCGAAGTGTCTGAGATCTGCTCTTTGCGTAAGGCGAAATCTATGGCTAAGCGGATGGTGCCCAAAGGGTTATTGATCTCGTGGGCCAAACCCGCTGAAAGTTGGCCCACCGCCGCCAGTTTCGCACTCTCGATCAATTGGGCTTCAGAGGCTCGCAACTGCTCCAGCGCCTTCTTCACCTCTTCAAATCGGCGAACCGACAGACAGGCTAGGGACAATTGGCTACAAAACAGAGAGAGGACTTGCTGAGTCTCCTCCTTCAGAGACTCAGGTTTCTGTTCGAGTGTGAGGACCCCCACTCCCGGTAAGGGATAATATCCTCTACCGGTGTGACGAAGTTGCGAAGTCACTGGCTTGGAGCTTTGCCAACACTCTCGAACACCGGGCTCAAGCCCTTTCAGTTCGGAAACTCCGGACTCCAGTTTGCCTGAACGGTCCAGCTTGAGAAGAAACCATTCGTTGCCTTGGACAAGGAGCAGATTCAAGTGCCTACCGAGTTCCAGAGAGCGAGCTTTTCTTTCGACCACCGGGAGCAGCTCGAGAAATGAGCCACAGCCCACGGTTTCTCTTGAGAGGTCGAACAGCAAGTTGCGCTCGACCTCAGTCACTTGGAGCGCGTCGCTCAACTTCGAAATTTCCGATTCGGCGTCTTTCAAAGTGGCCGACAGGCGTC
Organism: Vulcanimicrobiota bacterium; assembly: GCA_050486105.1. GTDB lineage: Bacteria > Vulcanimicrobiota > Xenobia > Xenobiales > JADMJV01 > JAEXNA01. The sequence goes on from JBJHCR010000042.1 coordinate 25,421, forward strand.
CGGCGACGCTCCGAAGCTTCTTTTTGTCCTCTTTATCGAGCCAAGCATAGGCGTGGATTGCTGCCTTCCTAAAACTAGCCAAGACTGGAATCAAAGCTAAGCCCATGAACGGATTGGTCTCGGCGATAGGAATGGCAAGCAGGCTCAAACCCAAGATTCCCCACCTAAGGTCTGAGGTGGCAATCTGCAAGCGCTCGACCGTCGCCTTATCTTTAGCGGAAAGCGTCGAGGTTCTCAAGCGAATCACGAAATATCTCACGCTGATAAAGGTGAGACCCACACCTACCCAGGTTAAAATGTCGGCCTCGTCCGGGCCTATCAAGATGGGTATCATAGCGGCCATACTGAGCGGCAGCAGGTCGAGGACTGTCTCGTCGACGAGTCTGGGCAGGTCGGAATATACCAAGATCTCTCGAAAGGCGAGTGCACAGAAAGCGACGATGAGCGCAAGGCTCGGTCCGAACTCCGGCAAACAGATTAAGGGGACGTAGACCACAATTCCGAAGGAAACGGTCCCGCAGTAGGCTAGTCTCACCGCCAGAAACTCGGCCACCGAACTCGCGACCAAGGCTAGTCCTAACCCCATTCCGACTGCACCCGGACGATCCGCTGAAAGGACGAAAGCGACCAAGAGCAGCGTTATACCAGAGACGATTATCCTCACGCTGTGAAGACAGTACCACATTCGTAGCGACAATCACTGCTCAGACCGAGAACCTTCCAAAAGGAAGGAGCCACGAGTAGCGCAGAGCATAGGAATGTATGGCAAAGATTTTGGTCATCGAAGACGATCCGGAGTTGCAAGCTGTCTTGACGACCTTGTTGTCTTCGGAGACCCACGAAGTGACAGGAGTCTCGAGCGGAGAGGCCGCTCTTGAAGTGACCGAAGGGACGGCCTTCGATTTGGTTATCGCGGATGTCCGGATGGAAGGGATGAGCGGGCTTGATGCCATCGAGAGAGTGACTGCCGACAACCGAGAAATGAAAAGCTTGGTGATCACCGGGTACGCCTCTGAAGAAGACAGCATCCGAGCCATTTCTTTGGGGGTCGACGCCTACCTCAAGAAGCCCTTCAACCTTGACGACTTCCTCGACGCTGTCAACCGTGCCCTGCTCGATCTGGAGAACGAGAGAGCGGCCCAAAGGCAGAGATTGGAACTGACGGCCAGCTTCCAGTGGGCCTTGACCGCCCTCTCTCGATTGATCGAGCAGTCGCCGGAAGCGCCTCCGTTGTCAGACCTCTCACCCACAGTGGAATCCTTGTGCGATAAGCTCGATGTGGTGACTGCGGTTCGCTCCGCAGCCATAGTCACCACTCTCTATCTGGGGGTGAGAGACCCTCTGAACGCTCTGGTCTTAGACCATGCTCCTCCATTTCCTAGAGCTGTGGAGCGAGCCTTGGACTCACTCGACGAATGGTACGACGGATCTGGGCACCCACTCGGACTCAAGGGCGACCAAATCCCCTTGGAGACCCGCATCGCTCAGGTCAGTTATGCGGCGGTCTGTGAAGTTTCAAGCGCCAAGGCCGGAGCCTGGCTTGAAGAGAATCGACCTGGACGCTACGATCCCCATTTACTCAAACTTTTGGACAGTTCTGAGACTAAGAGCGATAGAAGATCCCGAGACCTCGAGCTCCACGTTCAACGAAATCACCTGTCCATCGGTAAGACCTTCGAGGAGTCGGGCAACTTCGCTAGTGCTCGACAAGCTTATTTTCGCGCCCTCGGAAGCATAACAAATCGATTCGCCATGGAGGCCTCCCTTGGCCTAACCCGACTGACTGCGCGCGAAGGCAAGAGTTCTCCGCAGAATGTGCGGCAAGAAGCGCTTCGTACGCTCTCCTTAGCCGAACATGTCGGGGCGGCCCCCTTCGGATGGTGCGGGCTGGAACTCGCTTTGATTTTTCACGATGCCGGTTTGTCCGAGGACGCGGAAGCGGTCTTGGCCAGGGCCGAACTCGCGTTCACTTCACTCAAGCTCAAGGTCGGTGAGTCGGCCATCCGCCTAGCAAGGTTTGCCCTCTTTTCCGAGGGGCACGCAACACAAGTGACCGAGGCCTTGGAACGGCTCTTGAGGAGCGATTTCTCAGACCGGCTAGCCCCACTGATGCTGAGGCTTCTGCCGCCGCTGTTGGAGCTTCCGGAGGAGGGGGCACTTCTCAGTTTGATAGGTAAAGTGGTTCGAGACTATCCCAAGGAGGTCTTGGAGACCCTCTACGCTCGGAAACTCACCACCCTCGGTCGACTGAGGGTGGCACGAGTCCATGCCCAATACATCCTTCCCCGCCGGGAAGCCTTGTTGGCTTATTTGTCGAGCGATCCAGATCCCGAAGTACGGCAAGCGTTAGAAGAACTGAAAGCTTCCGAGGCGGGCCAGATCGCTCACCCGGTGCTTCGGGTCTATTCCTTGGGACCCCTCAACGTCTATCGCGGTGACTCTAGGATCCAAGAAACTCAATGGCGCTCTCAAAAAACGAAATATCTCTTGGCGATGTTGGCTGCAGCCGGGGAGCACCCGGTCTCGGAAGACAAGATCCTGGACACCTTCTGGCCCGGCTCCACCCGCAAGGGGCGAAACTGCTTATATTGGTCGACTTCAACCCTAAGACAGTGCCTGAGCGTCGAAGGATTCGAGGTCAATCCCATTCTCCGAACCGGATCAGGTCTGCAGATCAACCCGGAGATCCCGTTTTGGCACGACTTCGCGCTCTTCGAAAAGCTTGCGGAGTCGGTACGCTCGGGTTCGACATCGGCCTACAATATTGAGGATTTCCTTCACGTTCTGGACCTCTACAGGGGACCGTATCTTGAAGGGGCCTATTTTGACTGGGTCGTTCAAGAGCGCCATCGACTCGAAGTCTTAGCTATCGATCTGCTCACTCGCTTCATTGACTGGACGCTCCAAAGACAGCGATTCAGCAACACCTTGGACTACGGTCTGAGGCTCTTGGATATCGACCCTTCGAAGACCGAGGCCCACCTCGCCGTCATGCAAGCCTGGCTGGCCTTAGGGAAACCGAAGGCCGCTCTTGAGCATTTCGAAACCGCCGAGCGCCTGCTTTGGAACGAGTACGATATGGAGCCTAGTATTCCCATGTTAGAGTACAAGCAGCGCGCCCTCTTGGCCTTGGACTATCGCTAGAGGTCCGACCGCATTGCCCTTTTGTTTCCGGAAGTTAACATGTTCTTCACATTTTTCTGAGCAGATCTTGGCTCGGACTTGGACCCTCTCGGTAATCTGAGGTCAGAAAGCAAGGGTTATCCCAGAAAGAGGAAGTCAATGTCCATAAAGAAAGCCAGTTCAAGCACCACGAAGCCGAGCCGTCCAGCGCCCAAGTCCCCTCCCCCCAAGCCCGCTTCCAAGCCCAGCCAAAACAAGAGCTCCCAGTCCAGTGAAAGCAAGACTTCCCAGCCGAGCCGAGAGTCCAATAGAACCGAAGCCTCGCGCCAAACTGACGAAATCAGAATCAGCAACGAAGCGAGAGAGTCTCGCTCCAGCCGTCCCTCGCGTGAGGCCTCTCGGAGTGCCAATGAGGAGTCTCGCGCTGAAGAGACCAACAAGCCCACAGAAACGGATGCGGCCGAAGAAACCCCTGGTGTCAACGACGCCAAACCGACCGAAGAGGTCGAAGGGGAAGCCGCTGCCAAACCTGAGACCGAAGAGTCCGGGGGCTTGCGCGAAGAGCTCGAGG
>JBJHCR010000043.1:0-29028 GCA_050486105.1 Vulcanimicrobiota bacterium
ACCTGGTAGGTGAGGCTATCATTCCGGTGGTCCTTAGCCCGAACGGCTTCGTCAGTGTCGAGAATCCAAACTATGTCGACGTGTTCGTCAACCAACTGATCATTCTTCCCGAGACCATTGAACTGAGCCAGGGACAAAGCCAAGAAATCTCGGTCTCCGCTGCCTTGTCGAACGGCTTAGTTCTAGATGTCACCGACGATGCTTCCTACATCTCCAACGATGGAGCCGTGGCTGTGGTCACCAACGGAGTCGTCGCCGCCACCGGGCTTGGATCAACCACCGTCGAAGCCACCTATCGCGGAGTGACCGCAGCCGTGCCGGTGACAGTCTCTGCTCCCGGCAACTGACGCTTGCCGTGATTGAGAAATGCTTCCGTGTGAGCGGGTTCCTGGAAGCCTCCTCCTACCTTCTGCTGCTTTTTGTGGCCATGCCGCTAAAATACATTTGGATGATGCCGATCTTTGTCCGCTGGGTGGGCCTCTTTCATGGGATATTTTTCATCCTGTATTGCCTGGCCATCGTGGCTATCACCCGAGAGCGCAAATGGTCCCTTAAAATAGCGGGACTGGCCTTCCTCGCAGCCTTCTTGCCCTTCGGACCTTTCATCTTTGAGCGACGATACTTGGATGCATCGTGAGTCTGCACCCGAGAGGGTTTGGCTGTTCGGGGCCAGCAATCTCTGGTTTTCCCGAGGCGCGGCCATCCACGCTCTCAGCGCAACTCATCGCGGTTGCTTGCAAGTGGGCCTGGCCTGCGGCCCTGGACGCTCTTATGGCCTCACTGCAGGCAATGGACTGGTGCGATACCGGGCCTTAAAAGAGGTTCTTCTGGCCTTGGATACCCCAGATTCCGTTCCCCACCACTCGGTGCGCGCGGGACTTGCCGTGCTCACTGATATCGGCAACGATATCGCCTATGGAGTATCTCCAGAGCGCCTGATGGGTTGGGTGAGGGACTTGGCCGGAGCCCTTTGTGATCAGGGGCATCGAGTGGTTCTCACCGGGCTGCCCCTAAAGAGTCTTAGGAGGGTCCCTGATTGGTTGTTTCAGACCTTGTCCCTGGTGTACTTTGGAAAGCGTTTCCGATGCCGTCGTTCTCTCGAGGAAGCTTTAGAAGACACCGAGGAGAGACTTCTAGCGTTGTGTGCTCAAGGGCGTTACGCCTATCTCAGCGCTGACAGTTCGTGGTACGGCTGGGATGGATTCCATCTGCGCTCATCGTGTCGAGACACTTGCTGGCAAGTTTGGACCGAGCGTCTGGGCCTGTCTCCATATCGAACTACTCCAAGGCCTGGATGGCTGGAGGTGGCTCAGATCAGACCCGATCACTACTGGCTCTGGGGACGTCCAAGGAGATCTCCTGGGACAGGAATCCGCCTCTACCCCGATATCGAGATTTTTGGGCGGTGAGACTGATCGAAACGTCCGAAAGAAATCCTTAGAGCGTGGCTTGGTAGCGCTCCAGAGCCTCGAAAAATCTATGAGCCTCAGGATTCGGGCGATTCTGGGTTCCCAATCCTTCGGCGAGTTGGTTGATGATCAGCAAGTTTCCGCGCTCTCCGGCGCTGTAGGCCGAAACGATCTCTTGAATCTCTCGATGATCGAACCAGATACCTCGGCAACCCAAACAGTAATCGATCTGAGTCTGGCCAACCTTGGTCGGCAGCAGCTGACCCTTGCACTGTGGGCAAGTCCGCTCCTGTGCCTCGTTCAGACGGCGATGTATCTCATCGGGTTGGGGCGTGAAGCCATCAGCTTGCAAGATCTTTTCCGACAGGGCCGGGCTTTGAAAAAACAGCTTCAACTCTTCCCCATCAAACCAAAGCCCGTAGCATTCTGGGCAGGAGTCGATCTCGAGCCCGTTATTGGGGTCGCGAAACTTCAACATAATAACATCACTGCAGGCGGGACAACTCCTCATTGCCTGGAACTTCGTCATACGAACCTCCGATTCCTGAATCAAGCGAATACTTCTTCATGCCCAACCGAAGTCCAAAACCGTCCTCTCTGAAAATCCCCTCCAAGGCCCTGTTCAGCGTTTTATTGCTGGCTCTGCTGACCTTGAGTTGGCCTTCAGCAGTGCGAGCTCAAACCCCTGATCCCACGCCCACCCCAGTAGTGGTGAATCCTGAAGAAGCTCTGGATCGGCTGAGAGAGCAACTCCGAGGAGTGGAACGCGAACTAGAGACCGCTCCTCCTCCCCTGGCTGGAGAATCCACGGATCAGGTTGGCACGATCCCTTCCTACGGAACCTCCCTGCGGCGCGTTCAAGCGGCCTTGCGACGGCAGATCAACCTGGAAGAAACCCTGTTCCAGATTGAAGGGCAGCTGAGATCGGTGGAGAGCGAGCTGCACCGCGTCACTCAACACGGTCTGGATGCCGATGCATCCACCAACATCACGGCCTTGGACACCCTACAGCGAGAAGCCAACAATCTCAGTGAGCAGCTTCGAACTCAAGAGCTCAGCCTCAACGCCGCTCGCACAAGCCTCGAGCTCGAACGCCGATATCTGAGTGAGAGGCAGGCCCTCCGTCGCCGCATTCTCGATCAGGCGAACCGTCAAAAGATGGAAGGCTCGGTAGCTTTGGAAACCGAGCGTGAATTGGAAAACGCCGCTGCGGCGGTGCTAGCGAGCGAGCGAGGAGTCGAACTCGCCCGCACCGAGATCGCTGTTGCCGAGAGCACCTCTAGGCTGTTGGAAAAACGCCTGGAAGCAGTGAGATTCAAGATAGAATTGGTCCGGAGAGAGTTCAGCTTCACTCAAGAATCCCTGGAGGCTCAAGTCAGCGAGCTGGAATCGGTTCGTCTACAGTTGAACGACAGGATCGACAGCACCCAAACCGCCCTGACCGACAGTCTCTCTCAATTAGAGCAGGTGGAGCCTTCGGTAGAGCACGAGCCTGAGCGAAACGCTCGTCAGGCCTGGGTGGACACCCATCGGCGAGCGCTAGACTTGCTAGAACAGAGATTGGAGCTGAACCTAACCCGTCAGGACTTGTGGGAACGGCGCTACCTAGTGCATCAGGGTCTTGGCAACCAGGACTACCCTCGCTGGAGAGAGTCTGCGGAAAGTCTAGTCAGCCGTCTGTCCAACACTCGAGAGGTTCTCGAGAGCGAATTGAGCAGATTGAGAGCGGACTTATCCGAGCTACTCACCGACCCTGACAAGTCTTCTTCTAGGACCGTTGATGGCTGGAAGAATCTGCAAGAAGAAGCCCTGGTGGTCCGCCAGAAAGCCCTGGAAGAGGCTCTGGAAGTCTGCACCGAGACCCAAATCTTGGCCGAGAGATTGCTCGCCGAATTGACCCAGCAAACCAGTGTAGTCCCTCTGCACGAACGTTGGCGGGCTCTCTGGCGAAGCGCTGTGAACTTCTGGAACATCGAGCTGTATACTCTAGGGGACAGTTCGGTGACCGTGGGCAAAGTGAACATCGCTTTCTTTGTCCTAATCCTTGGTCTGAGCCTGGTGGGCCGATTCACCAAGATGGTCAGCAACAGATTGCTCTCCCGGCTTCCCATCAAAGAGAGCATCAGGGCCAACCTAGAACGCCTACTCCGCTACTTGTTCATCCTATTGGTTTGTCTGTTTGCCCTACACGTGGTGAACATCCCATTAACGATTTTCACTTTTCTAGGCGGTACTTTGGCCATCGCTGTGGGTTTTGGGGCCCAGAATATCCTCAACAACTTCATCAGTGGCCTGATCCTGATGGTGGAACGTCCGGTCCGGGTCGGCGACCTGATCGAAGTGGATCAGACTCTGGGCTTTGTGGAGGAGATCGGAGCACGGTCCACCAGAGTCCGGGGTTCTACGGGCATTCATATCATCTTGCCCAACTCTCACCTGCTGGAAAATCGAGTGGTCAACTGGACCCTCACCGACAATCGACTGCGCACCTCGGTTTCGGTGGGGATCGCCTACGGGTCCCCTGTCCAGCTGGCCATGGACTTGATCAAGAAGGCGGTGGAAAAGGCCGAACTGGTGCAGCAGGTGCCCCCACCTATCATCACCTTTGATGATTTTGGAGACTCCTCCTTAGAATTCACCGTCTATTTCTGGGTGCTGATCGATCGTCCCATCGATCGACGTCGAGCCGAAACCGAGGTGCGCATGAATATTGACAAATTCTTCCGAGAGCACGAAATTTCCATACCCTTTCCCCAAAGAGATCTCAACTTTGCCGAACCGGTTCCGGTGAAGATCGTCACCGAAGGAGAACCTCGTTCCCATGACCTTTAGGCCCAAATCCGTGAAGGTTACCTTCACCTATCACCCGGATGGCTTACCTCTGAAAGAGCCCCTGCTCATTGGTTCCTGGACCCCTGAGGGTCTGTTTTGCCCAGCTTGGAAGAACTCGGAGGTCCCATTGCGCTTGCAGGCAGACGGCTCTTGGAGCACAGAACATCTGCTGCGGCCCGCCGCCGAGCAGCAAGTATTCTGGTGGGGAGTTCAAGATCAGGGTAGGTGGATGCTCTTTGGCTCGGAGGCAAAGAGCTTTCAGCCTCTCAAGGCAGGGCAAGCCAAGCAAAGTTTTCGTCTGGGGTATCGAAACTTTTTCGGGCTCAACCCCCGGGGGGATGATGGTTTTCGAGCCTGTGTCTGGGCCCCCCACGCCCGAGCGGCCGCTCTCTATGTTGAGGGCCCCAGTGGGGCTAGAACCTACCCCCTAAAGCGCGCTGGAGAAATCTGGTTGTTGGAGGTCGACGCCGGCTGGAGCACCATGCTGGGATGTCCCTATGGGTTCTTGCTCACCACCTCCGAGGGCAACCAGGTTCTCAGAGCCGATCCCTACGCCAGGAGACGCCAAGGTCCCCAGCGTGGAGTCTCCGACCTTTTCCTTAAGGGCGATGGCCATCAGACCCACATGTACGCCCAAGACCTCGATAAAGGTATACACCTCTTGAGATTTGAGGCCGTTCCTCGACCTTCCCAAAAGCGAGGTTTAGGCCCGGTCTTAAGGTTGTTCCAGGGGGAACGGCAGCTGTCAGCCTCCGAACTCAAGCAGCGACTTCGCCACCGTTTTTCACTACCCAAGGGTGAGGCCTGGTGGTGGGATCAGTTGGCCTTGGACGGCTCCATAGGACTGAAGCGCCGTACCGGGGTCGACGCCTATTCGGTCTGCCTGGGTCCAGCCAGAGCTTTGCGCGGCCTTCGTTACCAGATCGTCGATCTCCAGGGAACCACCTATCACGATCCCTGGGACAACACCCTGAAGGGAAACCACAATTGGTCGCGCTTGGGACTGTGTGCCCCGGCAGTGAGGCGAGAAGAAAGAAGACGAACCTTCAGTCCGGTGACCGCCGGACACCGAGACTTGGTCCTCTATGAGCTGCATGTGGGGTCCTTCCTGGGTCAGGGCGGCAATCTTCGACCATCCAATTTTGACGATGTCCTGGGCAAACTCAAGGAGCTCAAGGACCTGGGCTTCACCGGCATCGCTCTCATGCCCACCAACGCCACTGAGGGTTGGCGAGACTGGGGCTATTTAGGGACCTGCACCTTCGCCCACCACGAGGCTTACGCTTCCCCCGGAGAATTTGCCGAAGAAACTCTCCTCCGATTCATCACCGAGGCTCACAAGCTTGGACTTCGGGTGTTCAACGACGTGGTCTATAACCATGTTGGCGGAGACCATAACGATTTGTGGGAATTCGATGGTATCGGCAACTCCTGGTTCGAACGCCAAACAGAATTCCAGCCCAAATTAGCCGCCGGTACAGCCCTCGCTCGTACTCCCGAGAACACCAGCACCGCCAAACCCCGCACCCTTGCTCCCGAGGTGAGGAACACACCCTGGGGTCCTATTCCAGCTTACAATAAACCCATGGTGGCGCAGTTCTTCATCGACCACGCCATAGACCAGCTGGACCGTTTTGGCTTCGACGGTCTGAGGTTTGACTTCACCCACTTGATTCACTCTGAGCCGGGGGGCGGAGAAGCAGGGTGGCATCTGCTGCGCGAGCTCAACACCCGCATCGAACACTTCTTTCCCGAAGCCCTGACCTTCGCCGAGGAGTTCCCGCCCCATCCCATCATCACTGCTCCGGTGGACGCCGGGGGAGCCGGATTTGACGCCATGTGGAACACCGAACACCAGCACCGGCTGATCTACAGCCATCACCGTCGATCTCTAACCGAAGCCACGGCACTCGGAGAGAGCCCACCCATATCATATTTTTTGGAGCATCTGCTGAACCCCGATGGCTTCACCGGGCCGCTGCACCAGGTTACCGTCTTGTCCAATCACGACGAGGTGGGAAACGCCACCAGATTGGCCCGCCTGGTGGCTCCTCACTCCAGACCTTGGGACCTGGCTAGATTGGTCTGTTGGCTATCATTGCTCAGTCCAGGCTACCCAATCCTGTTTCAAGGAACCGAAGAGTTGGCTGAAAATTTCTTTTCCTGGGGTCTGCCCTCAACCTGGGACACCCACGGCCCTCGCATCGGTCAACCACTGAAAGACCACCAGGCCAAACACCGCAGAGCGATCAAAGATGTTCTGGAATTTCGCCACCGCTATCGCGACTTGCACTCCGAAGTTCCTATCTCGAACCACTTTCACCAGCCCGATGAGGCTCTCTTTGGCTTCCGCCGAGGAGGGCTTTGGGTGATCGCCAATTTCGGCGCTCAAGCCGCAGAATTGCCGACCGACCTTCCGGTGAGTGGTCCCGCCCTACTCAACTCAGAGCGCAAAGTTTACGGATATCAGGCAAGTCCAAGTCGAGGCCGACGCATAGGCAGCCTATCCCTAAAGGTTTTCGCCCGCAAGTGAACGGCTCACTTGAGGTCCTCGAGCGTTCCTCGCTCTTCCGGCAAGGACCACCAACACTGTCCTTCAGGACTGAGAAGAAGCAATCGAAACCTGGCCGAGGCTGAACTCACCAGGGCCAACCTCGGACGACCTTGCACGTCGTGGGCAGACAGTCGCCAGCCTCTTCCGTCAGTGGGACCCCACTGAACGGCACCGGTGGCCACCGAAGACACAGCTAAGAAGGCCACCAGCAAGGCCAAGCCAAACTTCATTTTTTGCTTTTCAGTCGGAGTGAGTAGGGGCCGATTCTGGGGTTCCTTTTTCTTGGAGACCGACCGACGCTTGGCCGTCCTCTTCTGAGACTTCATCGGCTGAATCTTCTGGGTCGGCAGTTTTTTCAACGGATTCTTCTTGGTCTTCACTGTGTTCTTCACCGGACTGTTGTCCTTGCTCTGACTCCCGACCCGCCCCATCATCAGAGTCTTCAAGGGACGAGAAGGCTATCCTGGGATAGTCTGGAGGAACATCAGCATCGAGGTGGTTCTCACCCGAGCACACCAGCACATAGGAGCGTCCGTCTCGACTGCGTTTATAACCCTCACGGTAGCGCTCCACCCCTCCTACGGGGCAACCGGGAAGGGCCTTTCCTGCTACGGTGTTGGGAAGCTGATCCGGGTAGATCACCGAATCTTCGGTCAATCTGACTCGTTCGAGTTCTACTCCGATCTTTCGGAGATTCTCACCGCAGAGATGAAGCTGATACTTGGGATCCTGACTCGGGCGATTCAGGCACAACCAGGTGGTTAGGAGAATCAAGGGCAAAAGCCTCAGAAATGCTCCCATTCGGCTGTACTCTGGCTTCTTCTCCCCACCGCTTGCTGACTCACTCAACGCTTGGCTCCTCAATAGTACTCTCGGTGAGAAAGATCTTGCCAGGCATGACCTCTTCCCTTCCCTGTTCGAGTAGTTCCTCAGCGCTTCCATCTTCGGAATCGAAGCAGAGGTCCCATCGACTGTCACTCTTCTTGAGCAGTTGACGATAGTCCGCAGCGTAAACTTTAGACCACTTTAACGCCGCTCGATAAGGGGCGTCCTGCTCGAGACCCTGAATACCCAGAATTGGACAGCGATCTTTCCAAACCTTGACAAAGCCTTCGAGGGCCCGCACCGAGTCTCGACGGTTCAGACCGGTAAGGTCGAGGACCGGAATTCCAGCCAAAGGCACCGACAAGGTTCGCGGACGGTGAGTAAAAACGGCTTCGAAAGTTTCGCTGGGAGCCACCGCCACGGAATCTCCCGGATCGTACTCGGTCAGACAGACGTCTTCGATCTCCGGCATATAGCGCCGAAAGGTACCAGCGATAGCCTTCACCAGAAAGGCTACCGGAACTCCTGGGGCCACGCGGCGAGCTCGGAGGTTAACCACCGACCCCTCCTGGCCCTGATAGTCGACCTCCAGACCTTCATGCAGAAGTGTCGGCCTCAGCTTTTCTATGATCTCCTCAGCTCGCATAGTTCACCCTCCCCGGGTGTGCATCTCCAGATGGATATTCTCCTGCAACTCCTGAATTCGAACTGATGGTCCGCGCGAAGGTACGGAGGCCCTATCCTTTGCCCCTTGATCATCGCGCTCGGCCCAAGCACTGGAAAGAAATTCGGCGATCTCCCGGTCGCAGGAGTCGCTCCGAAGTAACGCCCGCAGGTCGCGTCCTATTCTGGCATATAGGCAGGTGAAGAGCTGTCCGTCGGCGGTGAGTCGGACCCGATCACAGGTTCTACAGAAGGGTCTGGTCACCGAGGGAATCACTCCGAAAATTTGCCCTGAGGGGAGACGAAAGCGTTGTGCGGGAGCCGAACCTCGGCCATCCAAGGCTTCTACTTGTCCGCATTGAGAACTCAGAAAGTCCAAGATCTCGGCTTGGGACAATACCTGTTCTCTGCTCCACCGTGTGGCTCCACCAACGTCCATATATTCTATGAATCGGATTTCCGCTTGGATCTGTCCGGCATAGTTGAGAAGCGGTAGGATCTGCCCATCGTTGAGTCCTTTGATCAGCACCGTATCGATTTTCAGTCCCGGGCGAAAAGCCACGGCGTCCAAGCCCTTAAGAACCTTATCTAGGTCGTTTCGTTGGCTCATCCGAGCGAAAAGCTCGGAATCTAGAGCATCCAAGGACACGGTGATTCGGGAGAGTCCGGCCTGGAATAGAGCCTCATGCTGAGCCTCGAGCAGCACACCGTTGGTGGTCAAGGCCAAGTCTTCGAGACCTACAGACTTCAAGTTTCCGACCAGGGTAGGGAGGTTTCTTCGCAGCAGCGGTTCTCCACCCGTGAGCCGAACCTTGGTCAAACCCAGTTTCACGAATATGGAAGTCAGGCGCGTTATCTCTTCAAAACTGAGCAATTTGCTGCGATGAAGCCACCGATAGTCCTTCTCGGGCATGCAGTAGCCGCACCTGAGATTGCAGCGGTCGGTGACCGATATACGCAGACTTGAGAGGGGACGAAATTTTCGATCCAGGATGGTCAAGACTCGTTCATAAGGGCTGCCAAATGCTTCTTCACTAAGGCCATATCACACTCCAAGAATCGCAATCCACAAGCCCAACGCCGGGTGTGAGCATTCCTCTTGCAGGTGCGCACTTCCACCACCGCTTCGAGGGGATCAAGTTTTCGCCAGGGGTCGGTCTTCACCCGGAGCTTCAGGTTCAAAGGTAGCTCTACCCCTCCCTCAACCATCAGCCCACCTACCGACAAATTGACCACCTCAGCGTCGGTGTAGACATCGCCGGCCATACTCTTGAGAAGGCATTTGTAGCCCCCATGGACTCGAAGCAGCTTTCTCTTCTCGTGCACCTTTCCCGCCTTGAACCCCATCTTCTGTAGGGCCGGCTTGATCCATGAGTTTCGAAGTTCTGCTCCTTCAGAGAGATAATTCACCCCAACCTCAAACTTTGCGCTGCCCTTTAAGGCCCGACACCAGGCCACTTTCACTTCCACGGGACTTCCCAATTCGTCGTAATGAAGGTGCAAGATTTGCCGAGCCCGGATTTTCCGGTCTGTCTCGAGGCATAGCCCAGTGAGGCTGGCATTGACCACCTTGACTTCAAATGTGTCCTTCTTAGTCTTAGCGCGAACGGCAAAACGACAAATGAGACGGAAGCTCTCTCGCCTTTCTTCGGTTGGAGTGCCCCAGCCTGGGCTCACCAGATTAAGGAGTTCTTTGAACATCGCTTAACAGTTCGTTTCGTCCGGCCTAAGCTCCCGCTTGAGATCCAAGCAAACAGCTGGCTACGAGCTGAGCGCGAGAATACGGCGTTGTCACCGTGCGCATGCTCTGCTCTGCGGGTTCTAGGGCCAAGGCTGTCAGCAGGACTCCGCGAAGCTCGGTCAAGCCGGCTTGCTTGAGTTGGGTGTAGGAGACTGCGTCGCACAAAATCTCGTGGTTCTCCCCTTCAGACAACCAGCTCTTCACCCTCTCGACTGACTCACAATCGTGGAGGGCCACTCCGTATTCGTAAAAATCATGCCTCAGCATGGTTCGCTCAAAGGGGTCTGCCAAAAACACACCCAGCTTCAAGGTGGGTACTACCTGGAGCTCAGAGGCTCGAACTTCCCTGGTCAAGGGAATGAAGACAGTGAAGGTGGTGCCGACCTCGTCCAAGGTCCAAAAACAGATTCGTCCAGAAAGCGAGGCCACTAAGTTGTAAACTGTGGAGAGACCAAGCCCGGTGCCCTTTCCCCTGGGCTTGGTGGTGAAGAAGGGTTCAAAAATTCTCTCTTGATATCGTTCAGGAATCCCAGAACCGCAATCCTTGATCTCCAGCAGAGCGTATTCTCCAGGTTCCAACGACAAGCGCCGATCGGTGAATCGTCTCTCGAGCCTTAGCCTCCTGGTGGCTACCGTCACCGTTTGACCAGCTTGACAGGCGTCGAGAGCATTGATTACCAGATTGAGCAGAATTTGACTGAGTTGCACCGGGTCGGCCTGGACCAGCATCTCTTCTTCGGCGAGACAAAAACGAACCTTGGCAGTCTTCTCCAACGCATCCACTAGGGTCCGTTGAGCTTCAACCAGGGTAGACAAGTCGGTTTCAGCCACCTGGGTGGGACCGCTTCGAGCAAAATCCAAAACCTGACTGACCAGATCGTTGGCCCCAAAACCGGCCCTGCTGATCTCCTCAACGATGCGCGCATTCTCAGGATCGTTAGCGGTTCGCCGTTCCAAAGTCTTGGCTCCGCCGATGATGATCTGGATGTACTGTCGAAAATCGTGGGCCAGACCAGCAGCCAATCGGCCGATGGCCTCCATTTTCTGAGACTGAGCTAGTTGAGCTCTACTCGATTCCAGCTTCTGCTGGGCCCGTCGCCTTTCCACGGCATAACGCAAAGTGCGGAAGAGAGCACCGGGGCTGATCTCTTCTAAGGAGATGTAGTCGTGCGCCCCTTCTCGGATGCAATCCAACAGCAAAGGATGCTCGGTCTGGTCTGCCATGACAATGATCGAACCGTGCTCGAACTGTTCCCTCAGCTTAGGGAGATCTTCGACGATCTGCTGGGACGCTTCCACCATAACCACGTCATAGATCACCAGAGCGGGGCTTCTGAGACAGGCCTTGATGTCGGAAACGGAGTCAACCAAGGCTTCACCCCAAGGAGCTAACTCAAATAGGGCGGCGATAGCGTCGACCAACGGTTTTCTTTGGGTCACCAGCAGGACCTGCAGATTCAAAGAATACATGGCCGGAGGCTTCTCTCAAACCCGTCCACCTCCTTGAACAGGAGGCGCAATGGTGAAGGCGCGAATTGCGCACCATGCTTGAGCTCGGGATTTCGTCGATTTGGACCACGATCAGCGGGCTCCTGGGAGGTTTGGCCCTTTTTCTTCTCGGCTTGGATTCCCTGACCCGGGCTCTAGACGAGTTGGCGGGAGCGCGGATCCGCAAGATCTTGGCCAGTTTTACGGCCAATCGGGTCCAAGCCGCAGCCAGTGGAGCGGTGGTGACTGCAGTGATCCAATCTTCGTCCATCACCACCGTACTCTGTGTGGGCTTTGTTTCCAGCGGCTTGCTCAATCTGACCCAGGCCATTGGAGTGATCCTCGGAGCTAACGTGGGCACTGTGGTCACCGGCCATATCATAGCCTTTGACATTATGAGTTGGGGGCTCCCTTTGGTGACGGCTGGGGTGGGCTTCTTGCTGATGGGCCGCAGCGAAAGACAAACTCGCCTTGGCCGCTTGGTGCTAGGGCTTGGTTTGATCTTTTTCGGGATGCATATGATGAGTGAGTCGACACTCCCATTGAGGGACTCGCCCCAGTTCGTCGAAAGCTTGCTAGCCCTAGACGGGCTTTGGCAAGGGCTCCTTATAGGAGCCTTGTTCACCGCGGTGGTGCAGAGCAGTTCAGCCACCATTGGAGTGGTAATCATCCTGGCGGGACAAGGCCTGGTGAGTCTCAAGTTGGGTGTGGCCGTGATTCTGGGGGCCAACATTGGAACGTGCTTAACGGCCCTGTTAGCCGCCCTGGGTAAGGGGCGGGTAGCCCTGCAAACGGCCTATGCCCACATAATTTTCAACGTGGTGGGAACGCTCATCTGGCTTCCGGCCCTCGATTGGCTTATCCAACTGAGTGTCGCTGTGTCCCCAGAAAGCAACGGCGCGGCAGGTCATGCCATCGCCGACGCGCCTCGACAATTAGCCAATGCCAACACCATTTTCAAATTCGTCACAGCGTTGCTCTTTCTGCCCTTCACCGTCCAATTGGCCAGGCTCCTGAATCGCCTCATTCCAGAGAAAGCCTCAGCATCGAAAACGGCAAGTTTTCGCCTGAAACACCTGGCCGAGACCTACAGAGACGCCCCCAATCTGGCCATCGATCAAGCCAGAAAGGCCCTAGTTGACCTAGGCAATGAGCTGGTCACCGAAGCCCACACCATCCTCCGAAGCTTGAAGACCCGAGAACCCAAGCAATTCACTTCTCTGCGCAAGCGCTGCGCCGAACGCCAGCAACTCCATAGAATCCTACTGGAATCTTTGACCCATTTGCCGGAAAGCCGACTGGAACCCAGAGACAAGGAGCGGCAAGAGATGTTCTTGCAGATCACCACCTACCTCGACTACGCCGAAGGGATCCTGGCTCACGAGGCAGCCCCGAACTGCCGAAACCTGTTGAACAGTTTGGACGGGCAAAAGTATCCCTCCTTGGAAGCGGCCATCAACTTATGCCAACAGAGCATAGACGGTCTCACTCAAGCCATCCTGGCCTTCGAGAACGAGACGGCCGACCCGGCGGAAAAGGCCATCCGACTCAAAGCCGAGGCCAAGATCGCCAATGCCTCGGTGCTGAAACTCGCCCTAGCAGAATTGCAGAACCTAGGACCCGAACAGGTGGACATCTTCCATGGCTTGATCGCCCTATCGGAGGACTTCAAGCGCTTGGCTTACGTAGGCAACTCCATCGCCAAGGTGGTGCGGGGAGCCCTCCCGAAAGACCCGCAAGCATCCGGATAACATACTCCGGGATGCCCCTCGAGAAGACCATGGGATAATACCCATTTGAACTATCTTCAGGTACTATGTGAGGTACAAGGTTGGCCGTAGGGAAGGACAGAAATTCCCAGCCACTGCGCCGAATTATTCGAGTGGAACGTCGCTTCCACCTACACTGCACAACCAGGCCCGGGTACTGTTCACCCGGGCCCTTGTTTTTCCTGGGGCTTGAGAGGCTGTGCGCCAAATCAACCCCCATCGCCAAACTCGCCCTTTTTCCGCCATGGGAACCACACATTCTTGCAAATAGGTCCACTATAAGCTTCAAGTTTGCAATTCCCCTGACGAAAAAATTGCTTCGTTTGGACTCGAGGCGATTCGGCGCACAGCCTCTTGAGGGAAAACATATGGAGTTCTGCGCTGATCAACTACAATCGCCTGACTTGAGCTCTCACCTTGACCCAAGCGAGTTAGCCTGTCCCCCATCCTGATATTGGGAAACTTGTAACATGCAGTTAACTTCTCAAGTTGCGTCTCCACTCTTGGTCCATTTTCCCAGTGTTCAATGGTATCAGAAGTTCTTTGGAGGCGACCGATGGCAATCTCATTCAACCAGGCAAACCAGGCAGCCCTGATGCAACAGCAAATGCAAGACTTTCAGCAGGCTCAAGCGATTATGGCCGGGGCGCCTGCTTCGCTGGTCCTACAACAGGGAGGTGGCAACAACTTCTCCCTGGCAGGTCAAGCTGCACTCTTGCAGCAGCAAGGTAATCAGCCAACTGAAAATCTCCAAGGATTCCAAATGCCCAACCTGGCCAATCAGGCCGCCCTCATGCAGCAGCAGATGATGCACCTGCAAGCTCAACAGCAAATGCAGCAAATGCAGCAGATGCAGCAACAGTTCACCGCCATGAGCATGGCCCAGCAGTCTCAGATGTTCAGTGGAATCATGTCCTCCGTGCAGCAAATGAATATGGGCTGGGCCAACTTCCTTGGGGGACCATCGGTCTTTTCAGGTTTCTAGGAAATCGAGTTTGTCGAGCTCTGACCTGAAGTCCCCACTATCCTTGTCTTTACTCATCCATTCGAGTACGCGAAACACAGAGCCCGCGACTTCGCGGCTCTCGCCAAGTGCTCGGAGTTGCAGCAGACTTCGGTCTAGTAAATCCCGAGACCTAGGAGAACTCACCTTGCCCTCAAAGGCTCTTTGTACAAAGAGATTCGTGGGGACGATCTGTGACGAGGCGCTGGTTCGCAACATTTTTGGCATTTTCGATTTTCGCCTCGGCCTGCGCCGTTGCGGACCCCGACCTTCCCGGAACCCCGTTTGCCAACCCTCAGATACGGCGTCCGGGAGACTACTGGCTTACTCGCAACTCTCTCGAACTCTATCACGAGCACCTCTTTGACGACCACGAACTCTACCTTTGGGCCTATCCTTCCACCCTCCAAGCCGACCCCAAGATCTGGGCCCCACGTTTTGCCTATCGTTGGCAGGACCGGATTTGGCTGGATGTCGGCACCCAACGCTCTGAAGCCGATCCTTTTGTCAGCCCACTGGTGATTCAGGGGGCGCAATTAGATTGGGACTTCGAGTCCTATCGCCTCACTCTTGGGGGCGGACGTACCACTCAAGAGTTTTTGCCTCGAGCTCTAGTAGGCCAACCAGAATTCCACATGAATCAAGTGAGCCTGTCACGGCGCCTAGGCGATTACGGGG
The DNA here is from genome assembly GCA_050486105.1 of Vulcanimicrobiota bacterium. GTDB lineage: Bacteria > Vulcanimicrobiota > Xenobia > Xenobiales > JADMJV01 > JAEXNA01. Next base: position 14,963 of record JBJHCR010000043.1, read on the forward strand.
TGGCGCGCCTATCCACTTCGGGCTGGCACCCGACCGAGCAAGACCTGGGTATCCTTCCGGGGTACCGATCTCCTGAGGCGAGTCGAATCATCTCAGCCGAAGTCGTTCCGGACCTCTCTCAGCAGCTGAGAGGGCTTTCCCTGGCCGGTGGTTACGGTTGGGAAATGGTCGATGTCGAAGACTCTCTTCCATCCGACCGCCGCGCTTACAACTGGAGATTCGGCTGGGGGGTCCCCGGGTTGCGCCTGGACGCGCGCCAACGTTCCCAGGGCCGAGCCTACGGGCCCAATCACTTTGAGAACTTCCTTCGCGGACAAGATCAACTGATCGCCAACCTAACCCTCGAACCCCTCCCCGGTTTGACCTTGCGCGAGACCTACTCGAACTTCGAGTTCGCCCAGCCGCTCGAAGGCCGAAACCGACGAACAACCAAGAGCGAAACCTTCACCCACGAGCTCTTTGCCCAGCCGGGCAGCGACCTCAGCCTGGGAGTTCTCTTGGCGCGAAGCCTCAATGCCCAGAGCACCACGACCGAAGTTATCGATGTCCGTCGCTGGCAAGCTCGAGCCGACTGGGCCGCCCAAGATCGGCTCGAGTTGAGTCTGATTTACGCCGGGGTGGAATCTCGGGGCTCAGAAGGGCTGAACACCACCACCAAGCGGGCCGATCTTCAGGCTGGGTGGCAACTCAGTCCAAGAGACCGAGTCCGGTTTCTGATCGGAGATTCTGAAGTTGCCGGCCTCGGAATTCGCAACCAGGGACTCGACCTCGGTTTCGGGTGGACCCACCAACTTCCTGAGGACCTCGGCCAATTCCAGGTGGACTACCGCAGGAGTCGCTTCGGGTTCAGCGATCGCTCCTATCAGAGCTACCAGTTCAGCGGGCAGTTCCAACCCGATCCCAGATGGAACCTCAACGCCTCGGCTGCGGTCTATGACACCGGGCTTGACCGGCAACTCTCAAGCTCTTTGAGACTCACCTATCTCCTCGACGAACATCGCGACCTGAGCCTCTACTATGAGCAGCGGCCGTTCCTGCTCTTCCCTGACGTCCCCGGGCTCAATCTCGGCCAAACTTCGGTGGGACTGCGGCTTCGCCAATCCTTCGACGGCCCACTCCAGAACAGGTTTGAGGAACGCCTCGAGCCTCGAGTGCGCGTCACTCTAGAGGGGACCATGCCCTCGGACCAGAGAGGTCGTTTCCCCATCGAAGGCGCGAGACTTCGGGTGGACAACCGTTAGCTAGCGACCACAGACAAGCAAGGGAAAGCGAACTATGCGGATCCGGAGGGTCGGAGCCTTCTGGAACTCGACCTCAGCGAAGTCGGCCCTCATTTTGAACTTCGCGGTGAACCCCAAGTTGCTCTCGATATGGGACGAGCCGATCGAGAAACTCTCCGTTTCCAGGCCGTAGCCTATTCCGGACTCACGGTGATCGCCTGGAACAACTTTTTCTTTGAGGACGAACTCCCCATAGGCTACGTTCCTATGCCCGGTATCGAAATCGAGATCGAAGGCGAAAGGTTCGCCACCGACGATCAGGGTCGAGTCTCACTCCCTCGACAGCGTCCCGGCTCGCTCACGGTGGCCGTTCCCCAGGAGAATCTTCCCCCAGGCCTTGAAGTACTCGAACCCGGCCCCCAGAGTGTGGAGCTCCACCCTGGCCAGGACACTCTGTTTCCTCTCGCCGTGCGAGGCTATGCCATGGTCTCGGGAAAAGTTGAGCTTAGAGGAGGCCTCACCTTACCGCCTCAAGGGGTCGGGCTCCTAGTCCAAGGGCGGGAGATCGGCCGAACCGAACCCGATGGAAGATTCGAGATTCGGGTTCCTACCGGCCGGGTCGAGCTCCAAGCAGCTACGGCGGAGCTCGGCCGCCGCGCCTTTCAAGTGTCACCTGTGACCCTGGTTCTGTCTCCCGGCGACCGGGTAGAGAGAACCCTCGCGGTGAGTATGAGCGGCTCCGTCACCTTCCGCTTACTGCTCCCAGAAGGCAGCGAGACTCGGACTCGCAGCCTCCTCGAAGCCATTCCGGTGATTCGCGGGGAGCAAGATTTTCTTTACACCGACGCCGAAGGCTGGGTGCGCTTCGAAGGGCTTCACCCCGGCCGCCATCGCTTTGAAGTTCCGAAGGACTCTCTCCCTGAAGAGGTTCAGGTCGATGGTTCCGGAATCTTTCTCTTAGATCTCGACGACGGAGAGGAGAGAACTCTTGATGTCCCCCTTTTGGTGCAGCCTCGCCGGCCCTAGAAAGACGATTACCTTAAGGCTACTCTTAGGGTTAGGACTGCTTCTCCTCACGATTCCCGGCAGCGCCCAGAACCTCCAAGGCTCCGGGAACCTCACCTTTCCCGCCAGCCAACTCAACGGTACGACCATAGAACTGCCGGCCTCGAGCGCTCCATTTTTTGAAATGGAGTGGCTGGCCACTTTTCCCAGCCTTCAGCTGACTTTTTCGGCCACTGACCTGACCTCTCCTCAAGGGCGCACCCTGCCCGCCTCGTTGCTGCGATTCACCTCTCAGAACGGAACCTTCATCACCCTGGACGGCGATCCCATCGAAGCGGTTCAAGTGGAAAGCCAACAGTCGGCCTCTCTGGACGCCACAGTCTTGGTTTTGAGTGTTCCCGCCGGTCTGCAAGGGCGCTGGCGCTATCTTCCTAAGCCCTCCAACTTCACCCTTAAGGTCCCGGCAGAAGCCTACGCCGGCACCTACCAAGGAACTCTCACGGCAACCATTGTGGGGGGGCCCTGAGGCCTGGTCAAATCCTTAGACTAAAGCCCGGAAGCGATGGTGACGGTCAGGGTACCACGATAGTTTCCGGCCAGAGCCGTGGCTGGAATAACAAAGCGAAAACGCTCGGGGTTGGGAAGCCATCGATAGGTTCCCATTCCGCTCTCCGGAGCCGACACAAGCACCCGCTGGGGAATCTCGAGACTTTGGCTCGACCCGGTCTCCAAAGGACCTCCAGCCGTCAAAGGCAGGCCGTCCAGCACCACCACAGATCCTCCGCTCGCGGTATAGCTCACGTTCTCGGCTCGAAGATTGGCCCCTTGAGGCGACTGCAGATCTGAGAGTTCGAAGGTGAGATGCCACCCCTGTCCACTCCCCCTGCAGTCGATGATCTCGACGATGGGGGCCGAGAGGGCCGTGACCTCTTGATTTCGGCCGGTGAGAACTCGATTGCCAAAATCCAGTCCACCCTCCAGGCGCACTTCCAAGGAGCCACCTAGCAACTCTACACCTATGGGCTGAGTCTCTTGAGCAAAGCATTCGGATCTCCCAAACAGCAATAGACAGGCCACTAGGAGGGCCTTCTTCAACAATCTCTCAATGTAATGAAACCGCCGAACAGACCTCACGGGAGGGTGAGCTCGACCTTCGCTTCAAACGACTTCAGCTCTCTCGGGGCTCTCTCCCGGGTGCGGCTATCGCCGTACTCTCCTTGAATCTCAAGAGAGTAAACCCCTCGAACCAGCGGGCGATCGGTGGTGAGCAAGGCTTCTCGCACGATTTCGGCCCCAGGCAACAGCACTCCCCAGGAGGTGTAATCTTGTCTGGCCACCACCGAGCCCTCGGGCCCACGAAGGAGCCATTGCCCTTGGGGCTTGAGATAAACGTTGCCTCGATTCACCAAACGCATCCTCAGGCCCAGCCGTCCTTGACGGACAAACTTGTCAACCCCGCCCAACTCCATTTCGACCACTCTGTCTCCCGGCACTCGCACCACCACCGACAAGGCAAAACGGGTGCTAACCTTAACGTGAAGGTCAGCCCGATCCTCAGTGGGACTCTCAGGAAGGTCGAGTTCGGCGCGACGCTGTTCTTCAAGGCGATCGAGGGATTCCGGCTGTAGCTCCACAAAAACGAAGCCGACGTGGTCGCCGGGTGGGACTCCTTCGGGCACGGCGACCGAAAAGTCGACTGTCTGCCTCCCATTGGCGCCTATGGTCAAGGTCTGCTCTCCTATGGAAAGCCACCGGCCCACTCCTTCCACCGGCTGCCCATAAAGCGGCCCGTCCAAAACCCCTTGGCTCCCGCCTTCCGCCTGCCCGGGGTAGAGACGAAAGGTGAGTTCTTGACGAGAACGGTTTTCAACCCGAACTTGACCCTTGCCGGACTGCCCGGGACCCAATTCAAACTGATAGCTCAGGGCACCAGTTCTCGGGGCCCCCGCGGTGAACTGCAGGGGCTGAGCCAGGGCCGGAGTGGCCAAAACGAAGAGAAGACCAGCGAGCCAAAGTTTGATCATCCGCACGGTCTTCTCTTCGTTTCAGGGCCTGAAAGGACCCTCTTAAATGTCTTGCTGAGTCGTTCCCTACTCGATCTCAACGATGGTAAGGGTGAGTTGGGCATTGTAGGTTCCGCCATAGGCGTTGTAGGGGAGATCCAAACTCATATTGGCAGAAGGGATGGTGATGGTCTGCTCTCCAACCCCCTGTCCGACTCCTGCTTGAACCAAGGCTTGATCGGACACCGAGAGGGTCAAGTCGTTTACGGTCGGGGCCTGATATTCAGCCCCACCATCGGTGGATTGAATGTTGGACCCGGCACCTACGAGGGACAGGTTTCCGATGGGAATGGCTCCGACCATGGACGCCGGAACATTGCCTGCCTCATTGGTGAGGTCGCCGTCGGCCTTGAGGTTCACGGTCCAGCCTGCTCCGGTACCACGGGGGTCGTTGACCACCAGCACAAAGTCGTCGGTCGGGTTGCGACCATCAATATCGAGACCGGTGAGGGCCACGTTGCCGAAGGTGAAGCCGCTGCTGACGTTCACCGTCAGGGCCGCCCCGTCGAGGGTGATGCTCGCTTCTTGAGTGTCGGTCTGGGCGACGGCCGGGTGGACCGCGATGAGGGTTACCGCTCCCACGCCAAGTAGGAACCTGAGGAATTTTTTCATGAGATGTCTCCTTTTTTTTCTCTCAAGCGGAGAAGCCCCATCGCACACTATCGAATCTAGTGGAAGAGGAAAGGATGGATTGTCTTGTCTGTACGTCCCCGCTCGACTCGAGCATAAAGGTCCAAAATGGAGAGAGCATGGATTTGGGGAGGAATCTCTGTGAAGTCCCATCTTTTCTTCGTACTAGCCAACCCGGTCGAAATCTCCCTTAAGACTACTCAAATTGTCGCAGAGCGTCCTCACCCCTGACACCTCGGGCACCAGAAGATGACCCGGTTTTGCAAGCCCAAGGTTGCTCCTTTGATGGGGGTTTGGCAGCGCAGACAAGGCTCGCTCTGCCGGCCGTAGACCCACAGGTTTTGCCCCCGGCGATGAGGGCGCTTGTCGCCACGGCGGTCGAACCGGGTGGTGCGGGGCCAGCCTCCGAGGTTGGCCTGAAGCAAAATCCGCCCCCTTCGGTACAGCCCCTGTATGCTCTTCACCGACACTTGCCCGATGGGGGTCCAGGGGCTCAGGTTCTCCTCGGGATGGGGGCGAAAGGCCTCGGCCTGAGAGCCAGAATCCCAAGGTCCTAAAAAGGGAAGCTCGGCCCGGTAGACGTCGCCCAAGCCGGCGGCCACCCTCTGGTCGAGCAACACCTCCCCCAGCAGGCTGTCTTCGGAGTGCCAACGCAGCAGCCTTCGAAGGACCTCAGACCAATCGGGCTCTTGGGCACTCAAAAGGTCCGGACCGAGTTGAGACAGTTGGCGATGCCAGGGCAGGCGCACCCAGGGAAAGACCTCGACCTCCATGGCTTGGGTGCAGATCAAGGTTTGCTGCTCGGTCTGCAAAACTACGCTGACTTGACCGTTGCGCGGCGGTGTGGCCTGGGCGGGGAAACGTCTCCAGCTGCCGTTCATCCCAAGGTGAACCCGGAGGGCGAATTCGTCATCGAGCTTCAACAGCAGGTGTTTGCCCCGGGTCTGCACCTCGGTGACGGTGCTGCCCACCAAATTTTCGGCTTGGCCTTGGCCCTGGAGCCCACAGCCGGTCAAGGTTCGGCCCAGCAAATCACCGCGAAGCACCTGGGCCAGCTTGAAGATGGTGTCTCCCTCAGGCACCGGTTCGAGCCCCGGCCAAATAGGTGAGCCCTCGATAGTCGTCCCGAAATCCCAAGCGGCGAAGAGCCTCGGCTAAGGGATGCTTGAGGGCCGAAACGCCGGCGATTTCTTGCAGGCGCAAGGAGCGCCCCCGGTAGCGCGAGGCCGCCTCTTTGAGGCCCTCCAGGCCAGCTTGGCGCAGACGCGGGTCCTCCACCGCCTTGAAGGTCGACAGCCTTTTTCCGCCGCCCTCCAGCATCAGGACCGGCTCCCCCTCGACCAGCAGCAACAGCACCCCTGCAGCCCGCCTGGGTTTGCCGGCACCTGAGAGCTCCGGCCAGGCCAAGAGGGTTCCAAAGGGGTTCGCGGGGTCGGTAGCCGCCACCAGAACGGCCTTAGGGGAAGCATCAGGGCTTTCGTGCCTCAGCCGATCAACCGTCTGGGCCCAGGCAAACTGGGCTCCGGAAAGCCCCTCCACGAAGTACCCCCGCCGCACCCGACCGCTCTCCTCGAGTTCCTTGTAGACGGCATAAAGTGGAGAGAAGCCGCCAGGTACGTCTTCGGCTTGAGCCGCCTCTCGACTGACCACCCCGTAACGGGCCAGCAGCAGATTGCTCCAGGCCAAGGCCCGCTGGGTTCCCGCCACTGGAGCGGAGAAAAGGCTAGCCACCGCCACCCAGCGCCCGGGGGCGCTCTCGAAAAGGGAGCGTTGGCGCTTCTTCCCCAGGTTGGCAAGACGGCGCAAAGGGGTCAAGGAGTCGTTGCTGACCAGACCCCGCCAAGACAGCTCCCACAGAGCGCGCAGCAGCTTTTTCTCGGTGGGGGCGCTGGGAAGCTGCAGCAGGTCGAAGGCAAAGCTTGCCCCTTTGTCGTGAAGATGAGCCAGGATCTCCGCCTCCAAGACCTCCAGGTTCTCAGGGGGTTGGGGAGCTTCGGCCAACAGGGCTAGGCGATCTCGACGATAGAGGGCGAGCTTGCCGTCGTCCTTACCCAGAGCCCCCCGCCCCACCCAGACAAACAGGCCACTTGACATCAGCTCGTCCAACTGGGCCGGACGAAAATCCGGACGGCGGCTGGGCAGCAGATGCTGCTCGAGCTCCTTGAAGGACAGAGTGATCCCTTCCAGCTGCTCCAAGATCTCCCGCAGGCTGCTCTTTCCGAAAAAGCCGTGCTCGGCCAACAGAAACCGAGCATACTCCGGGCCCGAAACCGGAGCCACCTGCCGACGCAAGCGGGACAGGGTTCGGCGTCTCAGGCGGCGCAGCACCTCCTGCTCGCAATACTCTACGCCGGAGCCGTCGGGACGAAAGCCCCCCTCCAGCAGCAGCCCCCGCCCCACCAACTGTCGCAACACCGGCTGCACCTCGCTGACCTGCAGCCCATAACGGGCCGCTAGGGTCTGGGCCGAGAATGGGCTGTGGGTGCGAGCATAGCGGATCACCAATTGCTCTAAGGGGCGTTCGGTGAACCCCAAGAAGGCCACCGGCAAGCCGTTGGGCGGCACCGCCCCCAGGGCGTCGCGGTACAGGGCGGCGTCTTCCACCGCCAGATAACGCTCCTCCCCCCCTACCCTCATCAGAGCCAGGCGAAGCTCGCTTTGCAACTGTTTCAACCACTGGGCAAGCTCCTCGGGGCCGGCCTGGGTGCGCAAGGTTAGCTCCGACAGGCTCAGGTCACCCACCCGGCGGAGCAGGTCGTAGACCCCCTCGGAGCTTCGAGCCCGACGCTCGGGAGCGCAGCCCTGCAGCTCCTGCTCCACCTCGTCGAGGACCTCGAGGTCCAACAGCTCTCGCAGGCTTTCTTGGCCCAGCAGCTCCCGCAGCAGATTCCGGTCCAGGGTCAGGGCCTGGGCTTTCCGCTCGGCTAGGGGCTGGTCGCCCTGATACAGATACTCCGCCTGGTAGGCAAAGGCCAGGCTGCGGGCAAAGGGCGAGGCTGAGGGGGTGGCGGCGTGGCGAACCTTGATCTGCCCCCGGGCAATTTTCTGCAGCAGCTCTTTCAGGCTGGGCAAGTCGAACACGTCTTGCAAGCAACTGCGGTAGGTTTCCAAAACGATGGGAAAATTGGCATACTCCCGGGCCACGGCCAGAAGGTTTTGGGCTTTGAGCCGCTGGGCCCACAGGGGGGTGCGCTGCCCCGGGCGACGGCGAGGAAGCAAAAGCGCCCGGGCGGCGTTCTCTCGAAACTGGGCGGCGAACAGCGCCGAGCGCCCCAACTGACTCAGCAGCAGATCTTCGAGGTCCTCGGCCGCCGGAAAGAGCAGGCTGGGGTCGGGAGGCTCTTCGGAGCTTGCCATGCGCAGCACGATGCCGTCATCGGTGAACATGGTTTGCACCTCAAAGCCCGCTTTCTCGCCAAGCTGAGCTTCGATGGCCAGGGCCCAGGGGGCGTGGAGGCGCGAGCCAAAGGGGGACAAAAGGCAGACCCGCCAGTCCCCCAGTTCATCCTGAAAGGTCTCCACCACGATGGTGCGGTCGGTGGGCAGAAACCCGGTGAACTCGAGTTGCTCTTGGAGATAGGCCCACAAGTTTTGACCGGCCAAGGGGTCGAGACAGCTGTGCTCTTGCAGCCACTCCAGAGCCTCTGCGGTCTTTTTTCGCTCCAGCTCTCGCAAATAGGCTCCCATGGCCTGCCCTAGTTCCACCGGTCGGCCGGGGCCCTCGCCGCGCCAAAAAGGCATTTGCCCGGGCTCTCCCGGAGCCGGGTTGACCAGCACCCGGTCCCTGGTGATCTCAAGCACCCGCCAGGTGGTAGCCCCGAGGAGAAAGTTCTGGCCCGGACGCATCTCGTGCACCATCTCTTCATCGAGCTCCCCCAGACGGGGACCGTCGGGCCCGGCATAGACCCCATAAAGGCCGCGGTCGGGGATGGTGCCGGCGTTCACCAAGCTCAGCATCTTGCTGCCCTTGCGGGGCCTAAGGCGGTCTTGGTCTCGGTCCCACAGCAAGCGCCCCTTGAGTTCGGCAAACTCGGTCGAGGGAAAACGCCCCGCCAGCATATCCAGCACCGAAAGCAACAGCTCTTCGCTGAGATTGCGAAAAGAGGCGGCCCGGCGCATCATCGCCCCGACTTCGGCCACCGAAAGCTCCTCCACCGAAACCGCCGCCACGATCTGCTGAGCCAAGATATCCAGCGGATTGGTGGGCAGGTGAACCGCCTCAAGGGCTCCCTCGAGCATCTGCCGGGCCACCACCGCGCACTCCAAGAGGTCGCCGCGATACTTGGGGAACAGCTTGCCCACACTGACCTGCCCCACCTGATGCCCGGCCCGGCCCACCCGCTGCAGGCCCCGGGCCACCGAACCCGGAGATTCCACCAGGACCACCAGATCCACCGCCCCCATATCGATGCCCAACTCCAAGGACGAGGTGGCCACCATGGCCCGAAGCTGACCGGACTTGAGAAGCTCTTCCATCTGCCGGCGCTTCTCGTGGGAGACCGACCCGTGGTGGGCCAAGACCAAAGGGGAACCCGCAGGCGACAACTCGCCTTCTTCGGCCAGGGCATTCAGCTTGTCGGCCAGGCGCTCGCTTAACCCCCGGCTGTTGACGAAGACGATCACGCTGCGGTGGGCCAGGATCACCTCCAACAGCTTTGGCAGGATGGCGTTCCACACACTTTTGGGTTCCCCGTGCTGCTGCCGCTCTTCGCGCATCAGTTGCCCCAGCAGGGTCTCCCCCGACGGGTTAGGGTCCTTGGGTTCTGGGGAGGGCGGCGGGGATTCCATATCCTCCACCGGCACCACGATCTCGAGGTCAAGCCTGGGGCGGCTGAGGGTGTCCACTACCTCCACCGGGCGATCTCCGCCCAGGTAAAGGGACACCTCCTCCACCGGGCGCACCGTGGCCGACAGCCCGATGCGTTGGGGGTCGCGGCCGGTCAGTCGGGACAGGCGTTCCAGGCTCAAGGCCAGATGGGCCCCTCTCTTGGTGCCGGCCAGGGCGTGGATCTCGTCGATGATCACCATCTCCACCGTGCGCAGATTCTGAGCCTGCCGGGACCCCAGCATCAAGAACAAGGATTCCGGGGTGGTAACCAGGATTTCCGAAGGCTTGCGGAGTTGCCGATCGCGCTCTTTGGCCGGGGTATCCCCGGTGCGGATCATCACCTCGGGTATGGCGATCTCTTCCCCACTGCGGTCGGCCCAACGGGATACTCCGGCCAAGGGGGCCCGCAGATTGCGCTCTACATCGTAAACCAGGGCCTTCAAAGGCGAAACATAAATGGTGCGCACCCCAGGCTCGAGGTCTCGACGGTGCACCAGGCGATCGATAGTCCAAAAAAACGCGGCCAGCGTTTTCCCGCTGCCGGTGGGGGCCAACAGCAAGGTGTGCGCCCCCCGGGCGATGCGGGGCCACCCCTGCACTTGCACCGCCGTGGGGGCTTGAAAATGGGTGAAAAACCAGCGCTTGGTGGTCTCGGAGAACGGCAAATCCTCAAGGCTTGAGGTCGGTTCCAAAGCGGTGTAGGGAGGTGTGGTCACCCTGATTTATGCCAACACCAAGGTGCTCGGAAACGTTGGGAGAGGGTTGTCGGCCAGCGTAAATTGATGTCCCCCGGAACCCTAAGGACTTTCTAGTCGCTCGCTTTCGTCCAGGATCTTGGCCAATAGGTCGTTGAGCTCAACTCCCTGCTTCATAACAGTTTCAGACAAACTAGCGACCTCCTGTGAAAGGGCCACTAGCTGTTTTTTCCGAGCCTCGGTCACACCCTGGGCTTGCACTTGACGCTGAACTTGCAACAACTCATCAAGAGCAGCGGCCATAGCAAGCGTAGTGTCAATGGATGAGTTGGTCAAAGAGTTGGCCTCAAGATGGAGCTTATGGAGTTCCTGGGCCTGCTTCGGAACCTCGAGCTTCGACAAGCCATCGAGCTGGACTTCTAAGGCCTCTTGCCAACGGAGCATGGACTTCTCAAGCTCCTGAACGTCTCCTGGCCTAATCTGATTCTGCTGGGCCTTTTCCACGAATCTCATGAGTTCCATGGCTTCCGTACTGGAAGTCAAACTGGCCCTCTGCTCTAGAGTACGAACCTGGTTAAGATACTGCTGAATTTCAGCTTGGGAGTCGTGACAACCAACGATGAAAACACTGAGAGCCAGGCCCACCATCAGAACTATGCCATGCCTTACCATAAACTTGAAACCTCCAAATCTTATCGTCATGGAGTCAGGAGACATCCTTGAGCGAAAAAGTTCAGGAGGAAAGAGGCGATTGCAGCATCCGCCCAACAGGTTCGCCAAGAGCTGGCCGATCCAGGCTCAATTTGAACCCTGAGAAAACTCTTCAGCCTTCCTTCACCAGGAAAGAAAAAACCCCGGGGCTGTTAAGCTTACCAGGGCGAACACTCATCTCACTAAACACAGAGTAACCTCGGGTCGTTAAAGAAGCGTCATCGCTGTTGGGAGGCAGAGTTGGGTGGAAACGAGATACCTGGGGAGGTCTGGGTGCAAACTTGGAACCTTGAGCTGGAAGGGGGCTCGCGGGTAGGCTGTTCCTGGTACAACGTCCGCAAAGTTCATCCCTAGTCTTGGCGGCCATGCATCCTCTTTCGCGGCGTCGAAGCTCACTCAAATACGCCTGGTATTAAGCGTTCGCTTCTCCTTGCGACACCCACGCGGACGTGGGTACCCGGCGCCTGAGCACAATGGGCAGGGGCGAACTTCACGGACGTCGCACTAGCGAGAGATCCCGTCAAGTCGTGAAGTCCTACAGCGGCGCCCGCTCCGCGGGTACCCGGCTTCATGGGTCCCCGGCTTCAGCGGGGTCTTGGTGGTCCCGGCCCTGGGGGCCGGGGTTGGGAGAGCTCTTTGAAGACACCTTATTCAAAGGCCGGGATGGGATGAACTTAGGGGGCTGGGAGTCTGCAAGTGTAACGTTACGAAGTCACTTGCGCTGGCTTGCGGACAGGCAAGGTCAACGAGCGCAAGTTCAGGCCGGTCCTTCGGACCGGGGGCTTCGCCCCTAGACGAGAACCTTGAGCCTCAATGGAAGTTAGGTGCAAACGAGTTACGCCGGCGCGGCGTAAGCCGATCACTATGGAGCGGAACCTGGGTGCGCGCACGATTCGCGGTCTGAAGGGGACGGGCTTCGCGGAACTCTGATACAAAAAAGATACCAGGGTGAGCCCGTCCCCTTGGAAAAGTCCCAAAGAACCTCGGAAGGGGAAATCAATCTTGGCTAAACTGGAAACTTGAATTCTTCGAAGAGGCCCCTCAGCCGAGGACTTTACCACAGCTCCGCGGGTCAGCTAAAATCGGGACCGGAGCGCTCCCATCCCTCTTAGTGCCTGCCGAAGCCGGGACTTCGTAACGGCTGCGCCTTTCAGCTCGTCTTTAGAGAAACATGGTTTCTCTCCGGAGCGCTCCTCCGTCGCGGGGGAAGGTGGTAAGGGGCCGGTGGGTTGGCTGTTCGAAGTCCATATTCCCTCCTGAAAAAGTGCGAGAAACCCTTAATTTACAGGCTTTTTCTCGAGGTCTCCATGACTTGAGCGTAAAAACAGCTTCTATCTGTAGCCTAAGGCTACACCTGCAGCGACCGATGCTCCAAATTCAAAAAACCACAAAATTCGTCCCACATACAGCCCAAGGCTATCGATAGGCGAAACTCGCCCGTTTTAGAGGGTCAAAATTCGGGAAATTTTCAATCGTTGGAGGCTCGGGCAACTAAGTCTCCAAATCGCGGTTCCGTTCTGGTCTAGACAGGGTTTAACGCTAGACTTTCACCTTATCAGGAAGTGCTTCCCGCAGTTCTTGAACCCTGCTAGGGTCGTTCGCTAGAAGCACCAGAGCGGAAAGAATCCCACGACTCGGCAGGATGTCTCCCGACTCATACTTTTGGAAAGCACGAGGTCCTCCGCCAATCAACTCGCCTGCGTCCGCCTGGCTCAACTTCAGCTTTCTCCGCAACTTTTTGATCTTATCAGGGGTGAGATAACCTTTCTCCTTGGCCTTCAGCAGGTTCAAAGCACGGTCGGCAAGCTTCATCTCTTTGCCGTCATGGATCCCCTCTCCACAGGTGGGACAGTACCATCCAGGCATATTGAACGTAGCTTTCATCCCCTGGTACTCAATCGTCATCGGGCGAACGTCTCTCTCCATCATATCTCCCGTTTCGGGGCAAAGCGGTTTGTCCATCATCAGGTTTTCTCCTTAAAAGACAGGAGCAGAAACTCCGATATGACGCCTGCGGTGAACTTTATGTAGAGGGTGCCTACCTCTGAAGGGACATAATAGACATCCTGCCACACCTGGCTGTTCCCTTGAGCCGTCATCGACTTTTTGAAGTGTCTATGCTCCATGCTCTGAATTGTGGCGACAATCTTCGACTGGTCGAACCCGAGACTTTTCGCATCCCTAGTGGCGGTACTTGTCGCCCGAAGTTTATCCGGTTCCGAAAACGCCTTTTGGATACTGGTTAAGTCATAGGTTGGTCGCTTCTTATCCACTCTTCTATTGTACACCAATGTGGTGTCACTAGTACAGGTAGATCTCACACACTCCCGCCCAGAGCAAGAGAACATCCCTCTCCTAGCTCTCACCCTTATCACATCCCCTATGAACAGATACTAGATCTTTTATTAGGCAGAGTAAGCGTGGGCCCCGTTCCTCTTTTGAATCCCAAAGGTTGTCTCTCCCAAATCACCAAAGAAGAGCGCCATGAAAGCTCATCCCTCTCCAGCATCCCGCTTTATCCAGACTTGGCTTGAGGTTTGCCGCCATGCCATCTGCCGCCAGGTGGAGGGCGGAATATTGGCTCACTCCTTTCGGGCGCCGGAGAACTGCAGTCAACTCGCCGTTCTCCTTGATAAAGATAAGCGAGGCCAATTCGAATCAGAAGCTCGCAGGCTCCTTGGTCAGGACTTCGTCCTTCGAGGCGTCCACTTAGACTTAGAGAGTCACCTCGAAGAGAACGAGCAAATGCTCTCCCTGCGCCAAATCCTGATCAAACTCCAGCAAGCGCTGCTTGAGCCTGATAACAGCGCCGCCACGGAAGACGCCGAGCTGCTCTCGTTCTTGCTCCGCGAAGCAAAATTCAAAAGCCCCTTGGTCCCCCTTCGGCGAGTCGTCTATCACGTCGTCCCCCACG
>JBJHCR010000044.1:0-28951 GCA_050486105.1 Vulcanimicrobiota bacterium
AGCTGGTTCATCGGGATGAAGCCCTCGGTCTTGTAACCGATGTCGACCATGACCCCATCTTCGTTGATTTGGATCACTCTACCAGACATGAACTCCCCCCGCTTCAGCTCCTTGAAGCTGTCTTCGTAGGCATCGTGGCTCGCCATAAGCGACTCCATCGATTCGGAGGTGGCCGGCGATTCGGGCTTTTCCTCTGAGGGGGTCGGGGTTTCTAGTTCGGCCGCTTCAACCGGAGTCGTGGCTTCGGTCGTCGATCCCGTTGTCGATTCCGTTGTCGATTCCGTTGTCGATTCGGTCGTCTGTGCGTTGGTCATGGGCTTCCTCAATTGTGCTCACCAATGTGAACTCTTTCTCTTTACTTAAGTCTAGGAGCCGCGAAGTTTGCGACTCAGAGCCTTATTCCTCTGTGGCTATGGTATCAAACGTGGTTTCTCTCAGGCCGGGCCTGCGGTTGGGACCTTGATTTCTATGGGTTCTGTTTCCGCCCAAGTTCGACCCCAGCGAGCTTGGGCCACCACGGGAACCGAAAGCTTGATCGTCTCTTCCAGAGCACCCATTAAACTGGAAGCTACCGTCTCTAGTGACTTCTTAGGCACTTCAAAGATGAGTTCGTCTCTCACTTGGGCCACCAGGGTGGCCGGGATAGAGTCGGACTCTAGTTTCTTTGAAACTTCCACCACGTAACGTTTCAGAAGATCTGCAGCTGAGTTTTGGACGGCGGCATTGCGAGCGATCCGCTCGGCCGTGTCCCGAATGTCTGAGTTTCGGCTGGACATTTCAGGAACAGCTCTTCGGCGCCCGGCTAGACTTGTGACCCAGCCTCGGGTCTTCACCTTTTCCAGCTCCCCTGAAAAGAAGGACTCCATCTTTTGATGGCTGGCGAAGAAGAGTTCCAAGAGGTTCTCAATACGCTTCTCGGCGTCTCCAGGGGTCATGCCCATTCTTCGAGCTAGGCGATGTTCTCCGATAGAGCCCAAGAGTGTGTCTACCAAATCCTGACGAACGTCTTGGTTGTCTCGGTCAGCCTCTTCAGGCAGAAGCTTCGTCAAGAGTTGCAGTTCGACGTCCTCGGAGCGGATGTAGGACCTCTGCAGACCAGGGTCGTCGGAGAGATGGGCCGCGAGGCGAAGTTGGAATTGGTTTATTCCAATCCCCAAGAGTACGGACCCTCGTTTTTCGGTTCTCAGAGCCGACAGTAGGTGCTTTCTGAATCTCAGTCTTAGGGCGGAATTGGGAAGGCCGTCGACCTCCGACAAAAGCCGGTTGAAGGTTGCAGTGGCCCCTCCAACGCAGACCGGACCCATCCACAGGAGTCTCTCGGAGTTGCTCACAGTGAACTGGGAAGCTCGCCTCAACCACCCGCAGCGAGGGGAAAGAAATCGGTCTCTCGACCTATCGAAAGACTGCAGCAAGCCAGTGAGTTCTCTATGGTCTCGCAGCAAGGCACCAATGGCGTTCTGCTCCGCGATCTGATTGAGGATGTCTAAGCCGATCAGGGCTCCGTTCTTGGGACGAGCGCTGACGGCGATTGCCATCTTGTCGAAGAGAACCTCGGCCAACTCCTTCTGGTCCTCCAGTGAAAACTTGAGACCAGCTTCCTCGTAGATCTCGTTTTCCAGTTCGCCGAGAAGGGTTCGAATCTCATCTGCAAACTTATCCAAGGTCGCCTCGTCGATTGGGACATGCTTTCGCTCGATTTCGGAGTAGACTCGAATCATGGGAAATTCGACTTCAAGGTACTGTTCCAAGAGGCTGTTGGCTTTGAGGTCGGCAAAGAGTTTCTGGCCGAGTTCATTGAGAACCTGGACACGACGAGCGGCCCAGTCTGCCAGTTCCGCCAATTCAACATCAGACAATTTCCGGTAGCCGGCTCCGTGCCCCAAGAGTTCTCCCTCTCCGGGCATATCAAAACCGTATCGTCTGGCGACTTCATCGAGCCAGGGGTTGCCCTCTCGAGCATCAAGCAAGTGAGCTGCGATACCGGCGTCGATAACCCGCGCCTTGAATTCCGGCAACTGGGAGCCCTCTTCGGTCATCAAAAGTCCACGCAAATTGTGGGTTGTCACGGTTCTTCCAGGTTCGTCAAAAAGGGGTTGGATGGTCTTGAGGGTGTCCTTGAGAGAGATCGAGTCTTTTCCCACGGAAACCACCAAAGGGGCTTGACCGGTTGAGGACAGGGCCAATCCCACGAGTTCGCTCCCCGCACCCAGGAACAAGCAGGCCACTTGGCTGGAGGCGCCCTCTACATACTTTTTCAAGCCGGCTTTGGCTTTCTTTCCCGAAAACACTTCGACTGCGATGGGTTCTTCGGCTTCTAGGGCTCCGGGATCACCAATCTTTGGCAGAGCTTCCAGGACTTTGTCGAGCTCGGTGCGAGAGTAGATTTCGCCTACTCGCTCCACAGGAATACCGCAGAACTCGCATTTATCCCAATCAACCTTCAAGGCGAGGTCGGTGCGGATAGATGCTCTTGTCTTGAATTCGACAGCCTCGTCCCGATGCTCGGTGAGGGGGTTACGCCACTTGGCAGGTAAGGATGCTAGGTTCTTGAGCAAGTCCTCCAAGCGCCCGTGCTGGGAGAGCAACTTCTTGGCCGTTACCTCTCCGATTCCCGGGACTCCGGTGATGTTGTCGGAGGAATCTCCTGCCAGGGCTCTGAGGTCAGCGAGCTGCTCAGGCTTGAGGTTGAAGCGTTTCTTGACTTCCCTTTCATCGTAAATCACCATGTCGGAGATTCCTCTCCTGGTGGTCAAGACCTTAATTTTCGGACTGACCAGTTGCAGGAGATCCAGATCGCCAGACAAGATGAGTACGTCCATGTCGGCCTCGGCACCCAAGCGGGCCAACGTTCCAATGCAGTCGTCGGCCTCGTGTCCTGGAACCCGAAAAACCGGAACTCCGAGGGCTCGAACAAAATCCTCGATCATGGGGAGTTGCAGTGCCAGGTCTTCCGGCATCTCTACTCGTTGAGCGTTGTAGTCTTGGTACGGCTGCACTCGTTCGGTGGGGATACCTTTGTCGAAGGCGACCGCCACGTGAGTCGGCTTCTGGGTGTGGAGTAACCTGAGAACCATGTTGACGAAGCCCGCTAAGGCATTGATCGGAACTCCACTTGTGGTGTGGATGGGAACCACCGCATAAAAGGCGCGGTAGGCAAGGCCGTTGCCGTCAATCAGGAAGAGCTTGTTGTTGTCTTTGGAGTCTTTGGTGGGTTTTGGCACTCTAGTTTACCTTACAATCGTCGATAACTCGGAGCATTGACCAAGCCCCCACTAGGTCAACCTCCTGCTCGTTTTGGTCCTGAAGGCGGAGCACTTCCGGGCCGGACGCTCTTTATCTTTACCTCTGGGCAGAGATCATTAAACCCGACAAGAAGACCAACAGGAAACCTCTCATTCAAACTCAAGGTCCTGAGAATTGTTCTTATCCCTTGAGAGCGTCGGCGACGATTTCGGCGATATCTCTGGTCTGAATCTCTTCCGTTTTGTCTTTGGTGGCGACGGCATCACTCAGCATTGTTAGGCAGAAAGGGCAGGACGAAGCCACTATTTTCGGTTGTTCAGGGAGATCCAGCGCATCCTGGAGACGCATGTCGTTGACCTTGGTTCCGTGCTCTTCCATCCACATTCGACCTCCTCCCGCTCCACAACATCGACCCATCTCCCGAGACAATTTCATTTCTTCGAGTCGAATGCCTGAAGAGGTCAAGATTCTCCTGGGAGCGTCGTAGATGTCGTTGTATCGACCGAGATAGCAACTGTCGTGAAAGGTCCCGAGGACAGGGTCGACCGCCTCAAGGGAAATCTTCTTGGTCTTAATCAGGTCGTCGATGAGTTCAGAATGATGCAGGACTTCGTATTCACCACCAAACTGGTGATACTCGTTTTTCAGAGTGTTGAAGCAGTGAGGGCAGGCGGTCACGATCTTTTTCACCTGATAGGTGTTGAGAACTTCGACATTTTGGGCAGCTAGAACCTGAAAGAGATACTCATTTCCAATACGTCGTGCAGGGTCTCCGGTGCAACCCTCTTCTTCGCCCAAGATGGCAAAACGCAAACCGGCAGCCTGCATGATCTTCACCAAAGCTTTGGAAACTTTTTGGTTGCGATCATCGAAAGACCCGGCGCAACCAACCCAGAACACCAAATCGAGGTCTCCGGGGTCTTCGCTGAGCAACTTGACTCCCAACTCTTTGGCCCAATCTCCTCGAGTGGCAAATCCTATGCCCCATGGATTGGAGTTGTTTTCCATATTGACGAATGAGCGCTGGACCTCTTCCGGGAAGCGGTTCTCCACTTGCACCAAGTAGCGTCGCATATCTACGATTTCTTGCACATACTCGATGAAAACCGGGCAAGCCTGTTCGCAAGCCCGACAAGTGGTGCAAGCAAAGAGGGCTTCTTCGGAAACGGCAGAGAGGTTGTCCATCAAATGTCGAAGACCGGTATCTTCTTCCTCGGACCCCTCCTCGCCTTGGGCTCTCCGAGCTGCCAGCGTCATCAGAGAAGTTCCTCCACCGTGATCGACCAGCTCTTCTCTGAGTTGCTCAGAGATCTGTTTAGGATGGAGAGGTTTTCCACTGTTGTAGGCTGGGCAGACCGAGGTGCAGCGCCCGCACTCAGTGCAAGAGTACCAGTCGTGGTATCTCTTCCAGTCGAAGTCGGCTAGAGTTGAAGCCCCGTAGTCGGTGCTTTCTTCGCTGTCGAGGTCCAGTTTGCGAAGTTCTCCGTAGGGCTTAAGGTTCTGGAAGTAAACGTTGGGGATGCCGGTGATGATGTGGAGGTGCTTGGAGTAGGGCAAATAGGCACCAAAGCCTAGGACCAAAATATAGTTGACCCACCATGACGCAGTTTGGATAGTTTCCAGGTTTTCGGGAGATTGTCCAGCCAAGAGACCCGAAAGCGGTATGGTTAGGGGAAAGGCCCAACCGGTCAACTGCATTTCCGAGTGTTGATAATGAAGAACTTCAGCGGCGCCGAACAGCAACTCGACGACCATCAAGCTTGCGATCAGGCTGAGAATCAGCAAGGCGTCGGCGGAGGGCTCCGGAAAGGCCGGTTTGAGAACCAGGCGTCGAAAGAAAGCCAAGCCTACTCCCACGAGCACCAGAACGATAAAGACTTCCTTGATGGCGTTGTAGGGGGCTCCTAGGATCTGGTCCTGAGCTAAAAGGGGGAAATTGAAATCCCGGCCCACAATTCCTCGAACTATGAGGGTCAGGTTGGCGATGGAAAGCACGCAGAACCCCCAGAAGATCAGCACGTGCAAGGTGCCGCCGTAGGCTCTCTTGAGAAGCCGCTTCTGGCCGAAAGCGTAGATAAAGACGCCCTTAAGTCTCTCTCCTGGCTGGTCGAAGCGGTCTAGGTATCGAGCGGCCTTGAGGTAATGGAAGAGCTTGATCGCTCGTCTAAAAAACACGAAGGCAGCAATAGCTAATAGGGTCAACGCGATGATCTGTGATGCCATGACGGGCTCTGCTTCCCGACCCCATTTCAGAGTTCCTGTGCTGAGGCATTTGGGCCGAGATCCGCGTCCGAGTGGCCTTCCTTGTGACAAATGGCAACCTTGAGGGGTGGGTGTCCATCGAAGCTTGGAAAATCGCTGTCGGGGCGCAGCCACTCGAGTCGAAGACAGCGATGGCCGAGGGGAGCCTTTTGCAATGCTCGCCGTAGGCGGGCGGCAAACTCCTGCAAGGTGATGTCGGGAGCGTTGTTGGTCACGATCAAGTGTCCACCGGGAGCCACAGCCCGCCAAGCTGGAACGATGACCGTTTCCGGGTCTCGCCGCATATCCACGGTTGCGAAGCGACCTCGCGCCAGAGGAGGTGGGTCTGCCAGGACAATGTCAAAGGTGAATTTCTTTAAGTCCGGCAAGCTTGCCACGGTCTTGGCTGTTCCCTTCCCAACACCGGTGATGGCCCACAGAACCGCGATGGCGTCCGCGGAAATGAAGGCAAGCTTGTCTTTCGGTAATCGATTCCTCCGTACATTCTTTCGGCCCCAATTCAAGTTCCCGTCTGAAAAATCCACGTTCCAGACCCTGGTGGCTCCCATCTGGGCAGCCAGGCAGCCGATGCTGCAGGTGTACGAGAACAAGTTGAGGATGTTGAGTTGAGTTTCAACTCTTCGAGTTATCAAGTCGGATAGTCTTCGTTTTAGGGCTCGGGCATCCAGGAAGAGCTGTAAGTCTCTTCGGGCTGACTTGGGCTGGATGGCATACTCCAAGTTGAATTCTCGAACCCAGTAGACCGCAGACCAGACATCCGGAGCGGACTCCCAGAGTTTTTCCAGAGTCGGGCCACGCCGCCGGGCGATAGCCGATATGCCACCCAGCCGCTCTTGAAGCAGACCAGCCAATTTTTCTATTTGGCTTCGACTAGGGTCAAGCTTTGCGCTCACCTGAGCAAAAATCAACGGGCCGTATCGGTCGATGCTTAGGCCGGGTGAGCCCTCGGTCGCACCATGGAACAACCGATAGCAGTCGGTTCCTTCGGTCCTGAGTAGATCGCACAGAGTTTTTCTGCGTTCCAGCGCGGCGTTTAATATGGCTTCATCGATCATAGAGCCAAGGGGTTCTCCTAGGCAGATGCTCTGGCCTGGTATGGGCGGTGATCTCTCCATTCGCTCCAAGATGGCTGAGGACGTAATTGGGCTTGACGAAGCTTTCAGTCTCGAGCAGGATACAGGGATGACTCCCGGCGCATCCGACGACCTTCCTCCGAACCCTGGCGGCCATGCATCAGCTCTCTCGGCCTCGCGGTTCTGCGGCATTCCAGCCCAAGATTTAGCACCCACTCGGTCTTGCGAAATCCAAGCGGAGGAAGGGTTCCGCGGCCTGACCTCCCTTGATGGGGACGAAAGTCTCGCTGCAAGTTCTAGGCGGAGGAGAGGTTGCACCAATCGTCGTCGGAAACGCTCCGCTCCTCCTTTAGTGTTGCAGCAAATCATTGCCCGAGTTCGAGAGGACGAGGGGGCCGCGGCCTTGCTTCTAAGCCTCGGAGCATTTTTGGCCCAACGGGATCTCCTAACTCGAGGCGGGCGGAAAAATCTAGAGGCTGGTTTGACTTCGATGCACGGGTCTTTGACTCTGGGACTTCAGGATGTGCGCTCTTCAGGGCAAGCCTTGGCTGTGGAACTCTGGAAGATGGGGTCTGACGGCAAGGATCGATGGGCAGAACGGGCAGATCTCTACTTTCTTCAGTATGACCGTGGTAAACCGAGGCGCCCTACACGGCTGCAACGATTGTATTTGGATTGGAGTCGCGACTTGGGATGGCTAGGGTTGCTGCAAAGTTGCTCGACTCACCCTCAACTCTGGAGAGAGCTGGGCGACGCCTTGTCTTTCCCAACCGAGAACGTTCTCGAAAGGCGACTCTTGGAGATCGCTCTGCGATCGTGGGAAGGTCAGGGTTGGGGTGGCTGGATTGAGGAGTTCGAGACTGCTCGGGCTTTCCGGATGGAACTCTTAATTTTGCTCCCCTGGCTCCCCGGGGTGGCTGTTGGTCGTCGTCTTCGTTGGTTGCTCGAGCAGGGAGGAGTCCTCGAGCACTCTGATCCTCTTCCTGAGTGGACTGAGGCACTGATTCGGGCTTGTGCCTGTCGGACTGCGGCCGAGCGCTCCCGCGTTCGCCAAGAAGAGCTAGACCTGAGACCATTGGAGAGACTGGCGTGGCGCCTCTTGGAACGACCTGGAGTGATGCTGGGACCGGAACTGGTGGCGGCCTTTAGAGTGCTGGCTTCTCATCCAGAGACACCCGGACGCTTGGAACGAAGTCTGTCGGCAGAGAGTCCGCTTCGCCGGATTCGCTTCGGCTCCAGGCCGGGCCGCTGCTGGTGGACTGAGATTCTCGATGAGATGGCCGCTCAGGCGCATTCACCTTCTTAGGGCGCTCGCCTTAAGGTTCTGCACCTCACTCAGGACGGTTCCATCCCGTCTGGGATTGTCTTGGCTGGCTTATGGATGTTTAACGCCCAGAGGGCACCCGCGCACTCAGCCCACCTCAGGGCGAAGGCGCTACGAAGTCCCACGCCCTTCACCCAACTCCGTTGGGTACCCGACCCTGCGGGCGAGACCCCGTTCTTGACACTCAGAACCTAAAGGCGACCACTCTAGCGTGATTCCGTAGAGGCCGGCTTTTCGGTCATGTAGCGAGCGGCCTCGTCGTAGGCGATCAATCCCGCCCGGTACAATTCAGTCAGTGATTTTTCCAACGTGCACATTCCGGAACCAGTGGAGGTTGATATGACGTTTGGAAGCTGATGGGTCTTGGCTTCACGGATCAAGTTCCTGATCGCCGGAGTGGCGATCATCATTTCGAAGGCGGCCACTCGCCCCCGTCCGTCGGCTCTGGGTAGGAGTCTTTGAGAAACTACGGCCAAGAGCGAGGCCGCAACCTGTTGTCGAATTTGTGACTGCTGATGGGGGGGAAAGACATCCACTATTCGATCCACCGTCTGGCAGGCATCGTTGGTGTGGAGAGTGGCCAGCACCAAGTGGCCGGTCTCCGCGGCGGTGAGGGCTGAGGCGATAGTTTCGGTGTCCCGCATTTCGCCGACGATTAAGACATCGGGGTCTTGTCGCAGGGCATACTTCAGGGCTGCTTTGAAGGACAAGGTGTCGGTCTCCACCTGACGTTGGTCGATGGTGGCCACTAGACTCTCGTGGTAGTACTCGATCGGGTCTTCAACGGTGATGATGTGGCAGGCCCGACCCCTATTGATGGAGTCCACCAAGCAGGCCACAGTGGTGGTCTTTCCCGAACCCGTAGGCCCGGTGATCAGCAGTAGTCCCTGGGGACGGTAAGCCAACCGCAACAGAGCGTCGGGGAGTCCCAGGCTGTCGGGAGTTGGAATCCGATAGGGAATCAGCCTCAAGGCGGCAGCTGGATAGTCCTTTTGAAAGAAGACATTGAGTCGAAATCTGGTTCCATCGTCGAGAGAAAGGGAGCCATCATACTCCTTTTGACTGATGAGGCTTTGCCACTGCGCGCCGGTCATGATCGTGCGCAACATCTTTTCGATTGCGTCGCTATTGAGGAGCGGAAGGTTTAGCCGCTCCAACTCTCCGTCTACTCTGAAGATCGGCGGGCGACCAACGGAGAGGTGGACATCGGAAGCGTTGGTTTCCTTGGCCATTTGGAGAAGCAAAGCAAGATTCCACGGATAGGAGGCCGCTCTCTGGGGCTGGCCATCAAGGGCCCTTAAGAATTCCGCTTCTATGGGAGCCTGACTCAGGCCGGTCTCTTTGGAGATCTTGCTTTCCTTGACGAGCTTGGCCAGACTACTGCTGAAACTGAGCCGATTCTGCACCTCTCCTATGGCCAATTTTTCTCTAAGGATATCGAACTTGCGCTCCGCGACAAGAGGGCGAGTTTCCGGAGTCAATTGCAGGTACTCGAGGGCAACATGCCGCTCTTCGAGCTTAAGGCCGGGCACCAGTCTTTGGGTGCTGATCACTTTCAGAGTAAGGCTGAGCTCTTCAGCGATGCGAGTTCTTTCGTCTTCGGGGAAAAGGGCCAACAAGCGCTCGATGGAGCTAACCACATCTCCTCCCTTGAAGGTGGCCAACACCAACTTCCCTTGGAGCGCCCCGGAGGTGAGGACAGATATCGTCTGCCTCCGGTACACCTCGTCGATCAGGATGAGGTCGGGATCTCGGCGATTCACCAAATTGAACCCGGAGTCCCAGTCGTCGAAATCGGTTCCTAGTTCGTGTTGATACACGGGGTTGCTGAAGCCTTGGTAGAGAAATCGAATTCGGTCCTGGAGCGTAACCACATGGGCCGTGCGCTCTTCCAGTATCTCTCTTAAAAGAGCCCCGGCTGTGGATGAGCGGCCGGAACCTCGGTTCCCAGTGATCAACACAATCCCGCTTCGGAAGGTGGTGTAGCGCTCAAAGGGGTCTCGGATATTTAGCTCACTCAAGGCAAGGGGGGCCGAAGGTATCTTGCGAGCGTTCAAGGCCGGACGACCCAGAGTGGTAAAAATTTCCACCGCGTAGGCGTTGCGAAGCTCGCTGTCGGTGAAGGTAAACTGGGTGGTCTCCAATGAGCGCTCTTGCAAGTTGGCCAGGATCGGACCGAAGTTCACTCGGTCGGGATCCACGGCCAGTCCGGCCCCTTCAGGTCGGAGCGTCTCAAAGCCCCCATTCTCTTGGCGCGCCAGGGCCTGCTCATCCTCTTGCAGGAAAAGTTCGCTGCCATTGCAGCGCTCTAGGAGAGCAAGCCAAGTTGTCAGGTTCATTTTGGTCTGCTTCGAACCGAGATGCGGACTTCCTACGTCCCTGGGCCATCTCAGCGCTCCCACCGTCGACCTCTTTCGTCGACTTGGCAGCAGTGCCTGGAGCGGATTTCCCCGAGGATGGTAAGGAGACGCGGTCCACACCACCGGCCCTGTTTTTATGGAACTTCCACCCAGAGAAAAGGACCCGGAATCTCCAGCTCAGAACCTGACCTCCTCAATGCCACTTTCTTTCGAAAATCTGACTCCAAAAGCGGATCGACGCCCGGATGGGCCAAGACGCGGGAGAATACACATGGATCGTGGGGTGATCGAGACCCCAGAATTTCTCCCTGTGGGCACTAGGGCGACGGTCAAGGCTATGTCACCCCGACAGTTGCTGGAGACCGGGGCCCAGGGGGTGCTGGCGAACACCTATCACCTGTATTTGAGACCCGGAGCTGAGACCGTGAGAGCTCTCGGTGGTCTCCATACCATGATGAACTGGCATCGTCCAATCATGACCGACAGCGGGGGGTTCCAGGTTTTCTCCCTGGGGGCTGCTAAAGAGCATGGTGTGGGAAAGATCGGTGGAGTTTTTCCCGGCGAGACGACAACCGTTGCCAACCTTCATTCCGCAGGCCACAAGGCGGGAGAGACCATGGCAAAGATCGATGAGGAAGGAGTAACATTTCGCTCCTATGTCGATGGTTCGAGTCATCGTTTCACGCCGGAGAGTTCTATCGAAATTCAGCGCCTGCTTGGAGCAGACCTGATCCTGGCCTTCGACGAGTGCACTTCACCGCTCGCCGGTCGAGAGTACACCGAAATTTCCTTAGAGCGCACCCATCGTTGGGCGATTCGCTGTTTAGAGGCCAAGAAGGATCCTCATCAGAGTCTGTACGGAATCCTGCAGGGAGGTGCCTATCGAGACCTTCGACAGAAGGCCGTAGACTTTATGACGGCTCACCCTTTCGATGCCTTCGCCATTGGAGGCTCGCTGGGAGAAACCAAGGACGAAATGATGACGGTTTTGGACTGGACCATCCCTCAACTACCCGAGGACCGACCAAGGCATTTGTTGGGAATAGGTGAGATGGTTGATCTCTTCGAGGGGATAGAGCGGGGAGTCGACACTTTTGATTGTGTCATCCCCACACGGTTTGCGCGAACGGCCAACGTCATGGTTCCACCAGAGTATCCGCATAGGACTCGTCGGGGAACTCTGAACTTGCGTCAAGCTCGTTATCGCAACGACAACGACCCCATCGAAAGGGACTGCCCTTGCTACACTTGCAAAAATTTCAGCCGAGGGTATCTGCGCTATCTTTTTTCTTGTCGAGAAATCTTGGCTAGTACTCTGTGTTCGATTCACAACGTCGCAGCCTTACTTAGGGTGACCAGGCAAATCCGGTCTTCTCTTGAGCGAGGAACCTTCGCAGAGTTCAAGAGAGAATTTCTTCAGGCGACCGCTACATAACTCCCGAGAGGTCGGCGCGAGCCACCAATTTTTCCCGATCCAAGATGCTGATACGGTGGCGTTTGATAGATATCAAGTTGTGGTCTTTCATTTCGTTGAGAATCTTGGTCACCGTTTCTCTCGTAGTTCCCACTAGGTTCGCCAATTGCTGGTGAGTCAAGGCTTGATCTATGAGAATTGTTCCGTCTGCCCCGGTCTGTCCCATTTGCTCAGCCAGACTCAAAAGCTTGCGCGTGACTCGACTGTAGGAGTCCAGGAAAGCCATAGAGGCAATATCGTCGGTGAGGACCCGAACTCGGCGACTGAGTTGTAGGAGCATGGGAATAGCCATGCGCGGAAAATTATCCAAGAGCCTGGCAAAGTCTCGCTTGTTGATGGAGAGAAGCGAACTCTTTTCCAAAGAAATGACCGTGGCCGACCTAGGAACATCGTCGAGGAGTGCGAGTTCCCCCAAGAACTGAAAAGGAGTGAGTATAGCCAGTGTCAGCTCCTTGCCCTCTGAATTGACGAGCTCAACTTTGACGCTTCCCGAGGTGAGAATCAAGAATTCTTCTCCAGGGTCCCCTTGGCGGAAAAGAGTCTCCTTCTTTTCGTACTCTTTCTCTGTGACGATGGAGGCTAGTTGCAAGAGATCCTCTTGGCTCAGCCTAGAGAAGAGTGGGACACAGGCTAAAGTTTCTACGATGGTTTTCACCAGCCTTGGTTCTGAAACGAGTTGGGTCTCTCCTGTTCCCGCATTCAAGATGGCATTGTGCCCATCTCCTAGGAGGTTTTGCCGGTTCTCCTTGGTGGATTTTTCAGGAGGAAGGTTAGGTCTACTTGGGAAAACAGGTTTAGTGGAGAAATGTCTTGAGCCGGAGGGCCTGATGCGTCTGAGGTCCCATCAACGAGACCAGCTTAGATGAGCGATGTGATTGCCAAAATCGAATATTTGACCGATGAGTTGCTCGATTCCGGGGACATGGGGACGCTGCGGCGAGTTCAGCGAGCATTGAGCATCTCTTCGCAGCTGAGTCTGGGACTCTTCTTCGAGAGATCCCAACAGCATTGCTTGGTTCCACACCCAGAAGATCGCCTCCACGGTCTTTTCTATTCCCACGACTCCCCTCGCCAAGTGTGGGAGACTGAGCTGATGCCCAGAATCGATGACGGAGACGGTTTCCGGCGAGTCGAGGGTCCAAACGGCCTAACGTTCCTTTTGTACCCGTTCGGTTCAGGAAGCACCGCGAGAGGTTGGGTCGTCGGAGGACCGGTTCCTGAGCGTCCTTTAAAGGATTATGAGCTGACCAGTTTGTGCGGAACTCTGAGAGTAGCTAAGGATGAGATGCGCGAAGTTCTAGCGGTGCATCCTTCTCCGGTTCCTATGGACCTGGGGCATGTGGAGGAGACCCTAGAAACTCTCGCCGACCTAGTGGTACATCTATGTAGGGAGCGACGACAACGTTCACGCGACCTTGAGATTTTTCGTTCGCTTTACGAAGTGGGCAGCGCACTCGGTACGTCCTTGCGTCTCGAGGATGTTTTGAAAAAGGTCATGGATGAGTCCATCAATCTCATGGGAGCAGAGAATGGCAGCTTGATGCTGGTCGATGAGATTCGCTCCGAACTTAAGATGCTAGTGGCTCAAGGGTTGGATGAGCAGATTGTCACCACTACTCGGGTCAATCTCGGAGAGGGGATTTCTGGCTGGGTGGCCCAAGAAGGGCAGCCGCGGCTTCTCCTCCGGGGAGTGAAAGACGAGCAGTCCTGTTTTAATGGAGAGCACGAGGTCATCGAATCAGCCATGTGCGTTCCGCTGAAGAGCAAAGACAGATGTATTGGCGTTCTGAATCTCAGTGGACGTAAGGATGGAGGGGACTTCTGCGAAGAGGACCTGCAAATCCTGACCATCTTGGCTTCCCACGCGGCCTCGGCCATCGATATTGCCCAATTGTATCGTAAGGTCACAAGTCAGGTTGATCATTTGGAGGCCCTCTACAAATTGGGCCGGATCTTGAACTCAAGCCTCAGTCTTGACCAGATTTTGCCTCAGGCGTTGACTCAGACTTTAGACCTGCTTCAAGCTCAGTCTGCTTCAGTTATGCTCTTGGATGAAAAGGGTGAGGAACTCAGGATTCGCTTGGCTCATGGTCTTTCGGCAGAGATTGTGGCCACCACCAGGGTGCGTTTAGGAGAGCGCGTTTCCGGTCGAGTGGCTGCTACCGGAGAGCCCGTTCTGATCAAGGGCCACGATGGAGATGATACCGACTCGTCGATTTGCGTTCCTTTATTGGCCAATCAACAGGTCCTGGGAGTTCTCAACATCCGCACCAAGATCGATGGCAGCGATTTCACCCAGCAAGATTTGGAGTTGGCAAGTCAGCTCGCAAACATAGCTGCGGCAGCAATCGAGAATGCTGAACTCCACGATCAACTCCAGTCTCTTTTCCTGTCAACGGTGAGTGCATTGGCCAATTCGATCGATGCTCGAGACCCCTACACCAAGGGTCATTCGGACCGGGTGACGACCTATGCCGTGATGATTGCTGAGCGCCTCAAACTCGACAGCGACTTTCTGGAAAGGCTTCGATACGCAGGCTTGCTGCACGACATTGGTAAGATTAGGATTCGAGACCACATCCTTCATAAGCCCGGTCGATTGACCGAGTTGGAATTCGACGAAATGAAGAGACATCCCGAGTACGGGGTCGAGATCATGCATCCGGTGAAGCCTTTCCAAGATATCTTGCCGGCAATGTTGCATCATCATGAGCGTTTCGACGGTCGGGGTTACCCTCACGGCCTCCTAGGCTTCGACATTCCCTTAGATGCGCGGATTTTGTGTGTGGCGGATTGCTTTGACGCCATGACTAGTGACCGGCCATACCGTAAGGGAATGCCTATTAGTGATGCGGTAGCTGAGTTGGTGAAGAACAAGAACACTCAGTTCGACCCGGATTTGGTTGACATATTCTTGGACTTGGTTGATCAAGGACACGTGGAGCCGGTGATCAACTCCTATCAAGAAAAGAGAGACTTCGAATCTGAACAGTCTTTACTTTCGGTGGAAGGCACAACTACAAACCGTTGACAACCACCACTGAAATCCTCAAAGTCTCGCCAAACCTTAGAGACCAGGCTATCCTCCAAGGTCACCGAGGAACTCTTGAGAGCTTCGGCAAGAAGTTGGATGACAAACAGAAACATTTGCGGTCTCTTCAAGTGTTGTTTTCTGCAAAAAAGCAGACTTTTGAAACGGCGCGAGATCTGGCCCTGGAGATTGCAGCCAACAGTCAGCGGCTGTTAATTTTGACCGAAGGAACCTTGGATTTGATTCTCCGGGCCGTTTCGGATCTTTATCAATGGGAGAGACGAGACTCCGATCGCTGTCGAGTGCTGCTGTTGTCTTCAAGTACCAGTAGCGATTCCTTGGGTCGGATAGCAGAGTCTCTCAGAGGGCAGAAAGTCTCCCTTTTGGTTGCTTTCGACGGTGAACCTTCATCTCGGTTGCTGTGGATCTTGCAAATCCTTTATGGCGAATTGAGCAAAGGTCGCTCATCCGAAGAGGTGGCCCGCAGGGTCATTTTTTGCATGAATTCTAGGGAGATCGCCTGGGAGCGCTGGATTCGAAGCAGGAATCATCGACTGCTGGAACTGTCGCCAAAGTGCCAGAGTCGCTATCTATTTTTTTCCGAGCCTGTAGCTCTGCTGCTCGAGCTCCTCGGCGAGCCGGCTTGGCAATTTGTCGAGGGAGCTCGATCGTTTTTTCGAGGAAGCGAGAAGATAGGAGAACTCGAAGACCCAGTGTTTGCCTTAGCGGCCCTACGCGAAGTTCAGTTGGCAGAGCATTTTCGAGAGACGTTGGTCGTTCCGGATGAAACTTTTCTCGGGTTCGGTCGTTGGTGGAAGGACCTCACCGAAGACACCAGGAGAGCCTTCAGCGAAGAAGGGGGCGACGGTCTCGTTCGGATTGGCAGAGCTTGGGTCGAACCCGTGTCCTGTCCACGCCCGTCCTGGAACTTTGAGCTCGCCATCGATGGGGCCTCTGACTATTTGGTAGAGGCTTTACCAGGGGGGGGACCTCATCCCACTTCTGCTGAGATGTTTCCTGCCTCATGGAGTCGCTTGGAGGCCTTGTCGCTGGAGGCGGGACAAGCCAGAGTAAGCGGTAAGAACGGAGATTCGCCCACACTGGCAGTCAAGCTCGCCTTAAGGCGCAAGGAGCCCTTCTGCATAGGCGCACTCTTTGGGTTGATGGAGACCTTGGTCTGCGTCAGCCACCGGTTGGCTGAAGTTGATGACGCCGTGTTCTATCGTGAGCCGGTCATTTGCGCTGAAGAGATGCTGGCATGAAGGTCTGGATTTCCGACAATGACAGCAACGAAGTCGTGTGTCTCAATGTCGATATAACAGCTGACCATAAGATTGATGTCCAATGCCTTGAGGGAGACCTGCCAGACGGTCTCGTACTGTCCGACCTAGGCAACCTGGCTATAGTGACCTATGAATCAGGGGCACGAGGACGCCCAATTCCAAAGATTAAAGCGATCGAGCCTTGTGAGAACTTGGAATATCTGAGAGCTCTGATCGAAGCAATGCCTCCGGGATTTTACGTTTCTAGAGTTGAATCTGAAGCCATCGATAGACTTAGGGAACAGAAAATCGAGAAGTTTGAGCAGGAACTAGAGAGCCTCAACGAGGAGGGTTAGACTCAATTCCTGGATCGCCGGCCCTAAGCTCTGCGGGTGCCCCAGGGGGTGTCCCAAAACCGATCCCGTTGGTGCCTGATATGCCGCTTTTCACCAATCGCGGTCGCAGACCGCCAATCCCTGGATGTAGCAGCGGCGCCCTTGATTGGCGCCGTTTATGCCGATTTCTTGAGGGTTGAGGGTGGCCCGTGGGGCACCCCTGGATCGAGGTCTGAAGCCAGAAATGGCGCCGTTTCTAGTGGTACGGGAGGCGGGACTCGAACCCGCACGGTATTTCTACCCCAGGATTTTAAGTCCTGTGCGTCTGCCATTTCGCCACTCCCGCGCGGACACTGCCCTCTTTCAATTGAACAGCTAAGAAACCTTCTGTTGTGCTTCTTGCCTTCCAAACAAATGGCGCAGCACTTTCACCACCACTCCGTGGTCTTCCAGGAGATACACCAACTCCTCTTGGGTTAGTGGCTGAATATCATCTTGACCGAAGGAAGAAAACTGTGGTGGAGGCGGCGGAACTACTGAATAGGCTAATTCTCCGGGCCTCACTAATCCTAGCTTTTCCCGGACAACTTCCTCTACCCCCTCGTCGGTCTTGAGATACTCGATCCGTTCACGCATTCGGATATTGTGCGTTTGGAGAACTAACTTTTGGTAGTTGATGGCCTCGAGTTCCGCAAGCTTTTGCTCGAAGTGGGATTGGCGGTCCGAGCAGACTTTGAAGAGCCCAAATCCAACTGCAGTGAATAGGAGGACTAGGCTCAGAGATAGGAGCGAACTCTTGAGGAGAGAACTTTCTTCAACAGTTTTCAAGGTTTTTTTCTGCAGGGACATGGCTTGGGGATTTTTCAATAAACCTGAAGATCCTGCCAGCAGAGCGCAATTCTCGGACTGACCCGAGAGGGGGCAAGGGAAGCGAAGGCGGATGGCACCATCGGTGTAGGACCGACGATAGGGGTCAAGGGCAAGGTTTGGCTCGGCGGGCATGTCAGGTTTGAGAGCTGGTACGGGGTATCTGAAGCAGGTCCTTTAGAGACGTGGTTCGAGTTCCTCTTCGTTTTTAAATTTCTTGGGAAATTTCCGACGTAGCACGGCCCTCACGATGAAAAACAGCACCGCTACTGTAGTCACAAATGCCAGAGCAGGGGCGAATAAGAACGGACTCCTGGAGAGCACGTAGTAGGTGGCGACGATGACAAGAAGAATGAAGGTCAGTCGCAGGGGGTGTGGCTTTTTCTGTCGTGGGGAACTCATACTGCTATTTCTCCATGAGTCCACTTGCGAAACTGTTCCAGTATACCTGTCCGATTCCAGCCATGATTCCGGCGCCACTTGCGGCGTTCCACGGAGCCTTCCAAAACCCTGACTGGCCGGCGACATTGAGTCGCTCGTTGTTGCCTTCGGTGACGAACCGGACTTCGTTGCCGTCTCGCTGAAGCGTGAATGTTCGGCTGGAGTCATCGGTAAAGAAGTGGGCGGTCTTCGGGCCACCTTGGGCGTTCGGATTGCCGCAAGGAACGACCGTGAACCCGACGTTGTCGGTGCCGATGTGGACACGTTCAGCTCTGACGAAAAAATCCGGCCCAGGGGCATCAATACGGAGAATGTCGCCCTTTTGAATTCGGCGGTTGCGATGTTCTGGTTTTCCCTGTGCGTCAAGGAGATGCCATGTTGGAGCATCGGCAAAAGTTAGGCCGGCGGTGTTGTCATTCCAACCAGCAGGCCGGAGAAGAGCTTCGGATTGAGTGCGGAACGCCTCTTTGGCCGCGGCTTCATCTGGATAATTCTTTGCTTTTGCGGTTCTCTGCGAGATCCACCCGGTTTGGGCGGGAGCTCCAATGGGGTCTCGGGAGGGCCTTGCCGGGGCAAGGAGTTTGCCGTTCTTGATTGCGAGAGCCTTGAGACTACTAGCTTGAGTGGCGATTTGCCTTACCCCGCTATCGGCCCGCTCGAAAGCATCATTGGGCAGGCCTGAGAGCTCTTGAGCGTACCCTCTGAGGAACTTAGGGGTGGCTTTGATAGCAGCGTTGGTCTTGTTGGGGGCTAAGGTGACATATCTAATGGCTTTTTGGACTTCCATAATCCAAATGCTAACCGAATTTGTCATCTAGTTCCGTGACAATTGTCACGGAGTCTTTCTTTCTTATCAATCCGGTGCGAAGGCGCGCGACTCGCTGAATTTCCGCCTAGTGCGATTTCGATGGACTTCGCCTTTAGCATTGCGAAGCGAGATAATTGAGCACTAGCCCAGCAAAGTTCGAACGACCACGGTGTTGGTGCGGTGGCCCAGGGGCGTACCGGCGACGATCACCACCCGGTCACCCGGCCTCAAACCGGTGTTCAAGGCCGCTGTCATGGCCTGGTGAACCAGTTCATCGGTGGATTGGTACTCCTCGATGGGAAGTGGGGTCACTCCCCAGTTTAAGGTAAATCCGGCCAACACTCGGGCATCGGAAGCAATACCGAGGATCGGGGCTCTAGGGCGATAGCGAGACAGGGCGCGAACAGTCCGTCCGGTCTTGGTGCATGCCAAAATGGCTTTGGCTGAAACCTCCTCGGAAATCTCGCAGGCTGCCAGGGCTACCGCTTCGGGGGCGTCACCCCTGGGTGGTCTATGAGTGTGGACTTCTCGATAGTCTAGTCCGGACTCCGCCTTGAGAGCAACGCGATGCATGACCTTGACCGACTCTTCTGGAAATCGTCCCGACGCCGTCTCGGCTGAAAGCATGACAGCATCAGTTCCGTCCAAGATGGCGTTGGCGACGTCGTTCACTTCGGCGCGAGTGGGGCGATACATCTCGGTCATGGATTCCAACATTTGGGTCGCGGTGATCACCGGACGAGCCACAGCCTTACAGCGGTCGATGATCCGTTTTTGGATCAGAGGTACGTCTTCTAGGGGGAGTTCTACCCCGAGATCACCTCGAGCGATCATGATTCCGTCGCTCTCTTGAATGACAGCAGCCAAGTTGTCCAGGGCTTCTCTCTTCTCGATCTTGGCGATCAGAGGAACTTTTCGGCCAAACTCCTTCATCAGCTCTCGAGTCTCGACAAGATCCTCTGGCTTTCGCACAAAACTCAGCGCCACAAAGTCCACCCCAAGGTCGAGAACAAATTGAAGATCGTCGCGGTCCTTGTCGGTCAGGGAGGGCACCGAAAGGTTTACTCCGGGAAGGTTCACTCCCTTGCGTGAAAGGAGGGCGCCCGAGTTGAGAGCCTCGGTAACCACTTTGCCTTCGCGGACATCCACCACCCGGAATTCGATTTTTCCATCATCCACCAGAATTCTCTGACCGACCTCAATTTCATTGGGAAGGTTGGGGTAACTGATGTGAGCTTGGTGGGAGTCGCCTTCAAGGGACTTGGTGAGGAATGCGAAGCGCTGACCGGCCTGAACTTCACAGTCTGCTTGCATTTCTCCAAGGCGGATTTTTGGTCCACACAGGTCGGCAAGAATTCCTAACGGTTTGCCAAGTTCCTGAGCCACTTTCCTAAGGAGTTCGTAGGTCCTTCGATGGCCGGTGTGATTGCCGTGGCTAAAGTTCAAGCGAGCCACGTTCATTCCGGCTTTCATCAGGCTCGTAAGGGTGGTTTCGTCGGCGGATGCCGGACCGATGGTGCAGACTATTCTTGTTTTCCGAGTTTCCATAGTATCTCTCTAGTGCTCTGTCAAGTTTAAATTTACGGGTTCGGTTGACGAGGCCGGGTACCCGGAACGGGTGCCGAGTTGTACGCAACCGAGAATGGATGAAGCAAAAATTGATGAATCGTCGGCCCAACCCCAATTCTTAAGCTTGACAGAGCACTAGCATAAGTCTGAAGGGCTGGCTTCCCGAAATCGACTCATCTTCCGGTATTTCTGATAGCGACTTTCTACCAATTGCTCGCCGCTTTGCTGTCTGAGACTGTTGAGGTTTCGCTCCAAGGCACTCTGAACTGTTTGATAAATTTGGTTGGGCTCTCGATGGGCGCCCCCTAGAGGTTCAGGAAGAATCTCATCGATGAGCCCGAGTTCCTTGAGCTTCTCGCTGGTTAAGCCGAGACTGTTCGCGGCTTGTCGAGCCTTCGAGACGTCTCTCCATAGTATGGTGGCACAGCCCTCGGGAGAGATAACCGAATAGACGGAGTTTTCCAACATGAGTACTCTGTCTCCCACAGCGATTCCCAAAGCCCCTCCCGATCCTCCTTCTCCGATGACCATGGTCACAATGGGGGTTCTGATCCCGGTCATCAGCATGATGGAAGAAGCGATGGCTTCAAATTGACCCCGCTCTTCTGCAACGATTCCCGGATAGGCACCAGGAGTATCGATAAAGCTGATTATGGGCAAGTGGAATCTTTCGGCCATCTTCATGAGGCGGCAAGCTTTTCTGAACCCTTCGGGATTCGGCATCCCGAAATTGCGAGTCAAATTCTCTTTAGTCTCCTTTCCTTTTTGGTGTCCGAAGACCACGCAGGAGGTGGTATTGAGCCGAGCCAAGCCAGCCACGATGGCTGGATCGTCGCCTAGAAGGCGATCTCCGTGCAATTCAGTGAAGTCGGAGAAGATGTTTTCGAGATAGTCGATAGTGGTGGGTCTATGCGCGTGGCGCGCGATTTGAACTCGGTCCCAGCCCGAAAGGTTGTCGTAAATACTCGCTTTGAGTTGTTGAGCTTTCCTCTCTAATTGGCGAATCTCCGAGGAGAGATCGACCTGACCGGTGAGGTTCACTTCTTGCAACTCACGGATCTTGGCTTCGAGTTCGATCAGTGGTTTCTCTACTTCGAGAATAGTGCTCATTGAGGGCCCTTACCTGCTTGGTCTCGGTGGCTTCCCAAAAGGAGAGCTAGCAGTAAGCTGAGGGTGGACCGGAGTTCGTGACGATGGACGACTCGGTCGATAAATCCCTTTTGCAGATAGAATTCTGACGTCTGGAATCCTTCAGGCAACTTTTGGCGAATAGTTTGCTCGATCACCCGCGCTCCTGAAAAACCGATGATGGCTTTGGGTTCAGCGAGAATAATGTCCCCCAGCGAGGCAAAAGATGCGGCGACACCTGCGGTTGTCGGATCCGTGAGGATAGTGATGTAGGGGAGACCTGCTTCATTGATCAGCCTAACAGCCGCCGAGGTTCTTGCCATCTGCATCAAGCTGAGCATGCCTTCTTGCATTCGAGCCCCCCCCGAGGAGGTGACGATAATGGCCGGAAGTCGGTCTTTCACCGCACGTTCAAGAAGTCGACAGACCCTCTCCCCCACTACCGAGCCCATAGAGCCTCCGCGAAATCGAAAATCCATGATTCCGAGGGCCACCGGCAGTCCATCGATATGGCAACGTCCGCTGAGAAGGGCATCAGTTAGACCAGTCTTCTTCCGATCGAGAGCAAGTTTGTCGAGATACTCTGAACCAAAGTTCAAGGGGTCTTCAGAGATCAAGTTGCGATCCCATTCTTGGAAGGTTCCGGTGTCACTGAGCATCTGCAATCTCTGCCACGCAGTGACCTTGTGGTGGTGGCCGCATTCAGGGCAGACTCCAAGGTTTTCGTCGAGAGCTTTTCTAAAGAGTACAGCCGAACACGATTGGCATTTGCTCCAATGAGTTTCCTTCGTCTCGTTGGAGAGATAGCGGTTCCCAGAGCGGGTAACCTTCGGACGTTGTTTCTTCAATTTATCTAAGAATCGTGCCATAACGGAGCCTCGGCCTTCCACCGACCTTGGGGAACTCCTGCATCTAGAGATGAGCAAGTGCTCAAGTTGAGCACTAGGGCGTGTCCTCAATCAACCTGCACCCGTCACCCGTCACCCGTCACCCGTCACCCGTCACCCGTCACCCGCAAGCGGGTCCCCGGGTCCCCGGGTCCCCGGCTACACTCGCCCAGTTTTACCCTCGGCAAGCGATATTTTTCTGAAATACAACTCGAAGTTAGGCGAAAAATCTCACTCGCAGAGTGCAAAAATGTTCTTCGCTCAGCTTGAAACGTTGATTAATTCAGCAGCCTCCTAGAGAACCCGACCAACCAAGTCTTGACCACGCCGGCTGACGATGGTCACTGGAACAATCCGGTTGATCAGCGTTTCACCACCCCGAGCGATCAAGCTCATGCCGTTATGGGTGGTTCCTTTGATCCAACCAGAGTCCGTCGAAGCGCTCTCGAAGAGAACGGGGCTCACACTGTTGAAGGTTCGCCTCATTGCCGCAATCTTGAGTTTTTCGGCCATCTTTAGAACTGTGTCCCGACGGGTCTTCTTGACCTCGGGGCTGACTTGGTCTGGAAACTTTGAGGCTGAAGTCCCTGGACGCAGGGAGTACGGGAAGACGTGAAGATGATAGAAAGGCGTCTCTTTCAAGGTGTTGACCAAAAGTTGGAAGTCTTGATCGGTTTCTCCAGGGAAGCCCACCATGATATCTGAAGACAGTGCAGCGCTTGGAACCTTTTGAAAAAAGTCTCTCACGATTCGTTGGTAGGTTGCTAGGTCGTAACCGCGGTGCATCCTGCTGAGTACTCGATCGCTGGCATGCTGCAGAACCAGGTGGAGATAGGGACAAAGCCGAGGGTTCTGGGCCATCACGTCGAGAAGTTCGAGGGGAAACCTGTCGGGCTCAACCGAGGCTAACCGGATCCTGATCCCTGGAGTTCCCAGCAGTATTGCTCGGACTAAGTCGGCTAGATTGGGCTCTCCATCTAGGTCGTGACCCCAAATTGCCAAATGGATTCCCGTGAGTACGACTTCCTGGTAGCCCAAGCTCTCTAGGCGGGCCGCTTCCTCCACCACCTGGGCCGTAGGAACACTTCGACTGCGCCCCCGGACATAGGGCACTATGCAGAAGGTGCAAAATTGATCGCATCCGTCTTGAATTTTGAGGAGGGCTCTGGCGCGATTCTGGACGCTCGGTAGAGGTTCTCGGCCCGGGCATCCTTGAGCACCCAGAAGGGTTAAAATGTCTTCTTTGCGGTCGGGGGGAAGTCTAAGGGCAGAGCCTGGGAGAGTCTTGAGCCCTCCTCGGGCCGCGACCGCGCATCCCGTGGCCACGACCTTCCCTTCTGAGCCGACGGCTTTGAGCGCCCGTCGGATGAGTTGCCTAGACTTGCGGTCGGCTTCTCTGGTTACGGTGCAAGTGTTGACGATCGAGCAGTCGACCTGCTCTCCGAAGGGCCGCTCTTCAAAACCCGCGTCCAGCAAGATCGCTCTGAGTCGGGCCGAGTCCGCCTGGTTAGCACGGCACCCCAGGGTGGTCACAGAGAAATGCATCGGCTCGGTGGTCTGAGTAGGGGATCTATCTTGTGACATGTCCCTAGGTTGTCCGGTCAAGAGTTTCGATGACGGCGGAGACGACTTGGTCTCTCACCGCATCGAGGCTTCCGTCAACGACACAGCCGGCAGCCATCGGATGGCCTCCGCCTCCGAACCTTGCGGCAACCTGATTGATGGCCTTGCGCCGCGATCTCAGGCTGACTTTGACCTTGAGTTCTGACATTTCTTTAAAAATGGCCACGACTTCAGGTCCCTGGACTCGGTCGATATCGTCGATGAAAAAACGAGTTTCGCTGTCGTCTACCTTGAGATCAACCAGGTCCTTGAGAGACAGTTCAGCGTAGGCGAGTTTCCCGTCAGGAGTGATCTGAACTCGTGAGAGCACGCTTCCCAAAAGCTTTACCACGGGAGCACGAGTGTGTCGATACAGTTGCCGGGCGACCTCGTCAGTCGGAACCTTGTGCTCGAGCAGCTGAGCGATCCTTATATGGGTTTCTGGGGTGACCCGAGAGTACTGAAATGAGCCGGTGTCAGTGAGAATAGCGGTGTACAGACAGGTGGCAACTTCAGTGTCCAAGGGAATCTCCAAACGATTTAGCAGATCCAGGATCATTTCACCTAGTGCAGCCGCATCGGGAACCACCCACAAGACATCACCATAGTTCTCATTGTCCGGGTGATGGTCAAGGTTAAGAATCTTGACTCCCTTGTTCTGAAGTTGCTCGATGTTGATCTCCGACGGCAACCGCTGCTGATCGGGGCACTCCAAGGTAATCAGGGTGTCGAAGCCGTCTTCTGAGAACTCTTTTCTAAGTTGGTCCAACCCTGGGAGGAATCCGAAGTTCTCGGGAACTCGCTCGGGCAGAAAGCAATAGACGTCCTTGCCAATTTTCCGCAAGGCTGAACCCAGGGCAAGCATGGAGCCTAAGTGATCTCCATCCAATCCGATGTGGGATGCCAAGAGAAAAGAGGACCCCTCATTGATGGCCTCTACGAGTTCTTCTGGGACCTGACCTTTGGCTTTCACGTTCACTCTCAATTCCTCTCGAGCAGCAGAGGCTTGAAGTCCTGTTCCCTGCTTTCAGCTGAAGACCCTGTTTGGGTTTTGGGATTTCTGCCGGGAAGATCCTCGGGTCCTCTGAATGTACTAGCCAGCCTTAGCTTGCCAATGATGGCTTTGTAGGTATCTATCGCTGAGGTTTCTGTTTGGGGAATCCAACCTTGCACCGCAAAGAATGCACACAGAAGCTTCGGATTGAACTGGGTGCCACAACCCATTTCCATCTTGTGGAACGCTTCCTGTTTAGAAAAGCCTTTACGATAGGGTCGGTCATAAGTCATGGCGTCAAAACAGTCCGCGATGGAGATGATTTGGGCCCCCAGAGGAATCTTGGCTCCGGCCAATCCCTGAGGATAGCCTTTGCCGTCCCATCTTTCGTGGTGGTGTCGAACCATATCTTCCACCCCATTGGGTAAAGAGCGAATACCCCTCAATATTTGAGCTCCATTTTCTGCGTGTTGCTTCATAATGTCATATTCATCATCGGTCAACGGTCCCGGTTTCATCAGAACGCTATCTGGAGTTGAGATCTTGCCCACATCGTGGAGCGTGGCAGCGATGGCGATAACCCGGGTTGTACCTCGATCGAGGCCGATGGCTCGAGCGATCTCGACACTGAGGTCACGGACCCTGCCCACGTGATTTGAGGTATAGCTGTCTTTGGCTTCAATGGCTTGGGCTAGCGCTTGAATGAGCTCCCAGTGGGAACGCTCGAGCTCAGCCGTGAAGAGAATATTCTTCAGAGCTGTGGCGGCATTGGTGGCTAGAACGTGGACGTATCGGCCTTCCACCTCGGTGAAGGGCTGATCGAGATTTTGGTTCAAGACGATCAGCACTCCAAAGGCCTTTTGCTGTTGCGCTGTGGTCAATGGTGCGATCAACATTTGGTCGATGCGCATCACTCCCCCAGGCCTTTGGGCACTAGGATCCAAGAGGGGGGCGAAAGGTTCTAGCAGCTCAGGGTTTTCTAAGCTTTCTAGGGTGGTGAATCCTCGATTAAAAACCAGTGGCACTCCGGTCTCAGTGAGCTTTTCTAGCAATTTTAGAGTTGTGCAGCGCTCTAGGGCCAAGAGCATGGGTTCGGTGAGGCCCGCTTCTCCGCGAGCTCTCAATTGGTTTCCCTCGACCATCAGTACCGCTGCCCCCCGGGCACTCAGTTGGTCACTCGCGACATTGACAATGCGTTGCAGGAGTTTGTCTTGCTCGCGGATCTGGGCCAGTCCCAGGGCAACCTCAACCAATCCTTCAAAGCGTCTTTTTTCGCGAAAGAGTTCTTCCTCGTTCTGATGGCGACGCGAGGTTTCCCTTCGAGCTATGTGGTAGGCCCGATCGAGATGCTCGAGTTCCTCATCGCTCTTGACCGCGATACGAATTCTGTGCGCTTCCAGCAACATCGGCCCGAGAGCTGCCAACGTGGCAGAACCGACCACCAAGGCTAAGGTGCTGGGGTTTGGGCCCAAAAGATAAATGGCGAAACCACCGCTCACTGCGGCGCTCAAGACCGCCATGCGCCAGCCGTGTTCAATAGAAATAATAGCCACAGCGATGGGAACAACGATCAAGAATCCAGGCTCCGGACCGGCAAAAAAAGCGATAAATAGGCAGGCCAAAGCGCTTTCTCCCAGGACTAATCCAAGTCTTTGGAAGGTAAGGGGTCCTCGGTCCCTGAGGGGTACGTAGCTGTATATCAAGAGAAATACTACATAGGCCCCAAAAGCCCACAGGCTTCTGGTGATAAGTTTGCTGTCGGTCTCTCTAAGCAAGAAAGGCAACACCAAGCTTGCAGAAATCAGCAAGCCATAGGCGAGCCACCTGAAACCAATCAGCGGACGGTTTGTCTCAGAACCGTACATCGGAACCTTTGTTCGACATTCCCTCTCCGTGTCCTATGCAGGGCCAGTTAGGTCCAACCGTCTCGAAAAAACATGAGAACTCCGTCGATTCGGACCAGCAATAAGGTCACCCCACATTTGGGGCAAACGGTTTCCTCGTGAAGAGACAAGTTTTCGTTGTCGAGACTGCTGTCACAACCGGGACAGTTGAGAAGTTCAAGACGAGTAGGATGAGGGGACTGAAGCGGACCGGTGTCAGTCATCTCACCTTCTCGCTAGCTATGGTGCAAACGGGATCCGGTTCGGTCAAGCTTCCCAGGGCCACGTAGGTTCGAGCTCTTGAACCTCCACGACAAGACCGAAAGTAGTCGCATGAGTTGCAGATCGGGTTTCCTGGAGCGGACCTCATATTCTTGAACACCGTCGAATGTCGCCATAAGTCCTTTAGTGGGGTCTCTCTTATGTTGCCGGCGGGCAACAGATCAACGAGCATGCCCGAAGGGGCTACGGTTCCATCCGAGGCAATATGGCAGAAGACGTGACCCTCCTCTGAGCCGAAGCCTTCAAAGAGCTTCTTCTGTCCGTAGGGCGGGGGGATCTTCAAAGGGGTCTCAATCTTGACTCGGCTACTCTTCCCGATCCGTTGAGCCAGTTCCAGGGCGCTGGTGATCTCGTCGTTGCTAAGAATGCTTTTGGGGTTCTGACGTGCTCGCCCGGCCGGAATAATCGCAGTAAAAATCAGGCGGTCGACTCCCATTTTTTCCGTGGCCTTGACCAAGGCTGGGATTTCTGTGAGATTATCTCGCTGTAGAACTGAGTGAAACACAATGGGGGCGTCAACGAAGTCTTTAAGATTCTTGATCCCTCTCATAGCTTTTCTGTAGGAGCGTTCGTTGCGGATATAGTCGTAGCTCTTTTCGCTGGAAGCATCCAAAGAGATCTTGATCTCGTCGATGTCGAGTTCCCCCAACCTGCTGGCCACGGCTTTGGTGGCCATGGTTGCGTTCGTGGAAAGACTAACCTTTATGCCCTTGCTGTTCGCGTATTCAATGATGTCGAAACAGTCACCACGCCCCAGTGGTTCTCCGCCGCCTAGCCTTAACTTGAATACTCCAAGCTCGGCCATCTGGTCGAGCATTTGGCGAACTTCAATGATGGTGAGTTCGCGACTTCTGGGACTGCCCGCATCTGCCCAGCAGTGCTTGCAGGCCAGATTGCAGTATTTTGTGAGTTGAAAGAAGACTTGTATCGGTGCCGTCAGGCAGTTGACATTTTCCTCGGTGGTGTCGATGGTTGCCCCTTGGAACGTGCCGTCGCTGAATAAACCTATCGAAGAACACAACTGAATAAAGGTGTCGAACGACTGCCTGGTGGTGGAGTGGGCGATCTGCTGATAGATCTCGTCGAGTGACTTCTCTTGGGAGGCTTTGAATATCTCGGCAGCCTCGTGATCGAAAGCGATATAGTCGCTACTTTTGCGATCAAAGACCAAGCATCCGAAGTATTCACTTCGAGAAACGAATGGTGCACGGGCCGGGTCTCGCGTCACGGTTTGAATAGAGTTCTCTTTCGTTCGGAGGATCCGGGCAACTACTGGCCGATTCTACCCGAGCGATTCTCCTTCTTTATCATGGAAATCGCACTCTTCGATACAGTCCCGGAAGCTTTCTAGCGGACGAGACTGATACGGGTGGGTACAGTTTATGAAGATTCGAGGTTGCTCTCCCTCGAGAGAAAATCCAAAGTCGACGTATCCGCAAAATCTATCTGGCACATTTACGAGGCAGAACTCATAGAGTTCGTTGTAAATCTCCGGATAGGAGTGCTGGAACATGTGCTTCTCACACTGGAAAACACCTAAAACCGAACTTCTGAATCGACACGGGCGAAATGCCATACTACGTAAACCGACCTTCTATCAAACCTGAGGGCAAGAAGAGAAATCTCCTGCTCGTGGCAAACCTCTTCTGTGGGTTCCCTAGAGTTCCTTTTTGATAAGTGAATCCTTAAAGAAGAAAGAGCAGGAGTGTTCCTGCTCTTTCTTCTCTTTTTGGTGGAGCTAGGCGGGATCGAACCGCCGACCTCTTGCATGCCATGCAAGCGCTCTCCCAGCTGAGCTATAGCCCCGCGCCCCGTGAATGGTAAGCGATGGCTGCTTACCTGTCAAGGGGTCAGGGGTACGAAAAGTTGTTTTGCTCGACCCCTACACGACCCCGATGGTGAACATGGGAGGCA
Source organism: Vulcanimicrobiota bacterium (assembly GCA_050486105.1). Classification (GTDB taxonomy): domain Bacteria; phylum Vulcanimicrobiota; class Xenobia; order Xenobiales; family JADMJV01; genus JAEXNA01. The sequence continues at coordinate 28,740 of JBJHCR010000044.1, forward strand.
AAGGGAGGGTGGTATGAAGGTGTGGAGGTCCGCCAACGTTGACGAAGCCGGGATGGCCTCCTCCCTGTCCAAAGGCTGGGGAGTTAAAGGCCGTGAAACCCGGGTGTGAAAGCGCCGTTCCGAAGTTCCCCAGGGGATTCATGAAACCGGGATTGAAGAAGGCCTGGTTGAATCCAGGGTTGGTGAAGTGGGAAGACCCAAGGGAGTTGACC
>JBJHCR010000045.1:0-20002 GCA_050486105.1 Vulcanimicrobiota bacterium
GCCCAAGTTGTGGCCCGCGAACTTGGTCTGCTCGCAGACCACACCGAAAACGAAAGCGGCTGCGGTTGTTCCAACTGCGACTCCTTCGATGCGTTTCCCGAGTGGTCCCACGCGGGAACAAGGGACCAGCAAGTCGACCTCAAGGCAAACCTGCTCGAATTGGCCTTAGGCGGCTCCATTCCCAGCCAAGATCCGGTCGAACAGAGCGCTCCACTCCTTTCGCTGCAGAATCGGTCCCCGCAGGGACCAACCGACTCCCAAAAAGCAAACCTGTCCCCACCGGGACCAACTCCTCCGAGCGCCCACAACGCTACCAACGATCTTGGCCTAGCCTACGAACTCCTCGGCCGCTCCATCGCCAAGCTCCGCTTCAACCCCAACAATCGCGTCCCCACCGAGACCCAGCGAAAAGCGGTCTTAAGACGCGACCGTTACTGCTGCAGCACCCCATCGTGCCCAAATCACTTATGACTTGTTTCCACCGCCTCTGCTGGTCCCAGCTTTGCCCTCAAACTCCCACTCCAGAAGCCTCGTCTCCGCCTGCCCAATCTCCCAGTGGGCAGGTTTCCGGCTACGTGGGTACCCGGCCTTAGCTAAGCCCCTCCCGGCATACTGCCCCCGTCGGCTCGCCGGGGTCCTCCCGGACTCGAGAGCTACCAAGTCGAGCCAGCCCTTCGTCGCTCCCTGACCTCGAGGGGGCGGGTCGTTCCCGGTCGCGGCGAGGAGAACTCAGGACGACGGGAGAACTCCGTGGCCAGTTTTCGCGGTACGGGAGGGTGAGCGGATGAAGTATTTGAAAAGGACGCACCGTCTCGCCTTGATCCTGGCCCTTTGTTTGGCCGTCGCGGTGGCTTTGTGTGCTTGCGAAGACGGAGCGACCGCGGCGGACCGGTCGGAGTCGATCGCTTCGCTGGCCGACAGCCTCCCCCACGCCCCGGTGCCCGGGGTCATGGCCGGCGAGCCGCGGGAGTTCCTGTGGGGAGGCAGTTTCCTGGCGCCTCACTGCGCCGAGGCGATGCTGCTCAGGCGGGGGACCGCCCTGGCCCTCCTCCCGGCCGGCGCTCTTGCCGGTGGGTTGGAGGCCGGCTCCCTGACCATGGACGACGTGGAGCGGGTCCTGCCCGAGGACCTGCCGCTGGTGGAGGTCGTCCTCTCGGGAGCCCAGGTGCGGGAGACCCTGGAGGCGGCCGTGGCGGCAAGCTCCGAGCCCGGGGGCGAGTAAGCCTTTCTCTACGTTGGGGGGGCTCGGTACCGGGTCAGCATGAAGGAGCCCGAAGGCCAGAGAGTGCGAAGCGTGGAGGTACGGGGAGCGGACCGGACCTACGAGGAGCTGGATCCCCAGGCGGCATTGACCGTGGTGACCACCGGCGCCTGGGCTGCCGCCACCTGGCCCAGCGCCGAGCGAATCTCCCTCGATCGCGGGTTGAGAGCGGCCTTCCTGGAGTACGCCTCCTCGACGCGGACCCTGGATCGAGGCGGCAGCACGGGAGTGGCCTACCTTCCGGAGCGCTACGACTCCACCATCGTGTCCACCACCCGCCCAGGACCCCAGGACGCGAGCAGCCCCTACCGGGGGATCCGCGTCACCTTCGGGATGTACCCCACCGAAGAGGCCGCGCCGGGCGACGAGGTGATGATCCTGGTCTACGATCTGGGCCAGTCGTGCTACGGTTGGACCCCGTGGGTCCAGGACACGGACGGAGACTACCGGGACAACTCGGTGACCAACGTCGAGGCCTACCGGGAGATGATCTGCTTTTTGCAGTTCGGCGAGAGCCTCGACTGCACGTCCGCCAACCCTGAGTCGGAGGGCACGAAGAAGGAGCTTCTGCGGGACGGGGTGGTGCCGGACACGGGGCTCTGGTCCCGCGTGCTCGCGGGCACAGACGAGCTTCCCTCCGCGCCCCCCGGCTTCGAGTGCGAGGTGGACTCGCAGGTGTTCCCCCCTATGGGCCGTCCGCCAGAGTGAAGGCCGACTTGGGGGCGAAGTCGAGCCGGGGGTTCACGTCGAGGACGACTCCCGCTTTACCCTGGAACTTGGCTGTGCCCATGATGTCTCCCATCAGGAAGTGGACATCCCGGAACAGGAGTTCCATGGGCTGTTGAGGATCGAAATCTCCGTAGGCTTCGAGGGAGCCTCCCCTGGCCTCGACGTCCCGGGCCAGGTTGTTAAAGACGTCGGCCCCCAGGCCGTGGGACATCGTAAGGTCGGGGTGCTCGGCCAGGAACTCCACCAGCATGTCGCGCCCCTGGATGTCCGACACGTCCAGGCCGTCCTTTCCGGTGTAGATCACGCCCGGAAACATGGTCATGGTGGGATAGAGGTAGGCCACGCCCGGGTCAGACTCAGGTTCGAGGCTGGTGAAGGCCACGTCGTAGCGGCCTTCCTGCAGCCCCTCCCGCTGCACCTCGAACATGGTGGGGTTCTTCAAAGGCCCCTCCGGGATGCGGGCTTCGATCCGGACCCACTCGGCCCGGATGTCGGCCTCGGGGTAATGCTCGTTCACCCGGCGGACGAGTTCCTCGCCGAGTTCGTACTCGAAGCCCGTGTGGAGCCCCTTCTCGTCATCGTAGTGGACGGGGTATTCCTCCAGGTAGCCGAGGCGGACCACCCCCTCCTGCAAGACCCGGTCTAAGGTGCCGTCCGGGGTGATCTCCCCGTAGGCGATCCACTCGGGGTGCTCCCCCCCGTCGGGGCGGTCGATGGTCACACCGAGGTATTTGAAGTGGAGCCGGGCGTAGTCGTCTCCCTCCTCCAGGTAGTCACCGTAGGCTGCTGAGAGGACCTGTCCCAGCTCCGAAGACCCGGACTCGTAATCCTGGCGGGGAGGATCAGACCAGGCCGCAAGGGGAGCCAGAAAGAGGGCCGTGACGAGGAGGACGATGCTCCGTAGGCAAGGGCTGCTCATCTTCTGCTCTTCTGGGACCTTCAGGTGAGTCCTCTCGGTGAGCAAGCTAGGAGGCCGTCAGGTGGGGTTGCCCCCTGAAGGCCGGGGGAATTCCGGAGTAAAGCCAGAGCCACGGAAGAAAGTGTTTCCATTGCTCTAAGCCTGAGCCTGGCTTCGCTGCGCACCGCCTCTGCTGGTCCCAGAGTTCTCGCTCCAGAAACCCCACCCCGCGAGCTCTCTCCCCGTCCGTGCGGATAACCGTACAGCAAGGTCCTGACCTTCAGGTGACCGCAGCCTGACCTCCCCCAGGTGGCTTGTGACTGCTATACTTCCCTCATGAAGAAGCGACCGAGAATCAATGGTGGAGTTGTGCGCGCAGAACGAGTACGGAAAGCCTGGACCCAGGAGGAGCTATCGGAGCGCAGCAACCTGGCGCTGCGTACTCTCCGGCGACTGGAGGCTGGACGAGGCTCTCTGGAATCTCTGAGACGAGTGGCGGAAGCCTTGGACCTGGAGCCCGCGCTTGCCTTGGTCGAGGACAGTCCTCCTCCCAAGCGGCCGGCGGCGATCGAATTCGATACCATCCGGCTTTGCCTTTCGAAGGCGCTCTTCGAGGGTCGTGCAGACGCCTTCTTCGAGGCTCTGCTCGATCGTCTCAGGATTGTGCGTCGACATCTCGGGCGGGAGTTGGGCCTTCCCTTACCAGGCATCCGTCTCAACGACTCTGCAGACAGCGAGTTCCGGTACCAGATCTTCGTTCGAGAGAAGGTCGTCGGGCAGGGAAATGCGCGGCCCGGCGGCTACTTGGCCGTGGCCTCGGAGAGCCGCCAACTCGCCGGATTGCGGCGGGAGATTGGGGTCGATCCCATCACGGGAAATCCGGCAGCCTGGTTGGACCTAAGTGAACATGACCTGGCTCACTCACGGGGCTGCCTTCTGCTCTCCGAGATCGACCTGATCGCCGCTCATCTATGCGAGGTTTCCAGAGAACACCTGCATCGCATGTTTGGAGTAGAAGCCGTTGCCGTCTTGCTGGATGACCTGCACCAACCGCGCCTGGTTGCGGAAGTGGTTCCCGGAAAGGTAAGCTTGACCACCCTGCGCAACTTGCTTCGTGCATTGTTGGCTCAGGGTCAATCTATTCAAGACCTGGCTTGGATCTTAGAGACTCTGGCGGAGGTCGCGCAACCTGGTATGGACGCGCAATGCCTGGTTGGCCCCGTCGTCGAGGCACTCAGTGGAGGGGATATCCTAGCGACCCCGATACGCACGCCGATGGAACGGCTAACCCTGGTCATCCAGGGCTTCGCACAACTCTAGTACAACGTCCCTACTCACCTGTGTTGCCGCTCTCGGCTGAGTCCAACTGGGCAGGCCGCTTTTCTGACTTAGGCTAGGCCAACCCGAGACCTTTTGGTATTCTGGTCCTATTGTGTTCGTGATTTTTGCAAGCAGGACTTGGGCCGATGCACCCGGGGGAGGGAGCCAGGACTTGGCGGACTACAGTACTGTGGATGCTCGGCTGCGGGTTGGCCGTTGGACTGAGGTGGCATGAGTCAACGCATCGCTGGGGTTTTCCTGGGTTTTATGATCGGATCGGCGCTCTCGGTGGGGGTGACGGCCCTCACTCTCTATGCTTTTTTTCGGACCGTTACCGCCCTTCCGAACCCAGCCGTGAACCACGTCTACGGTGAGCTGATGTTCTGGGCCCTACCGCTCTTGGTGGTCGGTCTGGGTTTGATGGTGCTGACGGCTTTGGTCGGGTGGCCGGTGGTCGGTCTGTGGATCGGTAGGCGAGCGGCTAACCAAGAGCAGGCCCAACACCGGCGCTCTAGCTTGTTTCTGGGCGGCGGGCTAGGGTTGACTCTGGCTCTCTGGAGCAACCTGGCCTTTTACTTTCACTTCCAACTCGCTCAACCCTGGGTCCTGTTGCTCTCGGGGCAAACTCTTCTGCATCTGGGAGCGGGATTGTTCACCGGCTACCTTATGAGCCTGTTTTTGTGGCGCCCGTCATCGACAACCGTCGAGCAGGCTCCGACGGCTGCCGATCGTTTGACCCTCAGCGGTCAACTTCTCTTCTTGCTTTTCCTGCCGCTGTTGGTCTGTATAGGCGGGGTTTGGTTGGCCACCATCGGATGGCGAACTGCCGACCGCATCCTGCCTTCACCTGCTGAACGGGCCCAAGCTGCGGCACTCGGCGAACTGGGTGACTTGCCGGTAGGGGAGGGCAACCTGCGATCCGACGACCTCTTGCTTGTTCAGGGTCCCGAAGGGGTGCTGGCCCTCCAGGCCGGTCAGACGGAATTGCGGCCCTGGAAGAGCAAGCCGGAAGACCTAGCCGAGATTCTCAGGGTTCCCTATGCCCAATTTGGTCACCGCCTTTTTACCGCCGACGGTGGGGAAGCCGACCTTTCAGAACTCACCGGTTCTTCGGATGGGGCGGTCTTGGTCTCCCCCGACGGCCGTCACCTGGCCTACGAAGTCGGCGAGGGCCCGGCCCTTCGGCTCCGCCATCTGGAGTCAGGCGAAGACCTCTTGATTCACTCCAGCGCCGAACTCTTCTGCTGGACACCCGACTCGCGCTACCTCTATTTGCGCGCTCGAGAAAAGACTTTGCGATTCGAACCTGAGGCAACAGAAGATCGCTTGGCGATCTTGCCCCAGGTCAACCCTCAAGGAGACGGCTGGCCGGCCATCCTCGCTACCTCCTCAGATGGCCTGGTCTGGCGAGCCTCCTCCGCCCTGAATTGGTGTGAGGCCACCGAGACCGCCCGAAACGTCCGTCTGGGGGCAACCCGAATAGACACCCCCTTCGTCCTCTCACCAGACACGAGAAGTCTGGCCTGGATTCGGGTTCTGCCGCCCCAATTGATGGTTCAAAAGGACCTCCCTGGAAATGAGACCCAAAACCCTCTTCTGGTCAGAAATAATGTTTACCACTTGGCCTGGTCGCCCCAAGGAGACCGCTTGGTGATCTGGGCGGAAACCGGCTGCCAGCCGGGTTTGACATCCGTGCCCAACCCTGAGCTCTGCCCCGGAGATCTCTATCTGGTGGACTTGGGGCCCGACGCCGAGCCCTCGGTGACCCGCCTCACCAACTCGGATATCGGCTTCCTTCAGGTCACCGGACTGAGGTGGCTGCAGCGGCAGTAGGAGGGCCAACCTGCTCTAGAGGGCCTGGGGAGCCGGAAGTCGGTTTTGGCCGCGCTCACTGCACCCGATGGTGCACCAAGAACAGGGACCAGCGGGCTAAAATCGCTCCCAAGATGCCGTTCAACGGGGGCACCCCGGGCGTCCAGAGAGCGCACGCCACACCCACGGCGTAGGCAGCCAGGCCGGCCCACTCGAACCGAGGGAGGACGGTCTGCGCCAGAGGGGGGTAGCTGCCCTGGCGAACCAGAAAATAGTCGGCCACGATCACCCCCCCAAGGGGCGGGATCACGGTGCCCAGCCCGAGCAGGAAAGGGACCAACTTTTCGTCCATCCCCCCGAGCGCCAGCGCCGTACCCACCACCGCCCCGAGGACCGTCATCCTGCGCCGATTGGTCACCCGGAATGCGGTGCATCCAACCACCGAGAAGTTATAGATGGTGTTGTCTTGGGTGGTCCAGATATTGGTGAACAGCATCACCAGCGCCCATCCCAGAATGCCCTGGCGCACCAGAAGTTTGACGATGTCCGGTTCGCCATAAACGTAAGCGCCATAGGCACCAGACAGAACCATCAGCCCGTTGCCCACAAGAAAGGCTGCAAGCGTTGCCCCGACCGCTACACGTAAGGTGGGGGCAAAGCGGCTCCAGTTCGTGGAGACGGTGGCTCCGGAGACGAAGGTGCCGACGATGATCGTCAAGGCCGAGGCTAGGCCCAAGGAACCGTCGGCAGGCGCAGCCGGAGATGGCTCGCCGCTTGCGATAAGGGCGCTCCAGAGCAACAAGCAAGTCATCAGGGGCACGGAGACGCGAGACAGCAGCTCAAGGCCTCGATAACCCACATAGGCCGTGAGGCAGAAGATCAAGCCGAAGAACACGATGAGCAGAGCCTGGAATGTCACCTCCAGCCCAAGAAGCTCGACGGTGAGCCTGGAAACGGTGGCCGTGCCCCAGGCGTACCAGCCGATCTGGGTGAAGCCGAGCAGAAAGTCCGACCCTCGGCTCCCCCACTCTCCGAAGCAGAAGCGCGTCATTAGGGCGGTATGCAAGCCGCTGCGAAAGGCGATGACCGCCAACACCGAGGCATAAGTTGCGAGGATCACGTTTCCCGCCAGGATGACCAGCAACAGTTCGGACCAGGCAAAGGACGGGCCCACCTGCCCGCCCGCGAACATGGTGGAGGTAAAAAAGGTGAATCCGAACAGGACGAAATAGAGGGACGCCCCACTGGTACGGGCCTCGGCGGGAACCTCCCCGAGTGGGAAGTCCTGGTCGTTCATACCGCTCCGGTTCGAGTGTCCCTTGGCCGGAGCCTCTCGCTTAAACAGGGCCTCACAGCCCCAGGGCCTTGGCGGCAAGCGTAAGGGGCGATCACGCGCTTGTGACCAGCTCTTGCAACTTCTCGGGAGTTTCGGCCGTGATCACCAGAGTTTGGCTTTGGCCTAAAGGATCGGCGAGCTCGGGTAAGCGGTAGACTCCGGCGCGCTCTTGGGCTTCGAGCGGTGGGGGAGGCTGCTTGAAGGAGAGGGTTTGGCTGGGCTTGGGATGCCACCAGAGGTAGCTCCAGCCGGCGGGAACCCAGTTGGCAAGTTCCAGGGTCAGACGGCCGAAGGTAACGCGGGCGTTGATCTCCACCAGGGGGCGGACAATCTGCTCCTCGCTGAGCTGGCCGCACAGGGCGTCCAGGCTCACCGGACCCCGATACCCAAGACCAGACAGGCGCGCAACGACCTGCTCTCCCATCGTCTTCAGAGAGGGCTCTAGGGGCTCGGACGGATGCACCCGATTGCCCCGATAGACTCCCCCCGGGTCGGGTTCTAAGAGACACCAACCTAGCCATCGCGCCTTCCCGTCTGCCGAGATCTCCCAGTGCAGAGAAAAGTCGGTTCTGTCTTCGACCCATGGCTCAAAAACCAGCTTCCAACCCTGGTTCAAGGTGCGGCGACTCCAACCTAGGTTGGAGTCCGAGAGCAGGCCGCGTTTGCCCACCACCCGCTCCCGACCGCTGACTCCGAAGGGGTGCTTGATCACCCAGTGGTGAGGGCAGGCTCGGACCGCTTCTCGGACCTCGTCCACAGAACCCAGCTTGCGGCTGTAGGGGAGGGCCACCCCGAGCTCGTGCTCGAGGTCATGGGAGTAGCCTTTGTCGTTCACCGTCCGCACCAAGTCCGGGCAGGGAGAATCTTGGCCCAAGCCCAGGTCTTGGACCAATTTCTTGACCCTCAGGGTCACCCCCCAGGCTTGCAGTCGCTCCACTTCTCCCACCTCCCTGGGTCCGACCTCATCGAGGAGTTCGATGTCTAGGGGACGGGCTTGGCGGCACCCCGGGAGCAATCTGAGTATGTGCTGCCAGCGCCGGCAAAGGGGAACAAGCTTCTTGGGTGTCCGAAAGCCTGAACCGTGGGCCAACTCATACTCGAAATCCAGGTTTGCCACGGTAGCCAGGTAGGTTGCCGAGATATCCTGGCTCACAGTCCGCTGCTTTTGCGGAGAGCCTCCACAAAGCTTTCGTCGAGTCCGGCCTGAAGTCGAGCTTGGGCTTGAAACTCCGGACCCACCGCTCGCTCCGGAGGATTGAGAGGACTTCCGTGGGCCTTGAAGGCTTCAAAGGTCGAGGTGTCCGGGCCGGAGTAGGCCTTCAACCAGCGGCTCCCAAAGCGCACATGGCGTATTTCGTCTTCGAAGATGGTTTGCATGAGTTGAGCCGAGGCCAGATCGTCGACTTCTTGGAACAGACGCCCGAAGTACGGGGCGTGGTCTAGGTTAGACTGCTCGAAGGTCAGATGCATGGTGCAGACCCAGTTCAGGGGACTGGCAATATCCGGGCCGGCTCGCCAAAAGTGGTCGTTGAGGGGGAGGTCCCCGAAGGTGACACCCATGGCCGAGAGCCGCTCGGTGTAAAGTTGGAAGTGGCGCTGCTCATCGAGCAACACCTGAGCCAGACCTCGACGAAAGGACGAATCGGCCTCGGGAAAGGCCAACAGGGCCCAGGCCATCATCTCGAGAGCCATCAGCTCATGGTTGGCAAAGGTGTGCAGGCAACGGGCCCGCATGTCTTCCCGGTGCAGCGAACTGATTTTGGGGAATCCTTTGCGACGACTCTTGGGAGCGATCTGTAAATGGGTTGGTCGGGGAGGCTGGCGCCAACGCACCGGAGGACCAGGGTTGCGGTCGGTTAAGGACTTCAGGCCTCCCGGGGGAGCCAGCAACTTCTCCTCTAGGTTGTCGGCGGTAAAGATCCGCCCGGCCCACTCATTGAGTTCCATAGGGGGAAGATTCCGATGAAGGACCTCGGTTCCTTTTGGGAGTTGAGGGGTCCGGTCAATTCGAATCGGGTGGGAGGTGCTCTAAGACCCAGTCGAGGGCCCTTAGGATCTCATCCTCCGGGGGAACGTGACCGCCCTCAAAAAATCTCGATTCCAGATTGTCTTTTTCGGCCTCCTGGAAGGCTTTCACCAGGAGGTCGAACGATTCTCGGGGGAGCCCCAGGTCTTGATTCCCCTGAAGACTGAGGATGGGGCAGTCCAGTTGCAAGAGAGGGAGGCTGACCTTGAGGGGCATGATGTGGGCCAACCAGAAATGGGTGTTGCGCGCCAAGTCCCCGTCGGAGCCCCACTCCTTGTCAAAACGCGGATTGTCTTGAGCTTCGAGCATCTGAGCTCGCAGTTTCTCCAACTGTTGCTCCAGGTTTTCGGGAGGGTGATCCGAGGCTCTCCACTGGGCCTCGATTCCCAGCAGAACCTCATCGAAAAAGGTGAGCCCCCCGCCCCCGGACAGAAGGGCCACGGATTTGGTTTCCGGGATCAGTGGAGCGGCCATGGCAGCCACCATGGCTCCTTCGGAACCTCCCACCAGTCCTAACTGCCCGTCCCAAGACTCCTCTTGGCGACGCAGCTGGCCCAAAACGGCCAGCAGGTCCAGCACCCGCTGCTGGGGGGTGTTCAAGCGCAGGTATTCGTCCGGGCAGTCACCCACCTCCACCCGGGCGTGTAGACCGGGCTTCTCGACCCTGAGCACCCCCGCCCCTCGCTTCACGAGGTACTCGAGATAGGGCTGGTACTTATCCGAAACCCTCAAGCATTCCGAACCTTGCAGGATCACCACCAGGGGATAGGACTCCTCTTGGGGCCGGTCCATGTAGTAGGTGATCACCGTGCCGTCAGCCCGCTGCAGGTGCAGAGTTTCGGCCACCAGGCTAGAGGTCGGGAGCAAAACAAGGAGGGAGAGGAGCAAAGTTTTCATCGGGCTTGGATTTGAGGAAATGCTGAAGGGTCCTACCCGTTATAAGAGCGTTAAAATTTCAGATTTTATTCATCACCGATGCTTAGACTCTGGTTATGCAAATCGCCAGCTCCTCGAGAGCCCCAACGTATCCTGCGCCTGCTCCCCGGGAGTCGAGCGAATCGGGGCATGATCTTTCGGGCTACCTTCCCACCATGTGGGGCCTGTTCAAGAAGCTTCCCTATGAGTATACCAATCTCAAAATGAGCCGAGATGGGCAATGGGACGAGTTTATCGCCACTGGTGAGGTCCTTGGAGGTCTCGAGTTTGGTGGAGTCTTTACAAGGCTTTAGCATGAGGCATTCTCTTTTCCACCTCTCTACCACCCTGGACTGGTACATTCAGTTCAAGAAAAGAGTTGACCCATGCTGATCACGAACCGAACGCCAACCCAGGCACCTAGACCCAAGAAGAGCGCACCTCAAGCTTCGACCACCTCTCTTCCCAAGGGACCCGCAAGTCCCGGTCCCATCCAACCGGCCCGGGATATTCCTCTGGTGCCGCTGGCTTCCACCGGGCTGGGAGCCATATCAGGAGCACTGTTGGGACGCTCGGCGGTGGCTACGGCTGTCGGGGCGGCGATCGGTGCTGGAGTGGGAGTGGTGGGTCATAACCTGGCTCGCTGGATGACTCCCGAGGGGCCACGACTGATCGTGGGGCACACCGGCGCAGACGAGGCCCGGATTTGGGGGCGAGGGGACAAGAAGAGTCCGGTCATGTTCGTCGAGGTTAAGAATCAGCAGGGTCAGGTGGCCTTCGAAGGGAGACAGCGTCTCAAGTCTGATGACGGCTATACCGGTATCGTTGAGGCCACCGATCTCGAACCTGGACAGTCCTATAAGGTGAAAGTTTCCTACGGGAAGACCGAAGAGGCCAAGCCAGAGGACCGTCGACACTCCGAGGAGGGTGGATTTCGCACCACCGACCCGAATAGCGATGAGGTCAGTTTTTTCTTGGGCAGTTGCAATAATCATCGGTTCTGGCGCCGAAATGAGAGTTGGCAACGAATCGGGAACCTGGCTGAACAAAAGGATCCTGATTTTGTGCTTCAAACCGGAGACCAGATCTATGCCGATCAGCCGCTGCAGACCTACCAACTGGGCGGTTTTCGAGGCTCTTATCGTCGAGCCTGGTCCTCTCCAGAGGCCAAGTCCATCCTCAAGGATCGAGCGAACTATATGATCCTCGACGACCACGAGATCGGCAACGACTTTGGTGAGGATGCTAAGTTAGGAAAATTCCGCCGCAGTTGGCTGTTAGCCCGGGGCTTGTTCGGCAATGAGGCCGCCCAGCGAAAGACCTTGGAGGTCAATGGCCTAAAAGCCTATATGGAGTACCAGCACAGCCACAACCCCCAGACTTTCGAAGCTGACAAGCTTTATTACAGCTTCTCTCGTGGGGAGAACCAGTTTTTCGTGATGGACGCTCGCAGCGAGCGCGATCCCGACCAAGGCCAGATGATCTCACCCCTACAGATGGATCGGCTGAAAGGCTGGCTTACGGAGAATCCCGAGCAACCCAAATTTTTGGTCAGCAGTGTTCCCTTCTTGGCCGAGAAAACCGAGCAGTCCGAGGACGCCATCTGGAGCAGCCAAGCCTTCCGTTCTCAGCGCAATGAGATCCTCGATTTTGTCGCCGAGCAGGGAATTAAGGGCGTTTGCATCCTAAGCGGTGATTCTCACACCAGCTTTCACATAGAAAGCGAACTCAGCCGGGCCGATGGGCAGAAGGTGGCCATCCACGAACTCAGCGCCAGCCCGATCAACGGCTTTTGGGTGCACGACATCGACACTTGGCAGACCGAGCACCAGGAAACGACCGGTGGTGGGAATCAGTTCGGGTTGAAGCTAGATAAACACAACTTCGTGGGCGCCTCCTCTCATTTGTCTCGGGATGCCTCCTCGGTTATGTCGGTGCGCAGCAAAGCCGGCAAAGTGGAATTCGAGATCCATCGCACTCATCGCGACGAAGCCGAACCCGTGGGCAAGGGAAGCTTTGACCTGGGTTTGATAGCTCGCTGAGCTTTTAACCTTCAGCCAAGCTTCGAGCGGCACTGGCGAAAGTTTGGATGCTGTTCCCGCTTAGGTCCTGATGGTAGATATGCTTGCGTTTCTGGTCTATGGAGGTTAAGGCAAAGCCCTGGTCGGTTTTTTCCAGAAAGTAAATGCGAGCCTCGTTGGTTCCTGGACGGAAGCTTAAGACAGCGGCCTGGGACTCTCCTCGCCTCTGAGGAGTGGTCAGCTCGATCAAGACTCCCTGGGCTTTGCTCCAGTCGAGTGATCGAACTTTAGGAACTGCGTTCTGGAGGGCCAACTCTCGGCTGTCTTCGGCTCCCACCTGCCAGGCTCCCTGAAGTTTTTCTTCGAGCTTGTCGTCGGTGATAGTTGAACCGGGATTCTCAAAAAAGAACTCGGGTAGGAAGTGCATGCTGAATATTTTGGGCAGTCGGCGGCTCATGGGCACGGATTCCGTCGGGAATGGGAATGGGCCTGCTGCAAGCTATTTGGCGATGAGGTATTCGTTCATGGATTCCTGAACCAAGGCGTGGAGCTCGGGCGCCTCTTGGGCTAAAGCCTGGCGGGAGTCCGGGGTGTCCAAGTAGGCGGCTACAGCTTCGGCGTAGAGTTCTGCGGGTAGGTTGCTCGAGGCCACATAGTTTCCGTTTTCCGTCCAAGTTGTTTGAAGCTTCGAGCTGTCTTGCTCAGAGAAGATCACGGTCTTGGCGCCTTCGGTATCCTGGTAACCCAAGGTCGCTCCTTGAACGTTGTGCTGGGATTTTTCCGGCAGTCCGAAGCTTTGAACTTCAAACATTCCGCTCTTCTTTTGGCAAGCGGCCGACTTATTGTCTGAAGAAACGATGACATTTCCCCCGTGGGTGAGGACCTGTCCTGAACCGTGGAAATCTGTCTTGAAAGCGAAGGCTTGAGGGGCTTCGGTGGGTTGAGCCTGGGCTTGGTTTAAAACTTTGGCTCCGAATTCAGCCAGGTTTCGAGCCTGGAAACCCTGATAGACCTGGGCCATCTTGGCGTCCTGATTGCTGTGAAATTGCATCTGCCGCCCACCGTTCATCCCGGCTTTGGACAGCATGCGGCCGAGCATGCCTTTGGGAGGGGTGCTCCCCTTGAAGTCCAGAGCGTGGGCCATCTCGTGCAGCAGGACCCGGCCGCCTTTATCGCTGTGCAAGACTTCACTGTCGATGCGCACCGATTTTTCGTGCGGGTTGCACCCCCCGGCATCTTTGGTGCCGTCGGCATTGGTTTGGACATCTTGAGGTGAAACCGTCCACCCCTCGTTGACCAACTTTTCCAGGGCCGGTTTGGGGAGTTTGCCCAGGTGGCCGAGTAGGGCCTTCTGGTCTTTTTCCGAGACCCCGGGGCTGATGAGCCGACTGGCCAGGGGGCAAGAGGTTTGAGGAGATCCGTTCTGGGCCGCCGAGGTGATTGTGGGATTCAGTCCGTGGTTATGTCTTGGTAGGATCTGCATTTCTTGACACCTCTCTTGTGGGAACGGGGACTTTCTGGGCCCAGATTATCAGGGTGGTTCTGAGCTGCTTATGGATTTTTTGCGACAAATATGAAATTCTTGTTAACTTTGGAACAGCTGTGCTTCCCCCTTTTCAGGGGTAGTCCAGAACTTCTGCCGCAACGGAAACTCTATCTTCTTTGGACTGGGCCGCTGAGTCCCCGTTCTCAAGTTGGGCTTTCGGGGGTCGACTCAACCCTTTTCACGAAGCGTCATCTAGAAAACTAGGCCACAGGAATGAGGAACTCTTGCCATGGGAAAACACAAAGCTGATGTGGTGGTGATCGGGGCCGGCTTGGCGGGTTTGGTGACAGCCACCGAGTTGACCCGAGCCGGCCGTCGAGTGATCCTAGTGGATCAGGAACCCGAGCAGAATTTGGGAGGGCAGGCTTTTTGGTCTTTGGGGGGGTTGTTTCTGGTGGACACGCCCGAGCAGCGACGCCTGGGCATTCGCGACTGTTTGGAGTTGGCCCGAACCGATTGGTTTGGCACCGCAGGCTTCGACCGACCCGAGGATGCCTGGCCCAGGCGTTGGGCTGAAAGCTATCTAGAGTTTGCCGCTGGGGAGATGCGAGACTGGATTTATCAGGCTGGGATGCGCTTTTTCCCCATCGTGGGATGGGCCGAGCGGGGAGGAGTTGCGGCTACGGGTCAGGGCAACTCTGTGCCCCGTTTTCATTTAGTCTGGGGAACTGGCCCCGGGGTGCTTGAACCCTTCGAGCGCAGAGCCCGAGAAGCTGAGGCGGACCGCCTATTGACCTTCTTGTTTCGGCATCGGGTGGATGCCTTAACCAAGACCGGGGCAGCCTTCACTGGTTTAGCAGGCTCGATTCTGGCCGATGATTCCTCCCCAAGGGGTCAGGCTACGAATCGTCAGGTGATCGGCGACTTCGAGATTGAAGCCCAGGCCGTGGTGGTGGCCTCAGGGGGGATCGGAGGCAACCATGAACTGGTTCGAAAATGCTGGCCCACCGATCGCTTGGGATTGCCACCGAAGACCATGCTGACGGGTGTTCCGGCTCACGTGGATGGACGCATGGTCGAGATCACCGAACAGGCGGGAGGACGACTGATCAACCGCGACCGGATGTGGCATTACGTGGAAGGGATAGAAAATTGGAATTCCATTTGGCCCGGGCACGGGATCAGAATCCTGCCAGGACCTTCGTCTTTGTGGTTGGATGCCACTGGAGAACGGCTGCCTCCTCACCTATACCCCGGAGCCGATACTCTGGGGCAACTCGAATACCTGAGAACCACCGGTCACGATTATTCCTGGTTTGTTCTCAACCAGAGCATCATCCGCAAAGAGTTTGCTCTATCGGGGTCAGAGCAGAACCCCGACCTGACCAATAAGGATTGGAAGAGCACTTTAAAGCGGGCTTTTGGAAAGCGGGCTCCCGAGCCGGTGGAGGCATTCAAGGAACGCGGGGTGGATTTCGTGGTCCGCTCGGACTTGGATGCGTTGGTCCAAGGGATGAACGAGTTGGTTGGAAAGGACCTCTTGGATTCCGCCAAAATCAAGAGTCTGCTGAAATCTCGAGACCAACAGTTCGAGAATAAGTTTGGCAAAGACCATCAAACCTTAGCTGTGCACAACGCCCGACGCTATTTAGGCGATCGACTGTTTCGTACTGCTCCGCCTCATGGGGTGCTCGATCCGAAGCATGGTCCTCTGATTGCGGTGCGCTTGCACGTGCTGACGCGAAAGACCCTCGGTGGCTTCGAAACCGATCTCGAAGGCCGAGTGTACGGTCACGGTGGCGAGGTGCTCGAGGGACTTTACGCCGTGGGTGAGGCCGCAGGGTTTGGAGGGGGAGGTTATCACGGCTACAGGGCCCTGGAAGGAACCTTCTTAGGTGGCTGTCTGTTCACTGGTCGGCAGACAGGTCGAGCCTTGTCTAAGAGCCTGCTCTAGCCCAGTAGGGGGGGTACGCTACCAAGTGAATTCGACGCTCTTTCTTGGCAAGCCACCTTGTTTGCGTTTCGGTCTGGTGTTGCGGTATTGAGCGCCGGAGTGACCCCGATACTGAGAACCCGAGCTGCCTCGATATTGAGAGTCTGAATTGTTCTGATAGTAGGGTTCACCGTAGTAGGGTTCGTCGAAATACGGCTCGTCACCGTGGTATGCTTCATCCTGGTAGTACTGTTCGTCATCGTAGTAGAAGTCGTCGTAGTACCCGCGCCCCCAAGGCTGGTCGTCCTGGTACTCCCAATCCTCGTCATAGGCATAGTCATCGTCATAATAATGATCATCGTAGCCCCAGTCACCAGAATGATTCTGATGTCGAAACTCATCCTTAGGCGCCGCCTGCAAGGCTCGGCTCCGACCTGAAACACTCTCCTCCCGTGGAGTGGCCTTGGGATAGCTGGAAGGCGCGACCGGGGGGCGGCTGCGACTTGGAAAGCGCTGCACGCTGAGTCGACTTTGCATAGGGTGAGTTTCTTGGTGCTGGATTCGGTTTGCCGGTTGTATGCCTAGAGCCGGTGCCTTATTGGGAGCGCTGTGGCGAGCGGGACGCACTGTGGCCTGGGGGTACGGGGACTGAGCCAGTGACACCCCGCTCAGGGCCGCCAAAACGAACAGGAGCAACACGAGTTTTTGTAGGTACGATGTTTTCACTTTAGACTTGTTCATCTTACTAGGATTATGAACTATAGACAAGTCCTCCAGGTTCCCTTTGTCTTGGGCAAGGTCAAAAGGTTTCGATTCCGAAATCGGATCGATGCAGTGCCTAGAGTCCAAACTCGCTCTCTTCCTTTCAGCGCTCATGATTGCTGGATGCCTATCAAGTTCGGAAGGCAACTCTCCCACGGAATCCGAGAAGCGAATGCTCCAATGCAAGGACAATCTTCGAGAGATCTCATTGAGCATAGAGCAACATCTCGGAGGCTCGCAACTATCAAACGAGAATCTCATAGCCGCCTGGCCAGAATCTCTCCCTAAGTGTCCGGAGACCAAGGCGGATACCTACACTGAGGGCTTCGACCCGGAACAGGGGGTCATCCGCTGCTCAGGATTTCATCACGCTGCCGCAGGACTAGAAGCTGGCTTTCCTGTGGTGGTGTTGGAAGCTCCTCCTGAAGATCTGGCTGCGCGCTCTCAACTCGACTACGAACTAGGAAGTATGAACTTTGCTCCGAGAGTGCTCGAGAATGCAGAAGGTGTGACTCCGTTGCCCAAGGGGTTCCCCCTCCCTTTAGAGGGCGGAGCCGTCGAGGTTCTTTCTACTAACGTAGGGGCAAGGAGCGGGAGATTTCATGTTGTGTTGAGATTCCAGGGTGATAAGGAGGCGCTGGAAGACAGATGGAGAGAAGTTCTCAATTACCATGCGAGAAGCCCCCATCAGGGTAGATTCCTTAATCTCGGTGGCCAAACTGCCCTCGCCAATGAGATCAGAGCAGACATCGGTCAGGATAATGACTATCTCTTGGTTAGTTACGAGCCCGCTTTCTTGATCGATAGGTAGAAGCTTCCGGCACAGGGCTCGTCGAGCGGCAGATTCAAGGGAGACCATCTAGGCTATCGAAGGGTTCTTTATGCGCCAACTTTTCCAAAGATTGTTTCGGGATTACCTTCAGGGGGGCAGTCTCTTTGAGCGCATCGGGAAAGACCTCGGATGGTCAGAGGCCAATCCTTCGGACTTGCTGCATTTGCGTCAACGGGTTCTGACCCTTGATCCAGAGAATGAACTCTTGGAAAGGGAGAATCGAACATCAAGTTTCGCCCAAAAGTACCCGCTCCTAAAGAAGCTGTTTCCCCCGAACCAGGTGTACCAGCACCAGAGTCGGCATTGTCAAATGTATCTGCAAGCTCTCCACTATGGGCAGGATCTCGAGAGCCGGGATATCATCGAACTGCTGGTTGGTTTACCTCAACCCTTCGATCGAGATTTTGAGTTTGCTTGGCTTGGGCTGGATCCTGAGACTCGGGCATCCTCGCAAAGTGCAGCCTCTCGACCAACCACAAATCATCGCGGGGCTTATGCCCAGCAAGCGGAACAGCTGATTCGGCGGTCCGAGGCCTTGCAAGACGCCCTCAGAAAATTGTATCTGTCTCCTTTTGTGTCGCTCTTGGTGAACGACCGGGGCCTTCGACTTCATTTTGACGATCGCCTGAACCTCGGCCAAGGCCGGCGTCTCCTCGAAGCAGCCATCGAAATTTCCGACCTGGTGGCAGAGGCAAGACTCGGCTCCAATAAGGCCTGAGCGGTAGAAGCTTGGCGGCACCGGAACCCCCCCCGGGGTCCGACGGACTGCTGGGGTAGGACCGGCCTTATCGGGGGTCGGAAGAATCGCAACGGCAGCCTTGACTGGTGGAGAACTCTTGACTTGCACCAGCCTGGCTTAAGTTCTCCAAACCGATCTGTCAAACAGGGACGGGGAAAGAGAAGGCCGCCGCCTTCGGAGGGAGAACACTCCCCCGATGAGCACTACAGCTCCGAAGCTCCCAGGTCTGGAGTTACTCGATGAACTAGGGCGGGGAGCCCGCAACGCCGTCTTTCGTGGTCGACTCGACGGCCGAATGGTAGCCGTGAAACTGCCCCGCGCCGAAAGTGAAAGTCAGGAGTTCGACTTTCGACGTGAAGCGGGTTTGCAGGCCCAAGTCAACTGTCGCCATTTGCCCGAAATCTTCGAAGTGGGCGAGCTTGACGGAGCCCCCTTCTTAATCATGGAATTGATAGAAGGGGAAACTCTGGAAAAGCATCTGCGCAAGGGCCCACTGCAGCCTCAAAGCGTTCTGAAGCTGGCCGAGGACATCACCAGCACACTAGCCGCCATCCACGCCACTGGGCTCGTTCATAGAGACCTCAAACCGTCCAATATCCTCATCACTCCTGAAGGCAAAGCGCGTTTGATCGACCTTGGTTTGGCCACTCGAACTCACCTACCCCAAGAAGATAGTCCGATCGGAACTTTCCGCTACAGCGCGCCTGAGCAAACCGGAATACTGGATCGCCCCCTTGACGGCCGGGCCGACCTCTATGCCTTGGGAGTGATCTTGTACGAATGCCTAGCCGGGCGTCTCCCTTTCGATGCCGAGGATCCCGCAGAGCTCATCCGCCAACACGGCGTGGCCCAGCCTCCCCCGCTCGACACGGATACGCCGGAACATCTGGTTCAAGTGATCCGCCGACTACTCCATAAAGATCCCGACGATCGCTTCCATAGTGCCGAAGACCTCCTCAGTTGTCTCAGCGGAGAACCCCACCGTGAAGCAACTCCTAAAGGACGCCCAAGGTCGCAAGTTGCCGGCAGACTCAGCGAATTGGTCGCGCTCAAAGAGCTTTGGGAGGAGGCCAGGCAAACTCAAGGCAGGCTCTGTTTGATCTCCGGGGAGCCGGGCTCGGGAAAAAGCTTTCTAGCCACTGAGTTTGCCGACTCCACCGGTGCCCTCATCTTGCGAGGGCATTCGGAACCCTCGCGCCCGCCATACGGTCTGCTCCATAGTCTCTTCAGGCGAACTCAAACCCGAGCCTTCCTGGAACAGGCCGCTAGCTCCCTGGGGTCTAGAATCGACGACTTTCTTCCGGCCTTAGGAGAAAGGACAAGTTTCCCTGACAGGGATCATCATGATTGTCTTCAGGGCATGACCGACTTTCTGGTCAAGCTTGGTCAACGGTATCCGGCGATTATCATCCTCGAGGATCTCCATTGGATCGACCCCTCGAGTCATCAGGTCCTGAAACGATTTGCCGATAGGATAAAGGAGACCCATTGCTTGCTTGTGGCCACCTCGCGCAGCGAGCACCTCGAAGAAATCTCTCTCTCTCCGGCTCGCATCCTTCGCCTTCAACCTCTTTCCGGGGGTGAAACCGAGAAGCTGCTGGAATACACCCTGGGCGGGCCGGTGGAAGCTCGCATAGTGGAACAGGTGCTCATGGCCGGTGACGGCAGCCCGCTGGCCTGTTTGGAGATCACGAACGCCGCTTTGGATAACGGTTTGTTCCTCCCTCACTGGGGCCGTTGGCGAATGGAGGGCGAGGGCCTTTCTACACTCGACCTCCCCAGTAAGGTCTTAACGACGGTCTTGGATCGCCTTGAACACCTGAGCCCCGGGCAAAGAAAAGTGGTCGAGACCGCGGCCGTGATCGGCTCCCGATTCCCAAGCGGTCTCTTGACCAAGGTGTCCCAAGGTGTCAACATCTATCCCATCTTGGC
>JBJHCR010000045.1:20012-28749 GCA_050486105.1 Vulcanimicrobiota bacterium
GGGTCAGGCTCAAACTCTTGGAAGCGATCAAGTCAGGAGAAGCTTATCGCTTCGTCCACGAAGCGGTCCGAGAAGCGCTCTTAAGGGGTCTGCCAGATTCCCTGCGCAGACAGATCCATGGCCAGATCGCCTCGGCGCTCGAGGCCGACGAAGTCTTCGCTCGGGCAGAACATCTCTGGTTGGCGTGCGAGGGCTCGCCCTGCACCGACACCAGTGACGCCAGCCTTGCGGCAGGCTTGCTAGCTATGGGCCAACACGCCTACCCTGAAAGCTACGAGTTCTTCCACAGGGTTCAACAGTGTCGATCGGAGTTTGTCGCCACCAGCCCCGAATTTGAGGAGAGCTTCGGGGAGGCCGCCTACCGCACGGCTCGATTTGAAGAAGCCTTGAGCCGACTTCAAACCGCCCTATCTCTCTACCAAGACCGGGTTCGTCGGGCCGCTGTCTATCACAAGTTGGTCATGGTCCACATGGTTGAAGTGGATACCGAAAAAGCTTGGCCCATGGTGCTGGCTGGCCTACGGGAACTTCAATGCGAGCTTTGCTCCGGCAAGGCTTCCCGCATGGCTTATCTGCTACTCAATGCCGGCAGATTGGTGGGCCTGTTCCAACCATCGCCGGGTGGTGACCGGTCAAGGGAGAAACAGGAGGAAGCGTCCACAGTGGCCCTGCGGCTCTATCTGATGGCCGCCCAAATTTGCATTCTCGACGCTCGAATCCCAGAGTTTTTGGAAGTCTTGATTAGAGGACTCAAAGCGGCTTCGCGACTCGGTCCAACACCTACCCTGGCCAATTTCTTCGGTCTTCAGTCGATTTTACTATCCATTGTGGGACAGAACAAGGCTGCAGACCGACTTAACGCGCTATGCCAAGACATGGCTCGCGAGCTCCAGGACCCGGCGGTCTCTGTCCAAGCCGAACAGTTCAAGGCCCTCTCCTTTCGAATGCGAGGCGAGGACGCGGAAGCGGCCTTGCTTCACCAGGATTGCCTGAAGAATCGAGGAGTCTGGCTCTCGACCTTCGACTATCTGTTGGGCTACCTCGACCTGACTCACAATCTGCATTTTCGAGGCTATTTGAGACAGGCAGGTCAATGGGCGGAAGTGGGTGCTCAAAGGATACAAAAAGAACACTTCCCAATGCTGATCACATGCACCTTGAGCGCAGTCTTTGCCGGGGTGGGCCGACACAGCGAGGCCAAGAGCCAGGCTCAGGTAAGCCGCAAAATGTTTGAGAGTAGCCGCTCCCCCATTCGTCGCTCCGCTTACCTTGTCTCAAGCCTCCATGCCGCTTTGGAATCGGACGAGATGGGTCGTGAGGCAGAACGCTTGCTGCAAGAATTTGAAGAGCTAGGCTTCGGACCGCGCCTCGCTCCCTTTCATTCGCGGACCTTTTACATTCTGCAAGCTCATCTTCGCTACCGTCAGTGCTTGACGGGAGAGCGACGACTCAAGGAGTTCTCCTATAGCCTAAAGCAGCTTCGCAAATGCCCTCGTCACCCGCTCTTCAGGTCGCATCTCAAGGTCCTAGAAGCAGGCTACTTCCACTTGATGAAAGGCTACAAAAAAGCGGAGACGGCTTTGAGAGAAGCAGAACTGCTAGCTCATCAACACGACAACCCTTGGGAGCGACTCGAAGTGCTAAGGCTGCGCGCTTTCCGTCTTCGAGAGCAGGGTCTGAAGTCGGCCTCTCGCAGGGAAGCCTCTTTGGCCCTTTCCTTAGCCCAAGATTTGGCCTGGGTCAATCAGGTCTTTCGCTTAGAGCGGGAATTTCAGGTCGACCACCACAGCACGACTGACAGCCGAGGCCGCGCCTCTCAAAGCGCCCTTGTGGTCCGTCTGCAGCGCAACCTGGAGGCTCTGATGCAGGTCTCTCTCGATTCAGTGAGAGTCTTGGATGGCACGCAACTCTGTCGTCAAGCCTTAGCGGAGTTAGTTAAGATTCTGGGAGCCGAGCGGGCCTTCTTCTTTCTTCGTGAAGATGAGATTTTGCGCTTCGAGGTGGGTCTCGATCACCAAGGTGGGAGCTTAATGCCGCCTCGCGACTACGCCAGCACAGTGGTCGATCAAGTGGCCAATTCCCGCCAACCCGTCTTGCTCAGCGGCACCGAAGAGGGACGCTTGATGGGCTCCGAAAGCGTGGTGACTCACGACCTCCGGAGCATCATGGCGGCCCCGCTCTCCATTCGGGATCGGCTGCTGGGTGTGATTTATCTGGACAGTCGGCTAGCTCGTGGAGTGTTCAGCCAAGACGACTTGCAACTCCTGAGAGCCTTGGCCAATCAAATTGCCGTGACACTGGAAACGGCCCGGGCCGCCCGTTTGGAAATCGAGGTGAGATCCGAACGTGAGGGCAGGCACTTAGCCGAGGTTTTAGGAAAAATGGCCGGCTCCATGTTGACCCAGCTGAATCCTCAAGCGGTTCTGGAGAAGTTCTTGGAAGGCTTAGGCTCGGTTATGGACTACCAGACCGCCACCGTTGAAGTTTTCCAGGAGGGAGGGTTGAGTCCCGCCGTCACCGTGGGAGAACCTCGAGAGCCGAATCGGATGATAATCTCGACTCCTCTTCGCACTTTTCAAGGTGAGTATGGAGTTGTTACCTTGGAGAGAGACTCAAGCTTCGACTCTCTAGAGCAAGAGCTTCTCCACACCTTCGCCGGTTATGCCGGCCTGGGCCTCGAGAACGCTCGGCTCTTCGCTGATGTCGAACGTCTGGCCACCACCGACGAGTTGACAGGCCTGAGCAATCGCCGCCACTTCTTCGCGAGCGCCGAACGAGAATTCAAAAGGGCCGATCGCCTGGGGCACGAGCTTTCGGTCATGATGTTCGACATCGACTTCTTCAAGAAATTCAATGACAATTACGGACACGCCACCGGTGACTTAGTTTTGAGTACAGCCGCTCAACGCTGCAAATCTTGCTTTCGGGACATCGATATTTTAGGGCGCTATGGGGGTGAGGAGTTCGCCGTGGTTCTGGTGGGAACCGGCCTCGAATCCGGTCTGTTCACCGCCGAACGTCTCCGCCTGACCCTAGCCGACCATCCGATGGATACAGCCCATGGGCCCTTGGTGGTGACGATCAGCATCGGAGTAGCGGCTCGACTACCCCAGGAGAGTCTTTTCGAGGTCTTGGAACGGGCCGATCAAGCACTGTATCGAGCCAAGGAGGCGGGGCGCAACCGCGTGGAGTCAGGGTGAAACAAGTCCAGTTCGTTGAATTTGAAGACCAAGCTTGATGTCCCACACTCTGGCGCGACTACCTCAACGATTGTTTGGCCATGGCCAACCAAGTCCCGGGGCTCGTCTTCTGGCTCGGAGCAGGGTACCCATTTGTAGGTGACGGTTCTAGAGTTCAAGCCGGCAGATTTCACCGACCGGCAAACAACTTGTGAAACACCGTTTCTGGGAGACTTGGGCTCGTTGTTCTGGAGTTGCCTGATGAGGAGAGAGGTCGGGAAGGAAGCGCCGGGGCCTCCAAGGTGAGTTCGTGAGTTTAGACTTGCGCCAAGGTCTTGGCGACGGGTGTAGGGGTGGCCATCGCCACGGTTATCGCCGAGCTTGTCTTGGCCTCCCCTGAGAGAATCTGGGAGTTTGGCGCTGGAGCACAGGAGAGTTGCTGGCTGCGAATCTTTTCGCATTGCGAGTGCGGACAACGGCTCACGAGCCACCATCGAAGGCAGACCTCGAAGAGCTTGGTGAGAGATGGTTCACGTTCTCAAGGGGCTTGAGGGCTATTTCTCTGAGGGACCCGAGGTTTTTTTCAAGTCCCCTTAACGAGCTTTTCGTCATCAGCCATAATATCGTTCACGGCGGACTAAGGACTTTGGCTCTTTGATTTTCGCGGTGCAGGCCGTGGCTCGCACCCCTCTTTTCGAACCCTTTAGTTTCTGAGACTTATGCGAGTGGTCTATGCAGAGCGAATTCCCAAATCTCATCTGCAGGCACATCTTGATCGGATGCAGAGCCTAAAGGATGGCTTCGAGGAAGCTCTTTTTTGCCAGGATGATGTGGATGAGGACCTCGCCGATGATTTTGGCTTGATTGAATGTGGGATGCTCGAGGTCCAAGCCTATTTGGATTCCAGTTGCCACGACCGCCTCCGCTCGGCCTATGAGCAGAATCTGGCTGGGACTTCGGGCTTCTTGGAGCGGCGGTCTCCTGACTCAGAGATGAGCCGGAGTCGAGATGGCCTCTTGGTGTAATCCTTCAGCGACGTCGTTGCTGTCTTGCTTGGTGTTGAATTGCTCTACGGCGTTCCCATTCTTCAAAGCCCAGGGTGACTTTTCTAATGCGCACTTGCTCCACAGTGGCCACGCTTTCTCCGTTCCTTCTCGCGGGCTCCCATTCCCAATCGCGAAGGGTGTCAATGATCATCGCATCATAGTCGGCCCTGGCCATTCCTTGAAGCAGTCCCACATAGAACGAACCATCGGGAAATATTTCGAACTCGGCAACGGCATAAGGGATTGTGGAGCTGCCTCGAATGAAGACCTCAGGATAATAGATGAGCCGAGCCGGCTCGTCCGGCTCAGGAGGTCTCGTCTCCTCAGTAGACCAGCCGCCTCCGTCGGCTCGGGAGAGTCCAGCTCCTGAGCCTTGATATGGCTGCTCGCCCCTAGGGATGCGTTCAACTTGATAAACCGGATAATCGGGCTCAGGAATCCTAAGGGGTGCGGCGGTCTTTCTTGGCTTGGGTTTGGGCTGAGGCTGGACTTTGGGTGAAGTTGGAGCAGAGCCCACTTCTGCTGCCGGAAGAGGCGGGACCGGTGCCGGAGGCTGGGGCCGAGTCGCGGTTTTCGGACTGTCTGGAGCAGTTGGAGGATTTTGGACTTTTGGGGCGTTTTGGGGCACTAACGGCTGGGATGCCGGAGTTTGCGCCGGATTCTTTTGGGGCGTGGCGGGTTCAGGAGGAGGGGGTATCGGGGCCCTCAAGGTCAGTTCCTGAATTTCAGGGGTGAAGGTCGCTTCCACTGTGGGAGTTGGTGTTGGCGATACCGCGGCAACCACGGGACTGTTCTTGGGCTGCTCCTGGCGGCTCTCCAGAGTCTGACTCGGAACGCAAGAGCGACTGAACCAACCAAGTCCTAGTCCCAAGAGAAGAAGTAAGAAGCTTGAGGTCAGCCTGGAACGCTCTGTCGCAGGATCTCTATTGTCTTCCCGGGACTGGTCCATCTTTTGATATTGGACATGCCAACGGGGAGATCATCCTCTCTTCGAGGGACACTTTGCCAGAGGGACTTTAGATCTAAGGATCGAGAAGAAGTTTGATTCTTCCGGGGAGTGTTCGGTCTGAGAGTGGTCCACTTGGTCTCGAAAGGTCGGTGTCGAACTTTCGATGTATAGAATGAGGGAAGGTTCACCGTTGCCGGGCAAAAACTTAAAACCATGCCTCGTTTTCTTCACCCTGTGGTAGTGAGATACTTGAATTCGGTCGATGAGGATGCTCGAGCGCGTTTTCTCGATGAGTTTCGTAAGGAAGCGGCCCGGGATCGGGTCCTGTCTGCCCTGGTGGGCATGTTCGCCGAAGGCCGAGATCTCGGAGAGCAGTTGCTTGAAGTGTTGAGCGGATTGCAAAATAGCCTCTCGGGCGCTGATGAGGTTCCGCTTAGAGACCTAGAGGAAGCTGGCGCTCGCTGGTTTACGCTCTCCAAGAGGCTCAGGGCCATGTCCTTGCGGGTGCCTCGGATCTATCCCAGTCCCTTGAATGAACTTTTTGTCATGGCTCAAAATCTGGTCCACGGGGGCACCAGAGACCTAGACTCTTTGCTGGTCGCAGTGCAAGCTGTGGCTGGCACCGTGGAGTTCAACTCCCTTTCGGGCTTGCTCGAAACTTTCCGAGTGGTGGCAACAGATAGCAGACGGTGGGAAGAGTTCGAAGGCTTGCTTCGAGAGCTTCAGGAGCGGGGGCACAGCTTTCGTGATCCCCTGCGTCAACGATGGGACCATCTCAGACTTCGAACTTCTTACTTGCTTGAAGAGATTCAGGCAGGTCTCTGGATGAAGGAGCTTCAGTCCGAACTCGATGAGTGTGCTGCCGACCTGAAAGATGCTGTGACTGCAGGAAATATCGAGGCTTGTCTGGCCATTTTGGAGACTCTCGAGCAGACCCTGACCGAAGCAGACGAGCTGACTTCCGTACGGAAGTCCTCGAACTTCCACGACCTCCTGAGGTTGATGCGCGGGGTCTATGCAGGGCGCGCCCCCAACTCCTATCTCTTTGCAGAACTGGAGCGGATTCAATCTCTCAAGGATAGCTTCGAAGAGATATTGCTGACCAAGGAAGACGGGCTTGGACGAGTCGAACAACTCGCTGAGGATTTTGAGCTCCTAGAATGCGGTTTGGCAGAGGTTCGCGACTTCTTGCAGTCCGGGGAACGGGAGCAACTCCAGTCCGCCTACGAGCAGATTTTGGTCGGAGTCTCCGGTCTCTTAGAGCAGCGCACTGCGGGAGGCCAGAGAAAGCCCTTGGAAACCTTGCTTTGCCTGCACTGCGGTGGCGAAAATTCGGTGGCAACACGGTTTTGCGTCGGCTGTGGGGCAGCGCTGATGCGGATCGTTGAGGAGGCCCCTGTTTCGAGTCAGCTCAACGTTTTGGCCGATGAGGTGGTGGAGGGGCAAGGGGGCACCGGCTTGGAGAGCCTGCTTGTTTTGCTGCGAAGCTCGCAACTATCAGGGCCGGTCGAAGGGAGGGGGCGACCGGAATTGCTGGACTACCTCAACAAGCTTAGGGTCTTTCAACGAAGAGTCGGGCTCAGTGCTGAGTTGCGTGAGGTTCTTGACGAATTGGCCGGCCTATTAGAAGGACTCTTGGGAAAGCTTCACACTAGCGAAGTTCTTGAGCCGGAGATGTCCCGACTTGAAGAGCTCGAAGCAACTCTCCGGCGCAAAGGGACCGAGAGCTCAGGACCAAATTTTCGGCAATTCTGAAGCAACGTCGACTTCGTAGAATCCTCTCAACACTAAGGATCTGGCCAGATCCTTAACACCTTAGGAAGACGGAGACCGTTCATCATGATGCTTCAGGATTACTCAAGACCTTGCGGCGTATCTCAGAATTTCGGACAGGGCTGTTTCGGGTTTAGTTCCGGGGACAATGGGTCGGCTTGGGCGGATCTCGCCGGGCTGACCTTCACAAATCTCAGCCTTCAGCCAGCAGGGCACGTTAGCGGCAACGGGTTCTGCGGTCACTTCGCGCTGAATCTCGACTCAGCTTTCGATCTGTTTTTGGGCTTTGAGCCTCACGGTGAAGGACTTGACCAGCCGCACGGGTGTTGGAACGGAACCGACCTGAGCTGCCTCTGGGGTGAGCAGCCTCGAGGTGATGGCTGGATGTCCATCTATCCGGGATACGATGGCTCCACTGACCATCTCTGGGGGGGTCTGCCTGGAAACGAAGACCAGATGACCATCTTTCCGGGCTTCGATGGGTCGACGGATCACCTGACAACCCACCCCTGGAGCGGGGCACCAGGTGGGAGCGACTGGAACAGCATTTTTCCTGGATTCGATGGTGCGGCGACCCACCCTTGGTCAGGGGATGTTCTTGGGGATCCCGGAAACGTCTTGTTCCCGCCTCTCCCTGGGATACCGCTCTCAAGTTCTCCCAATTTTCATCAAGAACTCGATGACTTCATGTTCGGCGCTCTAGATCAGCTTGCCATGGTCAAAGAGATGGAGCGGGCTCTCGGAATTCAGCGTCCCGGAGGAGCTGCCGAGGCGCAAAGGGGTGACTTTCGGGTGATTGCCGGCAACCGGACTGATGGAGTCAAGGCTCGTCGAGTGACTATCCACGAGCAGGGCGATTGGTCCAGTCGGGAGCACCACGACAACACCGCCGGCTGGGGAGCCCACGAATCCCTGAAACAGGACGCAACTCTGGGAACCACCTACCAAGTGACCGTGGAATGGGAAGACGGGACGAGCACCGTCCGAAACGTCAACTTTCACACCCCCGGTCAGGTCGTGGTCATCGATTCCGCCTGGTAATTGAGAGCCGGTGGCTCCGCAATTGGGTTTGGTGATAACTGGCTTACGAGGAGAATAGAGAAAATGCATAGAGATATTAATTGGAATCACGGCGTACCACCAGGGCTGCCCTCGAATTCAAACTCTGCAAGGAGCAGGGACCCATTCGTTTCTTTAGAGTTCAGTGGGAACGAGTATGAAGGCCTACTCGAGTTTCGGTTCCAATCAGCTGTAGACCAGAACCTGGGATACAGGTTATATGTGGGTTCGGGTGACCTTCAAGCCAATGCGAGCAGGAGTTTGAATTCCGCCCTTCTCCCTGCTCGCTAGAGTCCGATCCTGGCTCGAGAATCTCTTTTTCGGGCGGGGAGATGAGAGTCTGTTCTCGAACTATCAGGCCATGCCGATCTACGTTTATCGATGCCAGGATTGTTCTAAAGTGCACGAGGCCTTAATCAGAGGTTCCAGACCTGAACCAGAGGAGTGCCCCCACTGTGGGCGGCAAGCTCTCAAGCGCATCCCGGCCGCCATCGCCGCCCTCCCAAGATCGGCCCCCACAGCGGCTTGCGATAGGCCTTCAGGGATGTGCGGTAGGGGCGGCTGTGGAGGCGGGGCCTGCGCTTATCCCAATTGAGGGATCCTTGCTAAGGATCTGGTCCGAAATAACTTCCCGGTTTGGGCCGCCGATGCATCGGGGACCCTCTGGGTGCTGGCAGCGTTGGTTCTCGCTTAAGTATTCTCGATACTAGTCGCTCGAACCGCCTTGCCAC
>JBJHCR010000046.1:0-28525 GCA_050486105.1 Vulcanimicrobiota bacterium
CTTCGGTATGAGTTCCGTCATTCACTTAGCCATGTCCGCCCTGGGCCACTCCCGCAAAGAGGCCCTCACTGTTCGGAGGGTGGCCCGGGAGTTGCAGCGACTGCCTCTCATGACGAGAGAGGCCGAGAAGGGTAAGGTTCCCTGGAGTAAACTGCGAGAGGTGGTCAGCGTGGCTACCGCTGAGACCGAGGAACTTTGGTTGAAACTGTGCCAGGAATTGCCAACGGGGAAGATCCAGAAGCTGGTAACCCTCACCCCCAAAGGCGGCATTCCCGGACAACTCCCTGCAGAGCGGGATCCTCTTGGCCCAGAGTTCCGTTGTCGTTTTTCTCCTGAGTTGATGGTGCAGATCGAGCGGCTCCTCCAACAGCGTTCTCAAGTTCAAGGTCGACCCTTATCCTTTGCCGAGATGGTGGAGCAGTTGGTGACTGAGGCTTTGATCGGCAAGCCCTATGACGAAGCCGAAGAAAAGATGAAGGTGGAGGCCCAGCGAGAATTCGCCGCCGAACAGCTGGCCCAAGACCCCTTGATCCGACATGTCCAGGATGTGGCCCGAAAGCTTGGTCTGGTCGACGACCACGCCGAAAACGAAGTTGCTTGCGGCTGTTCCAATGGCGAGTCCTCCAATTGGTCCCACGAGGGAACACGGGACCAGCAATTCGGCTTCGAAGGTAAGCTGCTGGAATTAGCCTCGGGCGGGCCAATCACCGGCCAAGATTCGGTCGAACCGGTTGGACTGAACGGTTTATCCCCACTCCTTTCGCTGCAAAATCGGTCCCCGCAGGGACCAACCGACTCCCAAAACGCAATCCCGTCCCAGCCGGGACCAACTCTTCCGGGCACCCCCAATGCCACCAACGATCACGGTGTCGGCTACGAACTCCTCAGCCGCTCCATCGCCAAGCTCCGCTTCAACCCCAAGAACCGCGTCCCCACCGAAGCCCAGCGCAAGGCTGTCCTAAGACGCGACCGCTACTGCTGCAGCACCCCATCATGTCCAAATCGTATGCGGCTGGAGTTGCATCATGTTCACTGGTACAGCCACGGCGGAGAGACCTTGCCCCCCAACCTCATCACTCTGTGCAGCGCTTATCACGCCTCGGTCCACGAAGGCCGGCTCAAGATCTGTGGCAACCTCAAGGACGGCCTGATCTTCACCGACGCCGAGGGTCGCCGCCTGGACCGCCTCCACCAACTCGCCCGGGCCGAATGGCTCGATTGGTGGATAGGCTGGAAGGGCGAAGAGTGGGAGAGCTACACCAGCAAGGTGGCTTGATACAGAGGCTCCAGGCTCCGTACTCCATCCCACCCCTTCCGGATCTCCCCATCCCCAACTCTTTCCCAAGACTCTCTGTCCAGCTTCCAGAATCTCTAAAGTCCCGCTCCACGCTCAAGCTTGGCTTCGCCGTCGTGCGGTGGTCTGCGGGGTCAAAATCTCGAGTACCCAACTTCCGATCTTGCTCCAAAATCTCCCCGGATTTTGTCCCTGCCGTCCACCGCCTCTGCTGGTTTCAGATTCCAGCCTCAGCTCCCGCACCATCAACTCCCGCCAGAAATCCCCCGTCAGGACACGTGTCTTCTTCATCACGCTGGGGCGGTCTAGTCTAAAGGAGCAGGTTGACTAGCCAAGAACTTCAGAGCGATGGACTTTGGCTTTGTCAAATGAAGCAATCCGAAATCACTATGTGCCTCAATGCTATCAAAGTAGCTGGCAGATACCCCATCCCAAGCGAAGTAAATGGATCGGGGTAAACACCAAAGACAGAAATTGTAAGGAACGCGCTATAAGGAGCAACGCCTGCAAGGAACACTTTTACGACCCTGAACTAGAAGCCGCCCTAGGAAGAATCGAGACTGATCTTGGGAAGGTGCTTCAAAAGATTAAGAATCGAGAAGAGATATCAGGTGCTGAGCGTGGCGCGCTGATCGCGTTCATTACAACTCAGTTGAGAAGAAATATTGTGGGTCAGCGACGGACTGAAATCCACATGAAAGAGCTAATCGAGACTCATCAACCGGAGTCCGTAGAGAGGTTGACCAACCTAGTGATGAACGGCCCTGGGCCACTTAGAGATCGAGTGACGGAGATGGTTGCGCTGGAAGAATTGGTGAATCGATTCTATCAAGATCGCAAATCTAGAGACCTACCGAAGGGATACTTTACTGAAGTCATTTTAAGAGCGAGGGGCATCTTTTCGAAGATTCTGGCGGAGGAACTCATTTGGCTTTTCTATGTCAGCGACGGAACCGAGGAGTTCGTCACCTCAGACAATCCTGTGATTCTCCCTAAAGAAGGCCTCTTAGCCCGCCCAGAAGTTCTATTTCCCATTTGTCCAGAAGTTTGCCTTGTTGCCCGAAAGCCAAAAAAGACAGAGTCCTCCGAATTCAATATGTACGTTGATATCCCAGGAAAGCGAGTGAAGCGAATAAATGCCCGGATTATCGCCGGGGCGGATGAAGAGGTTTACACTAGAGGAGTCAGACTCACGAGGGAACAGGCCGCCACCATCGGTACGGAGGTTTGGGGGGAGCGGCTACGCGTGGAGGGAGTCACCAATTTACCCGCCCAAGACTTAGGGTATCCTTCTAATGAGGAGTAAACAAAGCTAGGCATCTCCGTTGAAAGTTTGGGCTCTCTTAGCCTGGCTTTCTTCTGGCTTCAACGGTACCTGAACCGGGCAGGGGTTTCTTGAGTCTCGTTTTCTCGGCTGCCCCCCCCGACATTTTCTGTCGCCCCCAGTCGCTTCCCCAATCTCTGGCCGATCGGTTCGAGGGTTCCGGGGATTGGGTTCGAACATCGCTCTATGTCCCAAACCCTGACCGAAGAAGCGCTGATTTCCGTTGGCTTACCCACTCCCGGGACCTTGGTGACGGTGAGGCGGCGGCAGTGGGTGGTGGAGGATGTTCGGCGGTCGGGTTTGCCCAGCCAGGCGGTGGGGCCGGACCCTCGGGCGCCTATGCACTTGGTGAGCCTGGTTTCGGTGGAGGACGACGCTCTGGGGGAGGAGCTGCAGGTGATCTGGGAGATCGAGCCCGGGGCCCATCTGCACGAGAACTTTGCTCTGCCCGACAGTGAGGGTTTCGACCAGCCCAAAAGGCTGGAGGCCTTCTTGGACGCCGTGCGCTGGGGGGCGGTGGTGAATGCCGATCGGGAGCAACTGCAAGCCCCATTTCGAAGCGGAATTGAGCTAGAGGACTACCAGTTGGAGCCGGTGGTTCGCTGTCTGGAGATGCCCCGGGTGAACCTTTTGCTGGCCGACGATGTGGGCCTAGGGAAGACCATCGAGTCCGGCTTGGTGGTGCAGGAACTGATGCTCAGAAACCGGGTTCGCAGCGTGTTGGTGCTTTGCCCGGCGGCCCTGTGCGTGCAGTGGCAAGAGCAGATGCGGGATAAGTTTGGCCTGGAGTTCCGCATCGTGGACGGCGAGCTGATCCAGCAGTTGCGCCGTCAGCGCGGGATTCACGTCAACCCTTGGACCCACTTCCCCAGGCTGATCGCCTCCATCGATTACTTTAAGCGCGACCGGCCCCTGCGCCGCTTTATGGAGGCCCTGCCCTCGGAGGTCACCTATCCCCGGGCCTTTGACCTTCTGATCGTCGATGAGGCCCACAACGTGGCCCCCTCCGGCAGCGGACATTACGCCGTGGACTCCCAACGCACCGAGGCCGTGCGCCTGATCGCCCCGCATTTCGAGCATAAACTCTTTCTTTCGGCCACCCCTCATAACGGGTATCAAGAGAGCTTCACCGCCTTGCTGGAACTCCTAGATGACCAGCGCTTTGCCCGGGGGATGGAGCCTGATCAAAAGCAGCTTGCCTCAGTCATGGTGCGGCGGCTGAAGTCCGACATCAAGGAGTGGGACGGCAGCGCCCGTTTTGCCCAAAGGCAGCTCAAGGCCATTGAGGTGCCTTATAGCCAAGAGGAACGGCAGGCCCACGCCGCCTTGCAGGAGTACACCGAAAGCCGAAGGTCTTCGGCCGCTAGCCCAGCAGAGAAGACGGCCACCGAGTTTGTGCTGAAGCTTTTGAAGAAACGCCTGTTCTCTTCACCTGCGGCCTTCGAGCGCACCCTGGCCAAACACCGGCAGACGGCTGGTAAGACCAGTAAGAGCCGCAGGGTTCGCAAGGCCCCCTCGGAGAGGTTGCTCAAATCCCGAATCCTGGGCTTAGACGAAGACTACTCCGACGACTTGCAGTTCGAGAACAACACCGAGGAACTGCTGGAGGCCACCGGCGACTATTTGGGATCCTTGAGTTCGGAAGAAGTCGCGCTCCTCGATAAGCTGGCGCGCTGGGCCGCCAAGTCGGCATCTCGGGCCGACTCCAAGGCCCAGGCCCTCTTGGACTGGCTGGATCAGAACCTGCGCCCTGATGGGGGCTGGAGCGAGCAGAGGGTGATCATCTTCACCGAGTATCGAGACACCCAGAAATGGCTCTACGAGCTTTTGGCCCACCAAGGCCTAGTTCGAGACCGGGCGGGGGAGCGGCTGATGAGCCTTTACGGGGGGCTCGACAGCGAAGAGCGAGAGCGGGTCAAGGCCGCCTTCCAGGCCCATCCCAAGGATTCGCCGGTGCGAATACTTCTGGCCACCGATGCCGCCTCCGAGGGGATC
The DNA here is from genome assembly GCA_050486105.1 of Vulcanimicrobiota bacterium. Classification (GTDB taxonomy): domain Bacteria; phylum Vulcanimicrobiota; class Xenobia; order Xenobiales; family JADMJV01; genus JAEXNA01. Next base: position 4,614 of record JBJHCR010000046.1, read on the forward strand.
GACCTGCAGAATCATTGTCATCTTTTGATCCACTATGAGATTCCCTGGAACCCTAACCGCCTGGAGCAGCGCAATGGGCGTATCGACCGCCACGGGCAAAAGCAGAGCCAAGTTGAGATCCACCACTTTGTGGGCCAGGGCTTTCAGGCTCGACGCCCGGATGAGGAGGTCGGGGACCTCGAGGGAGATATGGAGTTTCTGGCCCGGGTCATTCAGAAAGTGGAGACCATCCGTCAGGACTTGGGAAGTATGGGACCGGTGATCGCTCGGCAGGTGGAAAAGGCCATGCTCGGTACTGAGCGCAGTCTGGACACCAAGAAGGAAGAGGCTGAGGCCTCTCGCAATCGAGAGGCTCTGAAGGTGGAGCGGCAGCTTCGCAGCCTGGAAGAAACCCGCGACCGCCTCCAGGAAGCCCGGCAAACCCAGCGAGTGGAGCCCGAGCACATCCAACAGGTGGTTACCATCGGCCTGGAGCTGGGGGACAAGCCGCCTCTGCAGCCGGGCCCCGAGGCTGAAACTTTCTGGATGCCGCCCTTGGAGGGCGATTGGGCCCTTTGCGCCCAGGGCCTAGAACACCCCCACACCAAAAGGGTGCGGCCCATCACCTTTCGCCACGAGCTGGTGAAGGGGCGAGACGATCTGGTTCTGGTGCACCTGAATCATCCGTTGGTGCAACGGGCTCTTCGCCTGCTTCGGGGTGAGGTGTGGAAGCCTGCCGGAGAGAAGAAGATCTTCAGGGTCACCGTCCGCACTCTGCCCGATCGGGTGAGCACCGACCCCGTGGTGGTGGCCCACGCTCGGCTTTTGGTGCTGGGAGGTAAGAGCCACCGCCTGCACGAGGAGATGGTGACAGCCGGAGGTCGATTTCGGAAAGGGCGCTTCCGACGCTTGGGGCAAGGGGAGTTGCAGCAGGCCCTGGAGGCGGGCGGATTCGGCTTTCCCGGACCGCAGGTTTTACAGAGGATCTCCGCCGTTTGGCCGGAGGTCAAGGCGGGGTTGCAAGACGCTCTGAGCGCTCGAGAAAAAGACCGAACCGAGACCCTCAAAAGCCGTTTGGAGCGCAAGATGAGCCGGGAGGTGGGAGACCTTAAGGCCGTCTTGGAGCAGTTGGCCCGACAGATCGAGAAAGCGCTGGAAGACCAGAGGGTTTTTGAAGAAACGCATTTGCAGCTGCATCTCTTCACCGACGTGGAACGGGAGCAGTGGAATAAGGACCGAGACCTCTTGAAGATCCGCTTGCACAAAATCCCGGGCGAAATCGAGAACGAATCCCAAGAGATCCGTAGGCGTTATCAGGACCCGGTGCCCAGACTCTTTCCCGTGGCGGTCACCTGGCTGATGCCGGAGCGTTTATGTCGGTAGCCCGCCATCACGCCGATTGGCTGAACCTGCTGGAGGTTTCCGGGCCCTTTCTTTCGGTGGGGGTGCTCAGCGAAGTGTTCCCCCAAGAGTTGGACAGCCACGATCCCCAGGCCTACGCCCGGCTGAAGTTGGCCTACGACGAGTGGTTGGAGGGTCGAAATCAGGCCGAAGTGCACCATGCCTGGATCGACTTCGTCTTGTCGGAAACCCTGGATTTGGGGGAGGTGCTCAAGCGCGGTCAGGAGATCCCCTCGGGGCTGGAAGCTCGGGTGGAGGTGCACGGAGAGACCTTGCGCCCCAGCGCCGTGGTGCAGAGGGTGAACGGCAGCAGCAGCCGGCCGCGGCTGTTGGTGGCCGAGTACCCCTGCCATCAAAAGCTGACGGGTTCGCTTAGCGGCAACCGATGGAGCGCCTCTCCGGCCACCCGCATGATGGAACTGCTGCTGCGCACCGAGCAGGGTCTGGGGCTGGTGACCAACGGAGAAGAGTGGATGGTGGTCCACGCCAAGGGGGGTGAGACCACCGGCTTTGGTTCCTGGTATTCCGAATTGCTGACCGAAGAGCGGGTGGCCCTGCGCTCTTTTCGCACCCTGCTGGGGCGGGATCGGTTTTTCGGTGTTCCTGACCCGGAGACCTTACAAGGGTTGCTGGAGCGGAGCCGGGAAGATCAAAAAGAGGTCACCGACCAATTGGGCCGACAGGTTCGCCGGGCGGTGGAGAGCCTGATCTTTGCCATCGATTGGGTGGATCGCACCCAGAACCGCAAACTGCTGGCAGGCTACGACGAGAAGCTGCTGTACGAGGCAGCCCTGACGGTGATGATGCGTTTGGTGTTTTTGCTCTGCGCCGAAGAGCGGGGGCTGTTGCTGCTGGGCAAGAGCGACCTCTACGATCAGCACTACGCGGTGAGCCCTCTGCGCGACCAACTGAGAGCCCGGGCCGACCAATATGGGGAAGAGGTGCTGCAGTCTCGCTATGACGCCTGGAGCCGCCTGCTGTCCATCTTTCGCGCGGTGCACTCAGGAATTGCCCACGAAGAGTTGTCCCTACCAGCCTACGGAGGCAGCCTGTTCGACCCCGACCGCTTTCCCTTTCTTGAAGGCCGGCCGCCAAGCAGCAGCTGGAAGTCGGAGTCGGCCACCCCCTTGCCCATCGACAACCGCACGGTGTTGGAGTTGCTGGAGGCCTTGCAGTTGCTGGAGGTGCGGGTGGGCAAGGGCCGGGGCTACGAGGCCCAGAGGCTGTCCTTTCGGGCCCTGGACATCGAACAGATTGGCCACGTTTACGAGGGGCTTTTGGACCACACCGCGGTGCGGGCCGAAGAACCGGTGTTGGGACTTGAGGGGGCCAAGGGCCTGGAGCCGGAGGTGCCGCTCTATGAGCTGGAGTTGCAGCGGCAAAAGGGGGAGAGCGAGCTGCTGCAGTTCTTGAAAACGACCACCGGCCGCAACCCCAACACCCTAGAGAAAACCCTGGGTTTGTACCAGCAGGTGGAGGCTCCCAAGCTCCCCCTGGCTTGCGATAACGATTCCGCCTTGGTGCAGCGAGTGAAGCCCTACGTGGGGCTGGTTCGGGAGAACAGTCGCGGGGTGCCCCTGGTGTTCACCAAGGGCTCGGTCTATGTGACCCAGGGCTCCGACCGCCGGGCCACCGGCACCCACTACACCCCCCGCAGCCTGACGGAAGAGATCGTGCAGCATACCCTGGACCCCCTGGTGTACGAAGGCATGGCCGATGGAGTGGAACCCAGCCCGGAGACCTTGAAGAGCGCAAGCGAGATCCTGGACCTCAAGGTTTGTGATCTGGCCATGGGATCAGGGGCCTTCTTGGTGCAGGCTTGTCGTTATCTCTCAGAAAAAGTGGTGGAAGCCTGGGAGAGCGAGGCGAGCGCAGCGGCCCAGGCAGCCCCTGGGGCCATACCCATCAGTACCCATCGCGAAGAGCAATTGGCTCTGGCCCGGCGCTTGGTGGTGGAGAAGTGCCTCTATGGGGTGGATAAGAACCCGCTGGCGGTGGAGATGGCCAAGCTGTCTTTATGGCTGATCACCCTGGATCGTCAGAAGCCCTTCAGCTTCTTGGACCACGCCCTGCGCTGTGGGGACTCCTTGCTTGGGGTCACCGACCGACGGCAGCTTCACGCCTTCAACCTGCAGCCCAACCTCCAGGAGTTGCCGGTGTTCGGCGATCAGCTCTTGGAGGCTTTGCAGGAGGCCGAGCGGATCCGCCAAGAGCTTCGCAGCTTCACGGTGCAAGATCCCAGAGACGGAGAGCGCAAACGCTTTCTTTTGGCCCGGGCCGAAGAGCTTACCGAGCGTCTGAAGGCGGTGGCAGATCTGTTGATCGCCGCCTATTTGGCGAGCGGCGGCAAGCCCAAGCCCGAACACCTGGACGACCAGGTGGCCCTGATCCAACACGCCCTGGGCGGGGAGGACTGGCGACCGCTGCAGCGCAGAGCCCAAGACCTCCTGGACCAGAACAAACCCCAGGGAACCCCCTCCCGCCGCCCCTTCCACTGGGCCTTGGAATTCCCGGAGGTGTTCGGAGAAGGACGGGCTGGATTTGACGCCATCGTGGGCAATCCGCCGTTTCAGGGGGGGACCTTTATTACCGGAACCTACGGGACGGACTATCGCGAGTTCTTGGTAAATCTGGTAGCGTCTTCCAAGCGTGGAAACGCTGATCTCTGCGCTTTCTTTCTTCTTCGTGCAGCAGGCCTTATTAGGGCGCAGTCTACCTTGGGCTACCTTACCACCAACACCATCAGCGAAGGAGATACTCGCGAAGTTGGCTTGGACCAGCTGGTAGAGTGGGGTTTTTCCATCCTTCGTGCAGTTCCGAGTCGGAAATGGCCGGGAGAGGCCAACCTGGAGGTTGCCCATTTATGGCTCTACAGAGGTGCTTGGAAGTACACTTCTATTTTGGATGATAAGCAAGTAAGTAGCATTACAACGTACTTAACAAAGCCTGGCCGTGTAACAGGAAAGCCTCTCAGGCTTATAGCAAACGCTGATCTGTCTTACTCCGGTTCCAAGGTTTATGGGAGCGGGTTTGTGCTCGATATTGAGAAGGTTAATGGGCTCTTGGAAAGGTCTCCCAAGAGTGGAGATGTTCTATATCCATATCTAAACGGAAAGGACCTCAATTCGGATCCAGAACAGAGGCCAAGCCGATGGGTGATCAATTTTTTCGATTGGCCGTTAGAGAAGGCGCAGTCTTATCCGGAATGTTTCGAAATAATAAGGGCGCTCGTTAAACCTGAGCGAGAGCTTCTCAAATTAGGTGATCCAGCACGAAGACTGTGGTGGCATTATGAACGTCCTCGGCTAGAACTTTACTCTGCTATAAGCGATTTTAATTTCTTTTGGGCTATAGCCAGGGTGAGTAAATACCTGACGATCGACAAGACTTTTCCGAACTTTGTCCTTAGCGATCAGGTCGTAGCCATTGCAAACTCAAGACTCTCGGTTTTCGCTCTACTCCAATCCTCCTTCCACGAAGCCTGGACCCTGGTTCACTCAAGCTCACTCCGAACAGACCTCCGCTACACCCCCTCGGACTGCTTCGAAACCTTTCCCTTTCCCCAAGAGATGGCCTCTCTGGAAGCCATCGGCGAGGACTACCACCAGCACCGGGCCCGGATTATGCTCGAGCGCCAGGAAGGGCTCACTAAAACCTATAACCGCTTCCACGACTCGGCCGAGACCTCCGAAGATATCAGCACGCTCCGGGAACTCCACCAGCAGATGGACCAACAGGTGGCCGCCACCTACGGTTGGTCCGACCTCGACCTCGGCCACGACTTCCACGAAACCAAGCAGGGCCTCCGCTACACCCTCAGCGACCCCGCCCGCCAAGAAGTCCTCGACCGCCTCCTCGCCCTCAACCACCAACGCTACGCCCAAGAAGTAGCCCAAGGCCTCCACGCCAAAAAGAAGCCCAAAACCAAGAAGACAACCAAAGCAAAGACAAAGAAAACCCAGGCCTTAGGGCAAGGAGAGTTGTTTTGAGGGGGGCTTTGATTTTGAGGGCCTGGTTCGAGAGGGTTTGGGCTGCTTCGGAATCCACAAATGGCTAGCCGCCTGGACAACCAAAGGGGAGGGGCTTATGCCTATCAGTGGCAACTGGCTTCCCTGATTCTCTGCGAAACCTTCCTCTCACCAGATCTAGAGCAGCGCCATGGTTTACCGTCTTTCGTCTACGATTTCTTGCAGAGGGTGACCGAGGTCACCTTAGAAGCCCGGAAGAACAGCACTTCTAAGCACGAAGAAGAGGAAGAAGACCTCAATCTCTATGGCGTCAACGGTGCCGTCTTTGTCCAGATCAAAGCAAGAGGCGAGAACCAGAAAGCTTTCAAACGCTCTGAATTCGCCAAATTTCTCGGACATTTCGCTAAGACTGCCGCTGCCCAAGGAGATCCCTCCAATCATCTTTATGTCCTGGTGTCTGATGGAACGGTTGCGGACAACCTCCTTACTCTGATCGAAGATCCAAAGAACCGAAATTTGGATTCTAAATTGATCAAAGGGCTCCTCGACTTTCTCGATAAGCAGAAATCCAAGGAAGGAGGCTCTAGTCTTGACCAGAGTTTTCTTCGGCAAGTAATTTTGCGGACAGTGTTTTTTCAAGCTCCAAGACTCGGGATCATCCAGCCTTACCTAAATGCATTACTTGCTCGGTCACCCGTCGTAGGAATCGATGCGCAACAGCTTGTCGCAAAAGTTCAGTCGGTTTCCGTTCTCGCAGACGATGAGCTGCGTCGTGTCACTTCCGAACTTTTTTCTCTTTGGATTGCCCAGTCTGAACGCCCGGGACAGCTCTGGCACGTCTTTCAGCGGGACCCAGAACTCTTGCAGGAGGTTGGGCAGCTCATCGATGACCTGGGGCCGCGAACTTTTGCCCCAAACCGCCTCAACTTGGGCACCTTCCTGCGACACTTGGATGGCTTTGTTAAGGGGCTTGATAGGCTCACCGTCGGGGAAGCTGGGGCTTTGGTTGCTGCGGCTGCCATTCCCCATTGGGAATCGCACTTGAAATCGAGCTTCTCAAGCCAAGAAACCCTTTTGGGTCATTTCTCCCGATTCCCAAGGCTGTGGTCCTTATTGGAACCTTATAGAGACGAAGTCCTGGCTTTGAAATCATACCGTGCGGACCAACTTACGGGTTCCCCTAACCGTCCCGCTTCTTGTGCCCTCCGAATGGACCTCTTGGCTGCTCTTTTGCAGATCGGCGCCCTATTGGAATATCACGAAGGCCAAACTTGCGAATCAACCTCGGCCCCACTTCCAGGTTCGGTGGTTGAGTACTGGCAATACCGTTACCTCAAGAAACTGACTTTCCCTAATCTGAGCAGCGAGGCTGTTCTTGAGTTTCGATTTCCAGAGCAAACTCGAGATCAATATAAGTCCTGGCTGGCGGAGCCATTCCTCAGGAGGCTCGAGAGTGCTGCCTCCGATTTTCGACAGCTTCTCCGAGGAGAGACGATGTCGCTTTGCTCTCTTAGTTATGAGGCCCTTTCTTCTCCCAGTGCCGAGGTCATGGATGATTGCTCACACGCTGCTATTGAGAAGGAGTATTCCCTTCGCAGGGCCTTAGAACTGCAGCGGGAAAAAATCGACCAAAGGCTGATTCTAGCCCAGGCGTCAAGAGACAAGCTAACTTCCTTTAAGCAAAGGCTCCTTCAGGATACTGATCTTCCTCTAGAGCAAGGGCTCCAGTTGCTCAGCCAGCTTCGAGAACTAGGTTGTTTTGCTCAAGCCCGCCAACTCTGCGAGATGTTCGTGAAGCGCGCTACGGAGCTTGAGCACCCGAGATCGGCCGATAGATTTCGCTTGGAAGCCCTTTCGGCCATCCTTGATGGTGGCTTCGCTCCTGAGTTTGCCAGAGCCCACGTTGAGGCGCTAGAGGCATCTTCCTTGCTCGACCCAGACCGCCAATTGTGGGCCGAGATTTTGAAGGGGCGCTATTACCTTGGCGGCGAGCTAAGCCGAAAAAGGGCGGAAGAGGTCTACGAAAAAGCTCTCCAGACGAAAAGCAACGGGACTGGCGCCGCTCCACGGACTCTGGCCACTCTTGCGGTTCATTGGGCTTTCCTCTATGTATTGAGCCAGCAATGGGATGAAGCCGACGCTGTGTTTCTTAGGGTCTATCCCCTGGTCAAGGACCATCTCGAATCAGCCTTGGCCGTCCTGACCGCGCGAGTGAATCTTGCCACACTGTCAGGTGATACAACCGCCGCCGCCTCGGTCAACGAAGATTGGTTGCATCTTCGTTTTGGTTTCCCCGAGGCCTCTCAAGGTCCCATTTCTTGGAGGTATAGGTTAGCTCGTGCCGATTTTTCCTGCCGGGTGGGTGACCTCGAATCAGCTCTTGCCGCTTATGAGAGCTTGGAGAAGGAGTTGGTAGATAGCGAGCCCGCCCTCCTCAGCCTACTTCTTAACAATAGCCTGTATATGACCACGGTTTCAGGCCCCATCTTGTATGGAGATCACGATCGAAGAGAAAGCCAAAGCATCGACCTCTACTATGCTCTCGAGTCCGGTCGAGAATTGGCGCGACGAACCAATACAGCTTATCGAAGTCATTCGGCTGGGGACCAACGCAAGAGTCTCCAGAATGCGCTGTTGGCCATGGAGACCGCTTGGTGCGCCGGAGACTGGACGCCTTTCGAGAACATTTGGCGGCTTTTGAGTCGATTGTATCTCGAGGACGGCAGGTATGAATCGGCAGTGCGTGCCTCGCTTCAAAGTCAGGATAGGAAAGTGTTTAAGTCGGCGGTCTCTGCGGCTCGCGAAAACCTGCCCCCTTCAGACCTTCAGCCGTTAGTGGAATTGGCCCTTGAGCCGTCCAGCCTCCCTCAGATTGAAGCTTATAGGTTCCAGATTCTCACGCAGTTCACAGACCTGATTCCAGCCGAGCGATTTCGGCTGGCGCTAGACAAAGTCAGGGCAGTGTTGAAACAATCTATTCAGTTCCGAGTCGAGGTAGAGACTCATACCAAAGCGGCCGAAGCCCTGAAATCTCTGGTGAGAGATACGGAGCCTAAGGATCAAGAGGTGGTATTCGAGGTGCTCTTCGAAGCACTACACCACCCCTGGTGGCAGGTCAAGGAACAAGCCTTGCGAGCTCTTCATCTGGCTTTAAGCTACGTTCACTGGTCGATTTCGAAGGCCCAAAGACAGAAGGCGGTTTCCAGGCTTCTGGAGATGGCCGCTCAGGAAGACAAACTCTCACACCTGGTGGGACAAGCCTACGAGGTCGCGGTTTCACTCACAGAGCAAGCCTCTCAGAAAGAACGGACGTTTTTACTTCGAGAGCTTAAGCGGCGCAATTCCCTCACTCCCGAGTTTGAGATCCGGCTCCGCCAAACGCTGCCCAAGGACGTTGTCGACCAAGCTATCCAGGAGGTGCTCGCTCGCTTAGCCCCGGCCCCTCAACAGGTAGGGGGGTTCGTCAGGTATCCATCCACCTTCGTAAGCGCAAGCGAACTGATTCCCTTTTTACCTCATGTCAAAGATATGGCAGGGTTTGCTTGCAAGCTGCAAAGGACTTACGAGTCAGAGCAGTGCTATCTGTCCAGTCGTACCAGCATCACCTTTTTCTTGGCTCAACTCTCCAGGGACCAGTTTTCGCTCATGATTCCAGAGTTGATTGCCGGACTCGTAAGGGCTTTGGAGAAAGGTCTAGCTATGCACCCCGTGGCAAGATTTGAGAAGAAGTCTCGAGCCTCCAAGTTTTCTGGAGTTCGGATCCAATCCACGGACGAGGTCGAGGCGCACCAAGGGCTTCTTACGGTCTTGGGGCGTGCCCTTGCCCACACGAATCCTGCGGACAAACTTGAGGAGCTCCTTTTTCGTGAGGCCTTCAGCCAAGACGATACAGCTCGAAAAGGTGTGGCTGCCGGCCTGATGCTTGCTACCCAGGATGGCTATTTCTTGGGCCCGAAGATGCTAAAGGTGATGTTGTACCTCCTTGGAAGCACCGACAAGATCGTTCAAAATCAAGCCATCTCTGCCTTAGGATGGGCTCTTAAACACCATCGGCTTCCAGAAGAGGAGACGCTCATTCCCTTCGTGTTGAGGGTGAGCCATTCCCTAAGCCCAATCACGCGAACCGGAGCGGCTTGGGCTATGAAGCGCGCTTTAGAAGGAGACGCAAAGTCCGCAGAGAGAATCCTCTTTCGCTCCAGGCTCAAAGAGCTTAGCAAAGACCCCAGCCGTCAAGTTCGAGTCGCGGCAACCCGGGGCACTCCTCGAAGACGAAAGGCCAAGGCCGATTGTGGGACTTGATGAAGGTTTGACCTATTCCGAGCTTCTCGCAGTCCATCGAAGGCAGTTGGAGATCGTCAGGGACGAAGCTCTCTGTGCCCACCAACTTCTAAGCAATTTTCGTACCTCGGGAGACATAGCTGAAAACGCCGTTCGCAAACTCCTGCAGGATAAGTTGCCCAAGCGATTCAGAGTAACCCACGGATATATTCTTTATTGCGAAGCCCAAGACGTGGAGCCACAAGTTTCACCGCAGATCGATATCTTGATCACGGATACCTCGGTCGGAGATCATTTGTTTTGGTTGGATCGAAGTTCCGGAGTTGAGATCGTTCCAGCTGAGTCGGTCGCGGGGGTCTTTGAAGTTAAAGCTAAATTGACCGTGGACGCTTGCCGCAATGCCTTGCAGCACCTTAGACGCACTTTTGAACTGCTAAGACGAATCGACAGAAGTCAGGGATACATTCCAGGCGGGATCAGCGTGGGCCCTCGAGGAAGGGCGGGTAAGTCTTCGGCGCCATTATTCGGTATCGTATCACTCAGCCACAAGAAAAGTGATGTTTCCAGGATAGACAGGTTGCTCGCCGAGAATGCTGGGCCTAGGGGCCCTTTGGTTCCAGACATTATCTTCACTTTCGATGGATTCGCGAGACACTTAGTGGCGCGTAAAGATGGTGAACTATGTGCTTTCTTTGACTTTTCCAAGACCAACAGTGCAGACTCGGAGGGTGCGGAATCAAGACCCTGGGAATATGGAGACCTTTTCGAAGACAGTGACGGACTTGCCAAGTTCGCCCATTCGCTAGCCTACACCACCGAGTACTTTAGTCGGACGAGCGCTAAACCCGTTCCTTTCTACGACTACTATTTGAATCAAGCATTTCTCAAATCCACGAAAGAGTTGCCATGACCAAGTTCGATCTCCCCTTCCACGACTACCACATCAACAGGTTTAGAGGCTTGCGCGATGTCAGCCTGAAGGACTGCAGGGTGGTAAACCTCCTGGTCGGCGAAAACAATTGTGGCAAAAATTCCATACTCGAGACAATGGTGCTGGTTTGCGAGCCCTTCAGTCCGGACCAATGGCGTCTGGCCACTCAAGTGAGAGGGCCGTGGCCCCTGTCGGACCCTCCGGTGAAAGGCACCTTTGCCAAGCGCCTCGAGACGGTCAAATGGATGTTTCCCAATTTTGCACCGAATCAGCGAGAAATTTCCATCGACCTAAAGGGGAGCTGCCCTCTTCAATCTCTCCGGGCGACAGGGAGCTGTTTTGAAGATTTCATCCCCTGAATTGATCGCTATGTTGGACAAGCTGCTCCAGGAGACAGAAGCCGAGCGACTGGAATTCAAAGAGGCTAAGTCCCGGTATGACTTCGAAAAGTTGGTGCGTTACTGTTGTGCTCTTGCCAATGAGGGCGGAGGCCAGATGGTGCTGGGGGTCAGCGACAAACGGCCCAGGCTCATAGTTGGCACCAAGGCTTTCCCAGAACCGAAGAAAACCGTCAACAACATCGTAGAGCAACTCCGCTTACGCGTTGAAGTCGACGAGATTTTTCACCCTGACGGAAGAGTCTTGCTTTACAGAGTTCCACCTCGTCCGTCCGGCTTTCCGATTCAAGTCAACGGAACTTACTGGATGAGAGCCGGCGATTCGCTGGTGCCCATGACCAACGACAAGCTCCAGGCGATCTTCAATGAAACCGCGCCAGATTTCACTGCCGAGATCTGTTCCGGTCTGCGGTTTTCGGACCTTGATTCAGAAGCCATCGAAGTTTTTCGCCATCGGTGGGCTCAAAAGTCCGGCCTGACACAGCTCCTTTCAGTCCCTGCGCAGCAATTGCTTGAAGACGCCGAACTCGTTCACTCTTCTGGAATCACCTACGCCGCATTGATTTTGTTTGGCACTCGGCAAGCTTTGGGCCGCCACCTTGCCCAGGCGGAGATCATTTATGAGTATAGGAGTACTGAGGGCGAAATCCGAACCCAAGACCGGGCAGAGTACCGCCAGGCCTTTTTCCTCTACTACGACTCACTGTGGACAAAACTCGATTCTCGTAATGACCTCCAGTCTTTCCAGGAAGGTCTCTTTCGGCGCGAGATTGCAACGTTCAACGAAGGGGTCGTAAGGGAAGCACTCCTCAACGCGGTGTGCCATAGAGACTATCGCCTGAGCGGGTCAGTCTTCGTCAAACAGTATCCCAAACGGCTAGAGGTCATCAGTCCTGGCGGGTTCCCTCCGGGGGTCACTCCAGACAATATCTTGCAAAAGCAGACGCCTCGCAACCGACGACTAGCAGAGGCTTTCGCACGTTGCGGGCTGGTGGAACGTTCGGGTCAGGGTCTCGACATCATTTATCAGGAATGCCTCCGGGAAGCAAAGGCCCTTCCTGACTTCAGCGGCACGGATGAGCATCAAGTTTTCCTCGCCCTAAACGGGCAAATTCAGGAGCCTCGATTTCTGCAGTTTCTGGAGAAGGTCGGAAGTGAGACGCAGCGGCCAATCTATTTGGATGATTTGTTGGTTCTCAACGCGGTCTATGCCGACTCTCCCGTGCCGGAAGACGTACAGTACCGGCTTCCCAAACTGGTCGAAGATGGGCTATTGGAAAGAGTTGGGAAAGGGCGGGGTCGTCGTTTCGTGCTTGCCCGCCGCTTTTATACCTTTCTCGGGAAAAAGGGGACGCATACCCGAGCCACTGGTCTTGATCGAGACACGAATAAAGCGCTTATTTTAGCCCATTTGAAAAAGCATAAGAAAGTTGGCGCTCCTCTATCAGAATTGAAGCAGGTGTTGCCCGCGCTCTCTCAGGGGCAGTTACAAAACATTCTCCAGGAAATGAAAAACGAGGGACAAATCTTAGTCAGAGGTCAAACTCGAGGAGCTAGATGGTTTCCCGGGGCTGAATAGGGCTTTTATAAACAATTTTGATGTCTTTGGGCGTTATTTTTCGTGTAATAGCTCTGTAGAAACCCCGATTTTTCGGGGTTTAACCAGCAATTTAAAAACGAGGAGAAATTAATTTTCAAGTAATTAGGAAGTAATTCTCGCGAGCAGATTTCGCTGAAAGCTCGTAGCGGTGGGGCTTTGAAGTTTTTCGAATCGCGCCCTTGTTTAATGTTAAATGGCTGCTTCGGGATTAATGCAAGACAGCTTGGATCCGAGTAGAAATTAGGGCACATTTGAGCCTGCGCGCTGATCACTCTGTACTGTGAAGGAAAGCCCATGAAACACGGCTTTCATAGCCCAGGCCGCGTCTAACTAAAAAGCAATTAAAAGCAAACCTCCTCTCTCACTCACGCCCTCAAAGCCTCCTTCACGTCATCGCTCTTTGTCAACACTACCAAACGGTGCCTGGCCCGGGAAGCGGCCACATATAGGTCGTGGCGGGTGAAATATTTGTCGTCGAAGCCCTCGACCTCGATGAGGATCAAGATGTCGGCTTCGAGGCCCTTGAAGGCTTTGACCGAAGAGAACCAGACCGCTTTGCCCTGGTGCCAGGTGGCGGGATCGTCCGTCACCGGGTAATCTCCCACCTTCTTGCCAAGACAGCTCTTATCTGGGCTTCGAGTGGAGAGGATGGCTACTCGCGAGGGGCTGATCTTTTGGTTGGTGATCGTTTGAGCAAGGATCGAGGCGCACTGCTTTCGGATCTCTTCAGCCTTGGAGTTGCTGATAACGAGCGGTGGCTCACCTTGGGGAGTGAAACGAGGGGTGCGCAGCTCGGCACTGATCACTTGGCCACAACTGGCAGCGATAGACTTGGTGTTACGGCAATTCACCTTGAGGTCAAAATGAGCATCGGTGGCCGGGAACACCAGATCTCTTCCAAAGAGATTCTGGGCCCGGTCGTAAAATACATAAAAGTGTCCGTTCTTTTCTCGCTGCAGGTACTCGATGGCCGTCCACCAGTCTTCCTTGAAATCTTGGGCCTCATCAACAATGATCACATCGTACTTGACCTCAGGCAATGAGTCCGCGGTATCCAGCAGCAACTCGGCCACCTCTTGGCCCCAAAAAGCCTCAGCCTCTTGCCTGTCTTTGGGGGGCTTGAAGTCCAAGCCCGCAAGCTCACACCTCTCTTTGCAAAGGCTATGAAAGTTGATCAGCTTGAGATTTGGTAAGCCGGAGACCCGACAAGCAAGAGAATCGGCAAGCTTTCGATTGAAGGTCAAAAACAAGACCTCTTTGCCCTCCTCGGCAAAACTCCGGGCTCGTAAAAGGGCCAGCAGGGTTTTCCCGGAGCCTGCCACCCCTTCAACGGCGACTCGCCGGTTTCGATGGAGGCCGTCGAGCTTCTCGGCTTGATCATCGGTGAGTTGAACGAGGATCTCTTCGTCCTGGTCTAAGCGTCGGGCCAGAGAGACCACGATCTTGAAGTCGCTCTTGAGGGCTTTCTCTAGCGCTGCTTTGTCGGAAGGCACCATCGGTTGGGGGGAGGGAGTGGCGGCCCAATGCTTGGCAGCAGCTCGAATTCGCTCTCCGAGTCTTGGCAGGTCGTCGGCCGAAAAGGTGATGGAAGGGTGTCCCCCTGGTGGAAGGTGACCGGAGTAGGTGCAGTCGGGAAAGCAAACCATATAGCCGAAGGGACAAGGCATATTCTTGCCAAAAGTTCGGCCGGTGAACACCACTCTTTCTTGAATTTGCTCGATGAGGGCGTGCATGTTCTTCTGAGCCTGGTCAAACGGGCACTTCATCTGGTGATCGTTTTGTCGCCAAAGTCCACGGCTGCTGTCGTAATCCACTCGACCACCCTTGACCTCAAGCACGTAAAGCCCCCACTGAGGGTGCAACAAGACAAAGTCGGCTTCCCCCTCCACCAACCGCTCCTTCTGGTGGCCCTGCTTTGACCTCAGCCAGCAATAACTATGAAAGATGGTCCAACTGGACTCGAGCGTGCGAGAAAATGCTAGGGCTACGGCTCGTTCGCTTCCCTGGGAGATGGTGTCAAGATTGACGTCGGGCAGAAACCGAGGCCCGCTCATCGCTTATTCTCCTCACTTTGTTCTAGCGCTCGCCATACCCCCAAGGGTCGCCAAGCCGGCCACTCTTCCGGGGAGATTTGCAGGGTCTGGGTCCTATAGCGAGTGCGGTCCACCGTCTTCGGCCGCAAGGTTACCTTATGATACAGCAGTTCCTGATCCTGATTCACAAAAGGCTGGAACCGATAGCGCCGAACCGTGGCTGCTCCCCAGTCGGGGTCGGACAGTCGCTGATCCACGATCAGCACGAGACTATCCTCCAAGGGGAGGTCATCCTTCAGGCTCAGCTGCTTCATGAGGCAGAGGCGGCCTGGCTCCACTTCTTTCTCCAAACCGCCTGGAGCCTTTATGGCAAACAGTCCCTGCTCCTTGGCAACCTCTCCGAAACGCTCATAACGGCAACGACCGACCTCCACCTTCTCTCCCGTAGGACGAAATTCATAAATCGGAATAGGACCCTCCTGAGGAAGCTCCTCAGCAAGGGGCACCACTTCGGGCCAAATTGGTTTTGGTTCCACCTTAAGCTCGGGGAGGGGCAACACCGGATGTGGGGCTTCTCCGGGCTCCACGGTTTCGAAGAACGACAGATCCGCTCTTGCGAGGGTGGGAACCAGGCAGTTCCGATCTACATACTTATTGCCCCGCTCGCAGGAGGTCTCCGGGGCAAAGAGACAGGCGTGGCAGGCTGCTCCATGCAGAGTGAGACCCGAGGTGAGCGGCAGCTGTTCGGCGCAAAGGGGATCGGAAGAACACAGCTTCTGCACTTCCAAGGCCTGATGGAGATGGCGGTAGAGGTTTTCCGGGCGGCCACAGTCGATCAGGCCACCCAGGGTGCCTTCGCTGTCGGGAGTGGCGGTGTAAAGCAAGATCCCTGCCATGGGTGTGCCGTCGTCAGAGTCGGTTGCGTACAGGCGCTCGCGGATGGAGGCGGCAGAATAGCCACACTCTAGCACCAACTGTCTCATCAGTGCGTGGGCCAAGGTATGCAAGAGCACGTAACGCATACCTGGAAAGTGGCGGTCCGGGTTGGGGATTCGTCTCACTCTTCTCCAGGCTTCGTGGGCGCTAAAGAGCTGTCGCCCGCGGGCCACCACTGCGGGTTTGTCCAGCCAGCTTTCCAAGACATCTTCTTTGAACTCCAGAAAGACGCCCTCACCCTTCACTTCCACGGCGGGCAAGAACTCCGGCTTCTTTCTTGATATGGGAACCCAGCGATGGTCAGGAATCTCTTCCAGGCCACCGAAGTCTCCTACCGACTCTAGACGGGTGAAGCCAAGGAAGGCGTGAACCTCTCTCAGCCTATGAACCAGCACCACCCGTTTCAAAAAAGGCTCAAAACCCGGCGGAACCGGCACTTCCTGCAAGTCGAGATCCGGTGTTGATGGAGCCGTGGCGGGATTCGTGAACAGGTCCCACTCGGGCTTTCTGAGGTCCGTCTCCTCTGCCTCCTCAGCATCCTGAGGACTCTCACTCGCCTGCTTCACTTTGGTCCACAGCTCAGCCACAGCATAGCTTTTCAGCTTAGGTAGGAACTTTAGAAGTCGGCCGAGTTCGCGCTCGCTCTCTACTTCTTTGAGTTCACTCCAATGGTCGAGCACCAATTGCTCCAGTTCGTCCTTCCTTTCCGGCATAGAGAGCAGAGAAAGGGTCAAGGGGAACCAAACGTTAGAGGCTCCGGCCAGAACCGTTTCCAGTTGTTCCGTACAGGCTTCGGCATGGTCGCGAAGATGGGGTCTTTGCCCCTCACATTCCCCCAATGTTCCCTTATCTTTAGAAAAGGCAGAGGCCATGTTCCGAGACTCTCCGCATTCGTCGCACTTGAGTAAGACCTCCGAAGGGGAGCCACTGGTGCCAAATTCATATAAACGCAGAGCACTCTTTTCACACAGAGCGCCTTTGATGCAAGGTTTCCCACCGGTGAGAAACCTGCGCCAGGGAAAGTCTTGGAGGTGGCCGTTCTTGCAAGAGCCCAAGAACCGGACCGGTAAGACCGTGGGCTTTTTGGCCTTCGGACAGTTGTGATGCTGGAAACGAATCTGATCGGGACGGAAGGGGTCGCCCTTAAGGGTGAAGTGACCGCTATCGGTTTTGCTGAGAAGGTTGCAGAACGGGCAATACATCCACCCGGGGAAGGGAGCTACCGGGACCCCCACCCTGGCTTCCTTGGAAAACGGATCGAAGGGGCCGTCCTGGGAAGCGCTGGGGGGCAAAACCAGTTGCTCGATTTTGCCCCCGACCTGTTTGTGGTACCTCTGCACGGCTTCCAAGAGGCGAGGTTCGTACAGCGGGGTGTAGGTGGGTTGCCATTCGTCCAAGCCCATGACCATGACCGAAAGATAGGGCAGCTCCACGATGGCGCCAACGCCGAAGGTGAAGATCAGTTGGCTGGGCCGAAGCTCACCTACCCGGCGGGCAAAAGAACTCATGGCGATTCCTCGTTCTCTTGACCGGCGAGAATGAGTCCTACCTGAGCCTCAACGTTGCGCAGAGAATTGAGCACCGTCCAATCAGTCCAAACGTCTCCGGTAGCTTGTTCAAGTAAGCCCTGGGTCAGGCCGTCCCTCTGCTCCCTGTAGCCCAAGCGCGCTCCATCTTGCAGGTTGGCTATTCTTGCTTGCCAGGCCCTCAAGCGCTTCTCTACTCCCGCTCTCACCTCTCGCTCGGCGCGCTCTCCGCCCACTCTCCCTGCTCGTTTGGCGATCTCCTCGAAAAGGTGCTTGAGTTCGAGATCGTCACCCTGAAGCTTCTCCGCATCCGGATTTCCGTTGTATCGAAGGTCCAGCAAGCGCACCACCGCGGTCACGAGAGAGGTTAACCCTCGGTCCAGAGCACGAGACGAGAAGCTCGTTACACTCAAAGCTTCTACGTGCTGATAGAAGGTGGCGTGAAAGTGCTCGAACTTTTCGTAGTGTGAGAGGTCTCTGGGGCGGGCCCAGTTGTAGACCGTGCACACGATGCCCGGGCTGGCTCGGCCCACACGGCTGGTGGCCTGGATGTACTCAGCGGTGTTCTTCGGTTGGCCCGCTACCACCATCAGCCCCAGCCTACCAACGTCCACTCCCACCGAGATCATATTGGTGGCCAGCAGGATATCGATGGGTTTTCGAGTCTTGGCCTTTCGGTTGGCTTTATAGGCCTCCTTCCGAGCCGTTTCTGCTTGGGGATCGAAGGGCACTTCAAGCAATTCCAAGAGTTCGGGGATTCGTCCTGAGGACACCCTGGAGGTCAGCTCTTCAGGAGTGGAGATATAGCGCGTGGCTAGCCCCCGTTCTTGGTAGTTACGTACCCAGCTCCTTACGGAATCGTCACAGGAACGGCGCATGGAGCCCAGCTCTCGAATGGAACTGAAGTATCCCGTCAAGGTCATCCAGGGGTCGGCGGCCAGACCGTGCCGGTCATAGACCTGCTGAGCCGCAGAGAGAAAGGCTGAATAGATCCGAATAAGGGTACCTTTGATGTTCATCCCTGGAGCACAGATCCCCAGGTAGAGTCGCCCAGGCTTCTTCTTGACGCATCGGCTTCGAGCGAAAAAGTTGTTCTCTGAGTCCAGAGCCGGCGGGGGAAAAATCTGCACCTTGCGGGCGAAGACCCCCTCTATTTGCTCGGCGGCCTGACGAACGGTGGCTGTAGAAGCAATGATCTTGGGTCTGATTCGCTGACTCCCATAGGTCCAAGTGCAAAGTTCGTCTACGCCACTCTCGAAAAGTCCAACCAAGGTTCCCAAAGGCCCGCTGATGAGATGAAGCTCGTCTTGAATGATCAGGTCGGGGGGACGAAGCGGCCCTAAGAGCTGGGACTTTACAGATGGCAAGGCCCCCTTCTTGGGGTGAGAATCGCTATCTTTGACGTCGGGGGAGCGAAAACCGTGCCTGGGGCACCAAGCGCTCACCCTGCCAAAGAGCATCCCGGTTTCTCCCCGCCAAGGCATCTGGGCGAATTTGTCTACGGTGGCGATAAGTAAAGAGGGAAGTCGCCGGTAGATCTCTTCGTCTACGGTCACCACGGGGAGGCCTTCCCCCGGGGACCTTCGTCGACTGAAAAGGCAATCACCCATGGGGTCCCCACAGTAGATGACGGTTCGGGCGCGGCCTTTATCATAGCTCTCAACTTCGACATGCTTTCCGGGCAAGATCGCACTACCGCACCAGGGGCAGCTGGTTAGCTGCAGGGGCGAGCCGCTGACCGATCTGTTCCAGCTGCCACCGCGAGACTGCTTGATGGCTTCGTCGGCATCAACCGTTCGGTTCGGAGTGGTCTTCTGTCCGACCCACAATCCTATCAGAAAGGGCTCGGACCCCCAGCGAGCGTCCCCTTTATCGAACATCTCCCGTCGAAGATCCTCGCAGGCACAAACCAGAGCGCTGGCCCTTTGAAATTGCTGAAGAGTGAGAAGCCGCAGGGTGTAGCGCATCAGCACGGTGACCCCGCAACTTCCGTCGAATCCCTCTAGACGTCCTTGAAGTCGCCTTATGGCCATGGTGAAGGCGGCCACGCCAAGATAGGCTTCCGTCTTGCCACCTCCGGTGGGGTACCAGAGGAGGTCGGCAACTCCCTCTTCTGGATCGCTTCGTTCCGGATGAGTTGGGTCGGCCAAACCAGGGACATTCAGGAGAAAAAATGCCAATTGGAAAAGGCGCCAGGAGCGATTGTCCGGCTTCTCCAGCTCCTCAACGGAAAGTCTTTCGCCTCGTCTTGCTTTGAAAGCATAGATAGACCGGATCCTCTGTCGAGCCATGGCTTGATTGGCAAAGCGAAAGGCGGCTGCGGCGTCCTTGTTCTCGTCGAGCACACGGCAGGCCGCCTTCAATCGGGCCACGGCTCTTAGGCAACCATCCAAAGCGGCTTCAGCCTGCTCCTCATACTCCTTGAGCTCCGGCTCGCTAAGGCGCAGATGCTGTTCT
The DNA here is from genome assembly GCA_050486105.1 of Vulcanimicrobiota bacterium. Taxonomy (GTDB): domain Bacteria; phylum Vulcanimicrobiota; class Xenobia; order Xenobiales; family JADMJV01; genus JAEXNA01. The sequence continues at coordinate 24,121 of JBJHCR010000046.1, forward strand.
TCAATCCAGGCCTGGTATGCTTCTATCAGCGGCACCAGAGCTTGGGTGAACTGGCCGTCCGGGATAGCGCCCAAGCGTTCCATGTCCAAGGTGAGATCTTTAAGACGAGGAGCTTCGTCTATCTCTGGCTCGGTTTGCATCGCCACTTCGAAACGCGGTACGGTGCTGGTTCGCAAAGCGGTGACCTTATTGTTTTGGCGCTCAACAGAGACAGACACTCCGTGCCCCACGGCAAACTCGCCCTGATCGCGGTAGCGCATGGCGTTGGCTCGAGTCTCGTTCCAGTAGGATTCGCTGAGGCGACCTCGAGTCTTCAACTTGGGGCGTTCCAGGAAGATCTCTGAACCATCCTTGGCCCGCAACTCCAAGCTGGGCTGAAAGAGCGATACCTCGTCACGCTTGCTCTTGCTCTCCTCTTGTTGGCCGTTCACCAAAAAGAGGGAAACAACCCGACAACTCTTGTCTCCCGATAGCCTGGAGTGGACGCTCAGATAGAGTTCGGGAATGGGGCTATAGAACTCGTCCATACGGCGCGCCCCATCGTCCGATAGGTTCACAGGGATCTCGGTCTGATGCTGGATCCTCTTCCAGACCGACAGGGAATGGCCGCTCTTTTCGTCGGTGAGCACTTCGCTGTCGGTCTTGAAATAGGTGCCGAATTGAACCTTCACCAGGAGCTCGGAGACCTCGGGCAGCACAGAGAATGAGAGCCCAATGGAAGACGGGAGCAAAGTGGTCGCCGGAAGTGAGCTGATGTCCGAGGTTCCGTCTTCGGACTCCTCGCAACTTTTGTCTCCGATGCCCTCGGATTCGTGCGGAGTCACCCACTGATCTATAGGGGCAAGCTTTCCCACCAAGTAGCGCTGGCTGGGACGATGCTTACTGGCATCGAGTTCCTCTTCGGGCCCACCGGCGGGACCGTGAACATCCTTAATCACCGCCTCCACGATAGTGTCACGAAGGTCTGCAGGGGAGGTGCGAGGGAGCACAGTGTCCATAGACCCCGATTCTTTGCAGCCTGCCGGAATCCTCGAACGGTATGACAGACTCAGAAAAGGCGTGGACAATACCGCGCTATGGAAGGGCAGATGCCTGGGAGGGGCGGGTCAGCCCAGAAGGAACTGGCGTGCCTTTTCCATGGCCAGTAAGTCGGCAGCCGCGGCAGCGGGGGAAGTTTCCACCATTCCGAGGCCGATCATCTCGCTGTATTGGTTGTCATCAGCGATATGGCTCAAGGGCCCAGAGCGCTGGACTTGTTTGAAGTACTCTTCTAGATGCTCACGGGGAAAAATCTCGAGGATGCGACTGCGGAGGGCCTGCAGATCATTTTCGGAAAGCGCGGGCCCGTGCGTAAGGTAGGCGACAAGTTTCTCACCAATCAGGTAGCCGGCAGCCTTTTGCCACCCGAAGCGTTCTCGAATATTCTCGGCGGCGTCACATTGTTCTTCCCACATGACGGGCGTATTCACTGCTCAGCAGGGTTCGCCTTCCTTGGTACACCTGACTTGGTCGAGAAGCTGTCGACGGATGGGGGAGCCTTGCTTGCCTCTAGCTGGGAAGGGTTGTATCACTGCCAGTTTGTCTTTTCTCTGCTGATAGAGCAATAGGTTCAAAGGTGGTCTTGGTGAGTTTGTAGACAAACGGGCGAGTGTCTTCCTCGCTGGCAACAGAAATTCTGTCCCACCAGCGCAGAATGTCTCTGGCCTGCTCCCAAATCTTCTTTTCTCCGGCCTTAATGGCAATGAAGCCCAAATCGGAGGATTGCAGAGCTTGTCTTTCGTGCGGCACGGCCAAGAGCCGATGATCGTTACTCAAAACAACCAAACCGTGTCCGGAAAGCTCGCGCAACCAAACGTCGTCCCTCACCCCACGCAAGCCGAGTTCTCCAAAATGAGCGATGCGTGGGAGCTTCAAAACCCTTAGGGATTTTGCGACGTGCTTATACTTCTGTGCGTTGAGTCGTCCGCATTCTGGCCGAGGATCCATCCGTTCTGGCTGCGTCGTATCTCACTCAAATATGTCCAATATTATGCGCTCGGTACTCCTTGCCAGGACGGCGCCTCCTCGCCCAGCTTTACTGGCCCACTCAACGCACAGAAGTATAGGAATGTTTTCGTCGAGAATGAAGGTTAGTTTCTGGAGGTCTCCCACGTAACTGCCGCTTCCACTTCCTCAGGGGTTATGTCATAGGCTTCGCAGACTAGCTCCACATCCTCATTTTCGGCCTTCCAGAGTTGGTACACGTCCTTGGACCGCAGCCGATGCCCTTTTATGGTCGGTACACCATAGCCGAAGGCGGGATCGACTACGATCGGCTTGGCCTTCCCCAGTGGGAACCACTGACAGGCGAAATCTTGGTCGTCGAATGCAATCTTGTTGCCGACCTCCAAAGCGATCTTGTCGAGATAGAGTTGACAGGATTCTGGATCGGAAACGACTGTGGCGTCAGGGTCGTTGGCAATATCAACAGCCAAGATCCGCTTACCGACGACGAGCCATAAGTTCTTTTTTAGGAAGGGGTGGGGGGTGTCCCATTTTTCCGACATGAGACGGTAAGTGGACCTAACCTTCTCGAGAGGAACCCTATGCTTCTGGAACTGTCGCACGAACCAAAGCTCGATGAGGTCGGTGAAAGACAACAGTCCTCCTTCTGGTTGGTGCAGCCAGGGAGGATAGACGACGTTGACTCCTTTTCGGGTTGCTTCATATCCCTCGAACCACCGAACGATCGTACGCCGATCCATTCCCAGCATACGCCCTACTTCGGAGTACAGGTAGAGTGGCCGGTCCTGAATCTTGTCTCCTGTCGCGATCATGGCCTTTAAGTCTAGCATGTCCCTCTATGCCCAGTCGAGAGGTTCACGTCCGGTTGTCCGGTTCTGCGAGGGCCCCAGGGGGCGATTCCCTGGGGCTACTCAGCGCGCCAGTTCATAGTCCATGTCTTTTCCCCTCATCCATGGTCCTGACAACTCGATTCTTTGGTTTCCTGTCCTCGGTTACACGGGAGAGACACTGTAGCAGGTGACCGCCAGTCTGACCTCGTTGCTTCTGGTGCTCAAAACCAATGGGAAAGATACCAGTCCGTCGCTGAATCGACCTGGAGAGAGCTTGCCAATTCCTTCGATGCTCCCTTGAGGCCACTGCATGCGGACCGGGAATCGGCCACCGTCGGGGTGATGGTCAAAGGGCCCTGGCAGCTGGGCTTCATTCGAGTATATCAACCCGCCGCCCGCTCAAGAGGGTAGAATCAAGCAAGCAAAGCTCCGGTTGACGAAGAGATGGTACCCGTAGGCGAGTTCATTGCTCGGGTATCGAGTGAGGATTCCGTTACGGGTAGCTTCTAGGACCCTCCCACTCACACTGAGCTTAACCGCAAAGGGACCTTCAAATTCGCGTTCTTTGGTCTTCCAGCGATAAGCTTGGAGTTGCTCCGTCGCACGGCTATCGGAGTCAACCAGCACTTTGTCGTAGAAGGTGACAATTCGGTAGCCCATCAAGCTTACTTCTGGTGGGTCTTTCTTTCTCCAGCGGTTACGGTATCGAACGACGGCACCTAGCGGGAAGTGGCCCTGGTCCTCTCGTCGTTCTCTTAGGTTCTGATACAGCATAACGGGACGGATGCCAGGGCTCTCCCCAGAATCGCAAATGATCCCTTGCACCTTGTAAGAGACGAAGTCTTGATCGAGGCAGTACACTTCCGCCAAGAGAGGGGCCTGTCTGGGCACCTCGTCAAAATCATAGGGCTTGGCGAATCGACCTGTTGCTCCAGGAAAGGGGTCGAGTTGAGGATTGAACTTATTGGATGAGGTATTGAGAACAAGCATAGATGAATTCTACAAGGGTCTACCAATGTCGTAGAGGATAGCAGGGTTTCGGCGTTCCGCCTAGCTCTCGAGATAGTGCATAACACATTCACTCCAATCAACATGGGGCCTCGAGATCACCGAGATCTTCTCAGGTTTTAGACCAAGTGCTATGATGGAGGCCAGATGTTCGAAGACTACATAGAAAAGACACCAGGGATCTGCGGGGGGAAGGCGTGTTTGAAAGGTCACCGGATACGCGTCCAGGACATCGCGGGGATGAGCGAGGTTCAGGGGAAGAACCCTGACGAGATCGCCGATACCTACGGAATTCCCCTGGCTAAAGTTCATGTAGCTCTAGCCTACTACTTTGAGAATCTAGAAGAGATCCGGGAAGAGGTTCGTCAAGGCGAGCGGATCGTGGAGCGACTGAAGAAACAAAATCAGAGCCGTATTGCCTGAAATCGAAGCCTTGCCAACGCGCTCTCGGGTACGTTTCTACCTCGATGAGATGGTTCCGCCAGCGGTCGCGACTGGCCTATACAGGCGAGGGGTTGATGCTCTGACCACCCAAGATGCCGGGCAGGCTGGTGCTTCCGATA